>JAJEIH010000038.1 GCA_022827685.1 Alphaproteobacteria bacterium
GGATGGACCCCGGCTCGGGGGCCGGGGTGACCCCCGCTTTCGCGGGGGCAAGCGGGGTGCGGGGCCGAGGAAAGGGGCGCGGGCGGGCCGGCCGGCGCACCGGATGCGAGCCGGGACAAGATGTGTGCATGCGGTAGCCCGGACAGGAAGAAAAGGGGCCTTCCGGTCCTGATTGTCGCAGCATTCCGGGGCTGTTACGGTCCTTTCGTCTGAAACAGCCTTCGGGGTAGCGCGCCATGTCTTTCGATCTTCTCATCCGCAACGGCACAGTGGTCGATGGATCCGGCATGCCCCGCTACCGGGCCGATGTCGGCGTGAAGCAGGGGCGGATCGCCGAGATCGGGCGCATAAGCAGCCCCGCCGGGGAAGTCATCGACGCCGAGGGCATGGTCGTCGCGCCCGGCTTCATCGACGGCCACACCCACATGGACGCGCAGGTGGCCTGGGACCCGCTCGGAAGCTGCTCCTGCTGGCACGGCGTGACCACGGTGGTGATGGGCAATTGCGGCTTTGCGCTGGCGCCCTGCAAGCCGGAGGCGCGGGAGTGGTACGCCGAGTGCCTGGAAGCGGTCGAGGACATTCCCAAGGAAGCCATGGTCGCCGGCATCGACTGGAACTGGGAGACCTTCCCTGAATATCTCGCAGCCGTCGACTCGTTCCCCAAGGGCATCAACTACGCCGCCTATATCGGCCACTCGGCGCTGCGCATGTATGCGATGGGCGACCGCGCACTGGACCAGGAAGCGAATGAGGACGACCTGAAGCTCATGGCGCAGCTGGTGCAGGAGGCGCTCAGGGTCGGCGCGATGGGCTTCTCCTCCTCGCGGGCCAACACCCATATCCGCCCGGACGGCGGGCCGGTCGCGAGCCGCATCGCCGCCTGGTCGGAGATCGCGCATCTGGTGAACGCCATGGCCGAGCTCAATGCCGGCATCTTCCAGGTCGGGCCGGACGTGTCCGGCGGCGCGGCGCAGAAGGCGTGCTACGAGGAGCTCGGCCGGATCGCCGTCTCCAGCCGCCGCCCGCTCATGCTGGGCGCGCTCTCGTCGAGCCAGGGCGACAACCCCAACCCCTACACCTACCAGTTCGAGTGGATGGACCGGGTCGCGGCCGAGGGCGGGCGCGTGTTCGGGCAGGCCACCACGCGGTCGATCAACGCGCTGTTCTCGATGAAGTCCTACCTGCCCTTCGACGCGCTGCCGGTCTGGAACGAGATCCGCAGCCTGCCGGTCGAGGAGCAGAAGGCCCGCTTCCGCGACCCGGAGGTGCGCGCCGGGCTGGTCGCCGCCGAAGCCGGGATGAAGCCCAAGGGCACGGAGTTCCAGGGCGGCGGCGCGGCCACCACCGACCCGCGCAAGCCGGACTACGCCAACCTGTTTCCGATGTTCGACGTGAAGTGGGACGACCCGAGCGTCGCGGACCTTGCCGAGGGCTCCGGGCGCAATCCCGTCGAGGTCATGCTCGACCTGATGGCGGAAAACGAGGACCTGATGTTCGTGCAGCCGCTGGTCAACGAGAAGCCGCTGGAAGTGCGCGAAATGCTGAAGAACCCGCGCACGCTCGCGACCTTCTCCGACTCCGGCGCCCATGTCTGCCAGGAGATGGGCTCCTCGCTCCAGACGCACCTGTTGAGCTACTGGGTGCGCGAGAAGCAGGCCTTCACCCTGGAGGAGGCGGTGCGGATGCTCACCTTCGAGAACGCCGCCGCCTGGGACATGCACGACCGGGGCCTGCTGCGCGCCGGCCATGCCGCCGACATCGTCGTCTTCGACGAGGACGGCATAAACCCCTGCCTGCCGACGGTCGAGACCGACCTGCCCGGCGGCGCGCGCCGCCTGGTGCAGAAGGCGGACGGCATCGCGGCGACGGTGGTGAACGGCGCGGTCACGCTCCGCGGCGGCGAGCCCACGGGCGCGCGTTCGGGAGAACTGCTGCGGGGGGCGGCCGCCCGCCCCTGACGGCGGGGTGGGGCGTTCGGCCGAACCTACCCCGTCTCCACCGTGCGCCGCTCGATATCCAGCAGCACCTCCAGGTCGATGTCGTCATGCAACTCGTCCTGGAGCGCGCGCCAGCCTTCGGGCGTGTGGGCCGTGGAGGCGAAGGAGGCCGCCATTTCGCGGTAGAGCGCCTTCGACCTCTCATAGAGGGCGAGGAACTGCGTCTGCGGGTCGGCGATGATCTTCCAGCCCATGTCCGCCATTTCCTGCGCGGGGATGCCGATATCGGCCATGCCGCCGGGGCTCGCGAGATACATGAGCGGCCCGCCGAGGCGTTCGGCGATGAAGCGCGCCTCCTCGGCATTGCGCGGCGAGAGCAGCAGCAGGTCGGCCCCGGCGGCCCGGTAGGCTTCGACCCGGACCAGCGCGTCGTCCATGTTGGAGGCGCGCACGGCATTGGTGCGCGCGACGATCAGCAGGTCCTCGCCGCGCCGGGCCCGGACCGCTTCGGCGACCTTTGCCGCCATGATCTCCTTGTCCACCATGTGCTCCAGCCCGACATGGTGGTGGGCGCGCTTCGGCAGCCACTGGTCCTCGATCTCGATGGCCTGGAACCCGGCCGCCTCGCTCATGGCGATGGTCCGGCGCATGTGCATCGGGTCGCCGAAGCCGGCGGCGGCGTCGAAGATGAGCGGCAGCGGCGTCGCCGCGCCGATCTCGATGGCCGCCTGGCACATTTCGGTGACCGTCAGCGTGGCTTCCAGGTAGATCTTCAGATAACCGGTCGCGCCGCCGCCGAGATAGAGCGCGCGGAAACCGGCATTCTCCGCCAGCTTCGCCATAAGCGGGTTCAGCACCAGCGGTGCCAGCACGGGCTCCGGGCCGGCAATCATGTCGCGCAGCTTCGCCATTCCTCGGCTTCTCCTTGGACGGGGACTCGTGCGAGTCTGCCGCTCCCGCCGCCACCGGACAAGCATGACCAGCGCAGACATCGCCATCGTCGGGCTGGGCCCCGTGGGCGCCACGCTCGCCAACCTGCTGGGCCGCCTCGGCCTCAGGGTCGATGTCTTCGAGCGCGACCGGAGTCCTTACGCGCTGCCGCGCGCGGTGCATTTCGACGACGAGGTGATGCGCGTCTTCCAGGCGGTCGGCCTCGCCGGGGAGATTGCGGCGGGCACGCATGTCTCGCCCGGCACCCTGTTCGTCGACGGCGAGGGGCGCGTGATGCTCGACTGGTCGCGGCGCATGGAAGAGGGGCCGCAGGGCTGGCATGAGAGCTACCGCTTCCACCAGCCGACGCTGGAAGGCGTGTTGCGGGGCGGGCTCGAGCGGTTTCCCGGAGTCCGGGTCCACACGGGCCATGAAGTCGGGGACCCGGAGGCGCTGGATGCGCGCTATGTCGTCGGCTGCGACGGGGCGCGGTCGGGCGTGCGCGCGGCCATCGGCGGCGGCAGCGAGGACCTGGGCTTCCATGAGCGCTGGCTGGTGATCGACCTGTTGCTGAAGCGTCCGCGCCCCGACCTCGGCGACTACACCCGCCAGTTCTGCGATCCCGTGAGGCCCGCGACCTATGTGCGCACTACCGGCAACCGCCGGCGCTGGGAAATCCGGGTCGAGGACGGCGAGGGCGACGATCCGGAGACGGTCTGGCGGCTGCTGGCCCGCTGGATCGGCCCCGAGGACGCGGAGATCGAGCGCGCCGTCATCTACACCTTCCACGCCACGGTTGCGCGCCGCTGGCGGCGGGGCCGGCTGTTCATCGCCGGCGACGCCGCGCACCAGACGCCGCCCTTCATGGGACAGGGCATGTGCGCCGGCATCCGCGACGCCGCCAATCTCGCCTGGAAGCTCGCGGCCGTCCTGCAACAGGGCGCGCCGGAGGCCCTGCTGGACAGCTATGCGAGCGAACGCATGCCCCATGTGCGCGACTATGTGGAGCTTGCGGTGCGCATGGGCCGGCTGCTGAATGCGACGGGCACGGAGGACATGGTGAGCGCCGCCGCCGCGCGGGGCGAGGGCACGGACCGGATGGAGTCGATCCGCCCGCGCCTCGGTCCGGGGCTGCACCGGGGCGGGGGCCCGCTCGCCGGCCGGCCGGGGCCGCAGCCGCGCCTCGCCGACGGCCGGCGCCTCGATGATGCAGCAGGCCCCGGTCCGGTCCTGCTGCTCCGCGAGCCGGCGGCGGTGGAGAGCTGCGGCGTCCCGGCGGTGGCGGCCGGGGCGGAGTGGCTGGGCGCGCACGGCCTCGCGGCGGCGCTGCTCAGGCCCGACCGTTACGTGTTCGGCGTGGCGGCGACACTCGACGAAGCCGCTTCGCTCTGCGAAACCTATGCGGCGGAGACCGGAAGGGCGAACGCATGAAAATCACGAAGGTGCGGGCGGACTGGCTGCATGTGCCGATTCCGGAAGAGCGGCAGCACCGCAGCGATTTCGGCGTGACGCGCGCCTTCGACTCGACCCTGGTGCGCGTGGAAACCGACGCCGGCATCACCGGCTTCGGCGAGGCGAAGGCGGCGGTGGGCTCGGCCGGCAACAACCTCGCGCTCGCCGCCTGCGTCGAGCGGGAGCTCGGGCCGCTGCTGACCGGCGAGGACCCGCGCGACATCTCCCGCCTCTGGGACGTGATGTACAACGGCAGCCGCGCGCACTATGCAATCTCGCGCGGCCATGTGTTCCCGGTGCTGGGCCGGCGCGGGCTCACGGTCTCGGCGATCTCCGGCATCGACATGGCGCTCTGGGACATTCTCGGCAAGGAACTGGGCCGGCCCGTCTGGCAGCTGATCGGCGGGCGCCGCCACGCCGCCATGCCGGCCTACGCCTCGGGCGGCTGGGCGCCGACCGCGGGCATCGTCGCCGAGTTGCAGGGCTTCCTCGACCGGGGCGGCTTCAGGGCCGTCAAGATGCGGGTCGGCTCGGGCGACGGCACGCTCGCCCATTCCATCGAGCGCGTGAAGGCGGCGCGCGAGGGGCTCGGGCCCGATATCGACATCCTCTGCGACGCCCACGGCACCTTCGCCGTCGCGGAGGCCAAGCGCTTCTGCCGCGCGGTCGCCGATTGCCATATCGGCTGGCTGGAGGAGCCCGTCACCGCCGACGACAAGGCGGGCCAGGCGGAAGTCCGGGCCTCGACCGACATTCCCATCGCAAGCGGCGAGAGCGAATTCACCCGCTTCGCCTTCCGCGACCTGGCGCTGCTGCGCGCGGCGGACATCTTCCAGCCGGACCTCTCCATCGCCGGCGGCATCACCGAAGGCATCCGCATCGAGGCGCTGGCGGCGGCGCACCAGATCCGCTTCGCCCCGCATCTCTGGGGCGGCGCCTGCACCTTCGCCGCCGGGCTGCACGTGCTGGCGGCGGCGACCAGCGGCTTCATCGTGGAGTATTCCCTCGGCGCAAACCCGATGCTGCACGAGCTTGCGGTGGAGGATTTCACCGTCGTGGACGGGATGCTGGAGATTCCGGACCGGCCGGGCCTCGGCGTCACCATCGACGAGGCCTTCGCGGCAAGATACCGCGCGGCATGACGAGCGTTGCCGTCATCGGGGCCGGCGTAGCGGGCCTGACGGTCGCCGCCGTGCTGGCCGAGCGCGGCGCGGAGGTCGCGGTGGTGGACCGCAGCCCCGGCCTCGGGCCCGACCAGTGCTCCTGGTATGCCGGCGGCATGCTGGCGCCCTGGTGCGAGCGGGAGAACGCCGAGGCGGAAGTCGTGGCGCTGGGCATGGGCGCGGCGGACTTCTGGGCCGCGCGGGTGCCGGGCGTGGTCCGGCGCGGCAGCCTGGTGATCGCGCCCGCCCGCGACAGCGGCGAGCTTCGGCGCTTCGCCCGGCGCACGGAGAACTATGACTGGCTCGACCGGGAAGGCATCGACGAGTTGGAACCGGCGCTTGAAGGGCGGTTCGCGCGCGCGCTGTTTTTCCGCGAGGAGGCCCATCTGGACCCGCGCCGGGCGCTTTCGGCGCTGGTCGAAAAGCTGGAGGCGGCGGGTGTCGAGGTGCGCTACGGCGAGGAGACCGTTCCGGAGGCGGAGTGGACCGTGGACTGCCGGGGCCTCGCCGCGGCCGACGACCTGCCGGAGTTGCGCGGCGTGAAGGGCGAGATGCTCTACATACTGAGCCCGGAAGTCGGGCTGACCCGCACGATCCGCCTCATCCATCCCCGCATCCCGATCTATCTCGTGCCGCGCGGCGACGGCATGTTCATGCTGGGCGCGACCACCATCGAGAACGACGAGCGCAAGCGCATCACGGCGCGGTCCATGGTGGAGCTCCTGAGCGCCGTCTATGCGCTGCACCCGGCTTTCGGCGAGGCCGAGGTGGTCGAGATCGGCACCGATGCGCGCCCGGCCTTCCCCGACAACCTGCCCCGGGTTGTCCGCAACGGCCGGCGGCTCCATGTAAACGGCCTCTACCGCCACGGTTTCCTGCTCGCGCCTGCGATGGCGGCCAGGGCGGCGGACATCGTGCTCGGCGAAGGAGCGGCGCCATGACGGTCCGCATCGAACTCAACGGGGAGCCCGTGTCCACGGAGGCCGCGACCCTTGCCGACCTTCTCGACGAAAAGGGCTATAACGGGGCCGTGGTGGCGACGGCGCTCAACGGCACTTTCCTGCCGAAGGGGCTGAGGGCGGCGGCGCCGCTTTCCGACGGCGACGCGGTGGAGGTCGTGGCGCCGATGCAGGGAGGCTGACCGGCCTTGGACTTCTACGGTTTCGAGCCTTCGTCGCGCCTGTTCCTGGGCACGGCGCAATATCCCTCCCCGGCGGTGCTGGGCGAGGCGATCCGCGCGTCCGGCGCGGAGGTCGTCACGGTGTCGCTCCGGCGCGAGTCCGGCGCGGCGCGCGCGGGCCAGGGCTTCTGGGAGCTGATCCGCTCGCTCGGCGTGCGCGTGCTGCCCAATACCGCCGGCTGCCACAGCGTCCGCGAGGCGGTGACGACGGCCGAGATGGCCCGCGAGGTGTTCGAGACCGACTGGATCAAGCTGGAGGTGATCGGCGAGGACGACACGCTCCAGCCCGACGTGTTCGGCCTGGTGGAAGCCGCGCGCATCCTCACCGACTCCGGCTTCAAGGTGTTCCCCTACACGACCGAGGACCTGGTCGTGGCGGAGCGGCTGCTCCAGGCCGGCTGCGAGGTGCTGATGCCCTGGGGCGCGCCCATCGGCAGCGGGCGCGGCCTCAACAACGTGTTCGCGCTGCGCGCCATGCGGGCCCATTTCCCCGATGTGCCGCTGGTGGTGGACGCCGGCATCGGCCTGCCGAGCCATGCGGCGGCCGCGATGGAACTCGGCTATGACGCCGTGCTGCTGAACACGGCGGTCGCAAAGGCGGGCGATCCGGCCCGGATGGCCGCGGCCTTCGCGCAGGCGGTCGAAGCCGGCCGCGCGGCCCGGGAGGCCGACCCGATGGAGCCGCGCGACATGGCAGAGCCCTCGACGCCCGTGATCGGCCGCGCCGTGCTCGGCGATGCTTGACCGCTTCTACCCGATCTTCGACAGCGCGGCATGGTGCGAACGGCTGGTGCCGCACGGCATTCGCCTCGTGCAATTGCGCATCAAGGACCGGCCGGAAGCCGAACTACGCGCCGAAATCCGCACGGCGAAGGCGGTCTGCGCGGCGCATGACTGCCAGCTCATCGTCAACGACTACTGGCGGCTCGCCATCGAGGAGGGCTGCGACTATGTGCATCTCGGCCAGGAGGACCTGGACGGGGCGGACCTGGACGCCGTCCGGGCCGCCGGCCTCAGCCTCGGCGTCAGCACGCATGACGGCGCCGAGCTCGACCGGGCGCTCGCGCTGGCGCCCGACTATGTCGCGCTCGGGCCGGTCTATCCGACGATCCTGAAAGCGATGCGCTTCGGCCCGCAGGGGCTGGAGCGGGTCGGCGAGTGGAAGCGGCGCGTCGGCGCCATGCCGCTGGTCGCCATCGGGGGCCTGACGGTGGAGCGCGCGCCCGGCGTGCTGGAGGCCGGGGCCGACATCCTCTCGGCCGTCACCGACATCACGCTCAACCCCGACCCGGAAGCGCGCGTGCGCGAGTGGCTGGCGGCCACCCGCGCCTGACGCCGGTCAGGCGGTGACGCCGTTGAGCGCGTAGTCGAACGCCTCGTAGCTGTGCAGCCGCCTTTCCTCGGCGCGGCGGGCGTAGTCGTCGCTCACCGGGCGGCTCAGGATGATCGGCACATGGGCCTCGTGCAGGCTGCCATGGGTGCGCAGCCGGTGGCCCTTGAGCCCGCTCAGGTCGTGGTCCGCCTCGCGGGACCCGATGACGGTGCGCGCATCGGCCAGCACCGCCAGGTCCCCCTCGCGGCCCCAGGGCAGGTCGAATTCGCGCGACGCCGCCTCGCGGGAAAGCACCCGCTCCACGCCCGGCGCGTCCGCGACGGCCTCGGCCGCCCGCTCGACCGGCAGCCCCTCGTGGCAATAGACGCGCACGAAGCCGCCGAGCGAGCCGTGATGGCCCACAAAGGCGTCGGTGATCGGGCAGATGACGGTCGAGGCGCCCGCGCCGCATGCGCTGTCCAGAATGTCCTGCAGCCAGACCACCAGGGGCGCGCCGTCCTCGTCCGCCTTGTCGTTCATGCCGTGGTCGGCGGTGAGCGCCACGGTCGCGCCCAGCTCCTCGAAGGCGCCGAAGCGCGCGTCCATTTCCGCATAGAAGCGATCGGCCTCCGGATGCCCCGGCGCGTAGGCGTGCTGGATATAGTCGGTGAGCGAGAGGTAGAGCATGTCCGGGCGGCGCTCCTCCAGCAGCTTCAGCCCGGCGTCCAGCACGAACAGCGAGAGGTCCGCCGAATACATGTCCGGCAGCGGCTGGCCGACGAAGCCGAGCGCGTCCTCGATGCCGTTCTCCGCCATCGTGCAGCGGTCGGCATGCTGCGAGGAAAAGCTGACCGAGCCGGCGGAAAGGTCCATGCCCTTCTGGAGCTGGCGGCGGAGCTTGTCCTTGGCGGTGATCGAGGCGACCCGCAGGCCGGCGCGCGAGAACTCGCTCATCACCGAGTTGACCTCCAGCAATTCGGGGCCTGTCATCACCACCGGCTCGTTCGTCGCGCGGTCGAGGTAGAAATTGCCGGAGATGCCATGCACCGAGGCCGGGCGGCCGGTGACGATCGACATGTTGTTGGGGCAGGTGAAGCTCGGCATGGTGCCCTCTGCCACCGTATGGAAGCCGCCCCGCATGTAGCGGGCGATATTGGGCAGGATGCCCGCCTTGAGCCCGTGCTCGATATAGGCCGGGTCCCCGCCGTCGATGCACACCACGACCAGCGGCCGTTCGGGCCGGCGGTACTCGGTGCCGTTCACTTCCAGTCTGTCGCTCGTCATGCCGCTACTCCATCGCCGCCAGGTATTTCTCGGCCTCCAGCGCCGCCATGCAGCCGAGGCCGGCGGCGGTGACGGCCTGGCGGAAGACCTTGTCCTTCACGTCGCCCGCCGCGAACACGCCCGGCAGGGAGGTAATCGTGCTGTCCGGGCGGGTGATGAGATAGCCCTCTTCGTCCATCTCCAGCAGCCCCCGGAAGATGTCGGTGTTGGGGCGGTGGCCGATGGCGATGAACACGCCGTCCACGGCGCGCTCGGTCACGGCGCCGGTCTTCACATGGCGCAGCTTCGCACCGGTGACGCCTGCCGGCTCGCCGCCGCCCAGCACCTCCTCCAGCACCGTGTCCCAGACCATTTCGACCTTGTCGTTGCGGAACAGCCGCTCCTGGAGGATTTTCTCCGCCCTCAGGCTGTCGCGCCGGTGGACCACCGAGACCCTGCTGGCATGGTTGGTGAGGTAGAGCGCCTCCTCGACCGCCGTGTTGCCGCCGCCCACCACCAGCACCTCGCGGTCGCGGAAGAAGAAGCCGTCGCAGGTGGCGCAGGCCGAGACGCCGAAGCCCCGGAAGCGCTCTTCGCTCGGCAGGCCCAGCCATTTCGCCTCCGCGCCCGTCGAGATCACGACCGCGTCGGCTGTATAGACCTGCCCGCCGTCGCCCTTGCAGACCATCGGCCGGGCGTCGAAGTCGCATTCGACGATCATGTCGAAATAGGTCTCCGTGCCGACATGCCGGGCCTGCGCCTCCATCTGCTCCATCAGCCACGGGCCCTGGATCACGTCGGCGAAGCCCGGATAGTTCTCCACATCGGTGGTGATGGTGAGCTGCCCGCCCGGCGCCATGCCCTGCACCAGGCCGGGCCTGAGCGCGGCGCGCGCGGCATAGATGGCGGCCGTGTAGCCGGCCGGGCCGGAGCCGAGGATCAGCACCCTGTGGTGGATGGGGTCGGCCATGTCGTCTCACCTCGTAATCGGGGCCGCCGGACTGGCGCGGCGGGCCCGCTCATGTAGCATGGCCGGAAAAGGGAGGCACGGGGACAGATGAGGACCATCGTGACAGGCGCGGCGCGCGGCATCGGGCGGGCGGTTTGCCGGAGGCTCGCGCAGGATGCGAGGCGGAGCAACAGGCCGGCGCATATCGCCGCGGTGGACCGCGCGCATGAGGACGAGCTGGAGGCCCTGCTCGCTGAACTGCGCGAGGAGGGCGTCGAGGCCACGCCCTTCATGGGCGATCTCGGCGACCCGGAGGAGCCTGCGCGCATCGTTGCGGAGGCGGCCGGCGCGATGGGCGGCATCGACGCGCTGGTCTCCAATGCCGGCCTCGCCGCGCCCGCCCCGCTGACCCGGCTCGGGCTCGACGAGTGGGACCTCACCATGAACGTCAACACCCGCGCGACCTGGCTGCTCGGCAAGGCGGCGCATCCGCATCTGAAGGAAAGCGGGGGCGCCATCGCCGTCACGGCCTCCATGTCCGGCATGAACCCGCATAGCGGCATGGGCGCCTATTCGGCGAGCAAGGCCGGCGTCATCATCCTCGCCAAGCAGATGGCGCAGGAATGGGCGGCGGACGGCATCCGCGTCAACTGCGTCTCGCCCGGCCTCGTGCGCACCATGATGACCGAGGCGATGTATGCGGACCCCGAGGTGAAGGCGGCGCGCGAGGCGCTGGTGCCGATGGGCCGGGTGGCCCAGCCGGAGGACATAGCCGACATCATCGCCTTCCTGCTCGGCCCCGATTCCCGCTATGTCACCGGGCAGGTGATCCTGACCGACGGCGGGCTTGCGGAATCCGTCTTCAACCACATTCCCGGCCGCCCGCGTTCGTGAGGGCCGCCGGCGGAGCGCTGCCGGCCCTTCTTTCCCAGGAGGAGCGAGGGGACGCTTCGGCAAGCCGGGCACCATGTTCTTCCCGTCCGGGGAAGCGGCGGGCGGAGCGGCCTCCTGCACCGTGTCATGAAGTGTCATGGAATGTCATGATCCGCATGCGGGCGGCGCATATCCTGTGGTCCTTCCGGGCATAAGGCTGCCGTTCGTCTCCCTCCCTCGCCTGCGGGGAAGGCTTGCCCCGGACAGCGATCCGAGGGCCGGGGCGGGAGGGCTTCTCTCAACCCGGCAGGGCTGTTTACCGAAATTGTGTCTGTCTGCATCCCGAACACCGTTCCTTCCTCCCGTTTCGTTCCACTCCGTTCCTTCCTCCCGCAGCCGACGCGGCCCATGCGGCGGGACCCTGATTCGCGCGTATCCCGCGCGCCCGTGCCCGCGCGTCCCGGCGCGCGTTTCGCGGCGGCGCGGTTTGCGCGCCTGATTGCGCCTGCGCGCCCGTGCGCGCGAGGCCGGACGCAGGGCGCACGTCTCCCGTCGGCTTCCCGGGGTCTTTTTCGCGCCGGCGCGAACCGGCAGGGGGAGCGGTTCCGCGGATGCCGTTCCCCTACACCGGCCTTATATGGCCGCCAGGGATGACAATGTCAAGCCAGTAAAAAGAATTATTTCTAATATGATGAACAAATATCGATTCCGGTCGTGGTCAGCGCCGTATTGCCGGGCCGGCGGCAGAGGGGAGGCGCAGCGGCCGACCTGCGGGATAGTGCCGGCGGGCCGGGACGCTTATAGTCCGGCGCCTGTTCTTCCCGACTGGAGCGAGAGCCTATGGAACTCGTCTTTCGCGACGACGCCTATGCGCGGGCCTGCGACGCCGTGGTGACGGCCGCCGGGCCCGCCGGCGTCGCGCTCGACCGCACCGTGTTCTACCCGACCGGCGGCGGTCAGCCGGGCGATACCGGCCGGCTGGTGGACGAAAGCGGCGCGGTCTTCGCCGTGCTGCCGGCGGTGAAGGGCGAGGGGGACTCCGTGCTGCATCCCCTCCCGGAGGGCGCTGCGCCGCCCGCCGTCGGGGCGAAGGTGCGGGCGGAGATCGACTGGGAACGGCGCTACCGCCACATGCGCATGCACACCTGCCTGCATCTGCTCTCGGCGGTCGTGACGGGTGGCGTCACCGGCGGCGCGGTCGGCGAGGCGAAGAGCCGGCTCGATTTCGACCTGCCGGACACGGCGCTTGACAAGGAGGCGCTCGGCAAGGCGCTGAATGCGCTCATCGAGGCCGACCACTCCGTGGTCCCGCGCTGGATCGACGAGGCCGAACTCGACGCCAACCCGGAGCTGGTGCGCACCATGTCGGTGCAGCCGCCGCGCGGTGCCGGGCGGGTGCGCGTGCTGGAGATCGGGGCTGCCGTGGACCTGCAGCCCTGCGGCGGCACCCATGTCGCGCGCACCGGGGAGATCGGGCGCGTGCGCATCGGCAAGATCGAGAACAAGGGCCGGCGCAACCGGCGCATCAATGTCCATCTGGAGGAGGAGGGCGCATGAGCGCGCTGATCTCCACGGAGGAGCTGGCCGCGAGGCTGGGCCGGGTCGTGCTGCTGGACGGCAGCCACCACCTGCCGACCGCCGGGCGCGACGCCGGGGCGGAGTTCCTGGAGGCGCATATTCCGGGCGCGCGCTTCTTCGACATAGACGGCGTGGCCGACCGCGCGAGCGACCTGCCGCACATGCTGCCCGGCGAGAAGGAATTCGCGCTCGCCATGGGGGCGATGGGGATCGGGCGCGACGACGAGGTCGTGGTCTATGACACGGTCGGCACCACGGGTGCGGCGCGCGTCTGGTGGACCTTCCGGGCTTTCGGCCACGAGCGCGTGCGCGTGCTCGACGGCGGCCTGCCGAAATGGCTTGCCGAGGGCCGCCCCGTCGAGGCGGGCTATGCGGCCGAGGCGCGGCCGGCGCTGGTGCGCGCGTGGGAAGACATGCTGGCCAACATCGCGAGCCGCGCCGAACAGGTGCTGGATGCGCGCAGCGCCGGGCGCTTCCACGGCACCGAGCCGGAGCCGAGGGCCGGCATGCGCAGCGGCCACATCCCCGGCAGCCTCAACCTGCCCTACACGGAGATTCTGGACCCGGAGAGCCGCACCTTCCGGGACAGGGCGGCGCTCCGCGCGGCCTTCGAGGCGGCGGGGCTCGACCTCGACAGGCCGGTGGCGACGACCTGCGGCTCCGGGGTGACGGCCGCCGTGCTGGCGCTCGGGCTTTACGAACTGGGACGCACCGATGCGGCCGTCTATGACGGCTCATGGAGCGAATGGGGATCGCGAGAGGACACGCCGGTAGAGACATGACAGAGGGAAAACGCCCGGACACGGTGCTCACGCATGCGGGGCGCCATCCGCACGACTTCTTCGGCGTGGTCAACACGCCGGTCTTCCACGCCTCGACGATCCTGTCCCGCACGGTCGCCGAGCGCCTCGCCCCCAAGGGCCCGCGCGACCCGGCCTACGGGCGGCGCGGCACGCCCACCATGTTCACCCTGGAGGACACGGTGGCGGAGATCGAGGGCGCGGCGGGCGCGGTCATCTGTCCCTCCGGCATGGCGGCGGTCGCGCTCGGCTACTCCTCCATGCTCTCGGCCGGCGACCATGTGCTGGTGGCGGACTGCGTCTATGCCCCGGCGCGGCGCTACGCCACCGAGGCGCTGCCGCGCCACGGCATCGGCGCCACCTTCTTCGACCCCGGCATCGGCGCCGGCATCGCGGAACTGATGCGCCCGGAGACCAAGCTGGTCTATCTGGAGGCGCCCGGCTCGCAGACCTTCGAGATGCAGGACGTGCCGGCGATCGCGGAAGCCGCCCATGCCCGCGGGGCGCGCGTCGCCATCGACAACACCTGGGCGACGCCGCTCTTCTTCAAGCCGTTCGACCACGGCGCGGACCTCTCCATCCACGCCGCGACCAAATATATCGTGGGCCATTCCGACGCGATGCTGGGGGTCGTCACCTGCCGCGACGCCGAAACGCTCGAAATGGTGCGCGCCTGGTGGAACATGACCGGGCTCTGCGCCGGCCCGGACGACATCTATCTCGGTACGCGCGGCATCCGCACCATGAGCGTCCGCCTCGCCCGCCACCAGGAGAACGCGATGCGGGTCGCGACCTGGCTGCAGGGCCGGCCGGAGGTCGAGCGGGTGCTCTACCCCGCGCTGCCGGACGACCCGGGCCATGCGATCTGGAAGCGGGACTTCACCGGCGCGTCCGGCCTGTTCGGCCTGCTGCTCAATCCGGCGGGCCCGGAGGCGGTGGCGGCGATGCTCGACGGGCTGGAGCTGTTCGGCATGGGATCGAGCTGGGGCGGCTTCGAGAGCCTGATCGTGCCGAGCGACCCCTCGGCCTGGCGCACGGCCACCGTCTGGAACCCCGCCGGCCCGCTGCTCCGCCTGCATATCGGCCTCGAAGACCCCGACGACCTGATCGCCGACCTCGAAGCCGGCTTCGCAAGGCTCCGCGCGGCAGGGTAGCGCGCGGTCCTTGCGAGGCGTTACCCTGCCGGCGGGGCGTCCGCGAGGGCCAAAGACGCCATACCCTCAGGAACTATCGTAGCTGTCTTCGAAGTCCTCCCTGCCTTCCTCGCTGCGGCGGTCGAAGACATGGCGCGGCGGCGTGCGCCCGGTTTCTTCGATCCGGTCGAACAGGTCGTCGGCCGAGGAAATCACCTCAAGCCGTTCCAGCGCCATGGCGAAAGACCATGTCGTCATGACGCGAACATACGGGCCGAAGTCCATTTTCATCACATTCGCGTCTTCGAACAGGACAAGGGCCGTGGCGTCACGCGAGAGTGTGTTGCGGAGTTCGTCCGCCATTTCCCTGATTGCGTTCTCGCCGGCGTCCTGGATCTTGCTGCGTCGGCGGAAACGCGCTCGTTCCTTCTCCGGCACGAACTGAAGAAGCTCGCGGTTCTGTTTCAGCAGCGCCCCGTATGTGGTTTCGACGACACGTATGCGGTTTTCGCCCTTTGCAATCCACTCCGTCAGGACCGCCAGGTCCGGCGCGTCCTGAGGACCGTCCATCAATTCGACCTGCACCGCGTCCGTAATCAGTATCTGGCTCTTGAACCGGTCGATCAGGTCGAGCCGTCCGATGCGGGCGAGCGAAATCAGCGGCCCGGTGTCGGGCATCACCACCGCGATCATTTCGGCCGAGCGTCCGATACCGGGAGTCCCAGCGCTTCAGCCAGCATGGGGAGGGCCTCGGCGACTTCGCGCTCGACCTCGTCTTCGCGGCCGCGGCCGCGCGGCAACCGCCAGCCGCAGTCCGCCATGGCGTTCAGCAGGTCGCGGAAGCTGTCCACGCCGATACCGCGCATCGCTTCGCGCGAGCCGATGCGCCCTTCCGAGTAGGCCTGGAGGAATTCGGCTGCGGTTATGAGCTTCTTCATTGCCGCCCCTTTTCCGGGGCCCTGTTCGCCCGCCTCTCCATATAGGCGATCGCTATCCTCTCTCCAAGTCAGGCGACGGGGGCGAGGCGGGTGATGACGGTGGTGTGGGTCTCGACGAAATAGAGCGTCCCGTCGGCCGCCCCGGCGACCCCGTGCGGCATGACCGCCACCGGCTTGCAGCTTCCGAAGATGGTCCCGTCGGGGCCGAGCGCCGTCACGCGCGGTACCTGGTCCGAGACATAGATCCGCTCCTCGCCGTCGATATGGATGTCCATCGGCTTGTAGAAGGGGCCGAAATCATCGAGATGGCCGCCGTCCGGCGAGAAGACCTGGACGCGGTTGTTCTCCCGGTCCCCCACGAGCACCCGCCCGTCGCCGAGCACGCCGATGCCGTGCGGCGTGGTGAACTGGCCGGGGCCGTCCCCCCGTCCGCCCCAGCTCGCCAGATGCGCGCCGTCGGGCGCGAAGCGGTGGACCATCGTGTTGCCGTAGCCGTCCGAGACATAGAGGCCGCCGTCCGGCCCGACCGCGACATCGGTCGGGTGGTTGAAGGGCGCCTGGGTGCGCGGGCGGTGGCGCTCGCCGAGCGCCAGCAGCAGCTTGCCTTCCGCGTCGAAGACGAGCACCTGGTGCGCGTCCCGGTCCACGACCAGGATGCGCCCGTCCGGCGCCGCGGCGATGCCGTGCGGGTCCGCGATCTCGCCGTCGCCCCAGCTTCTGACGAAGTTCCCCTCCGGGTCGAACACCAGCACCGGGGTCGAGCGCCGCTGGCAGACATAGAGGTTGCCGCCGGCATCGACCGCGCATTTGCTGATGATCCCGACCGGAATATGCGACGGCCAGCGGCCCCAGGGCCGGTCGATCCGGTAGCGCTGCTCGCCCAGCACGGCGAACAGTTCTCCGTTTGCCATGTTCATCTCCGCCTCCTTTCCGCCCGAGGGCGCGCCGTTCAGGCTTCCGGTTCCACCCGGCCGGTCCAGTTCCGGCGGATCGCCTCGCATTCCGCCGTGCGCACGCCGGTGACGATCTCCAGCGAGCGGCCCGTCAGCTCCAGCAGCGCCTCGACGCTGTAGCGGCCGTAGTCCGTGCGGCGCATCTCCGCATGGCGCGCGCCCAGCACGAGGCGCGCGACTCCCGCCTCCTGCAGCGCCCAGCAGCACATCGGGCAGGGCTCCATCGTGGTGTAGCAGGCGGCGCCCGAAAGGTCGGGGCTGTCGAGATTGCGGCAGGCGTCCCGGAGCGCGTCCACCTCGGCATGGCAGGTCGGGTCGCGGTCCGAGGCGACGCGGTTGCGCCCGCGTCCGACGACCTCGCCGCCGCGCACGATGACGGAGCCGACCGGGACATTGCCCTCGGCCTGTCCCCGTTCCGCTTCTTCAAGCGCCAGGCCCATGAAACGATCGTGGTCTTCCGGCATGGCGAAACTCCTTTTCCTGCGCCGTCCGGCCCCGTGCCGCCCCGCTACTCGAAATAGAGGATCGGCTGGTCGGCGGCCAGATTGTCGCCGGCGGCGGTCGGGATGGACCTGACGCGGCCCGGCCGCTCGGCGCGCAGCACGTTCTCCATCTTCATCGCCTCGACCACGGCGAGCGTCTGCCCGGCCTCGACCTCGTCGCCCTCCGCGACCGCCAGCGAGACCAGCAGGCCGGGCATCGGCGAGAGCAGCACTTTCGAGGTGTCCGGCGGCGCCTTCTTCGGCATGAGGCGCGCGAACTCCGCGACGCGCGGCGGCACCGCCCGCACACGAACCTGCGCGCCCCGGAAGGAGAGCAGCCAGCCCGCGCCGTCCTCCTCCACCCGGACCGAGACCGCCCCGCCGTCGAACCGCCCCTGGAAATGGGTCCCGCCGGGCGCGCGGGCGCCTTCCAGCCGCGCCGGCTCGCCGTCGATCTCCAGGCAGAGGCCCTCTCCGTCCGGCCGGGCCTCGACCTGCGCCGTGTCCTCGTCGAACAGCACGGCCCAGCCGCGCCGCTCCCCGCCGCCCGCCGCCCGCGATTCCGCCCGAGCGAGCGCCGTCGCGACGGCGGCGAACAGGCGGCGATGCAGGGCGGCGCCGCTGCCGGGGTCGTAACCCTCCGGGAACTCCTCGTCGATGAAGGCGGTGCTGAGGCGGCCTTCGGCGAAGCGCGGGCGGTCGGCGATCGCGGCGAGGAAGTCGATATTGTGCCCGACGCCGCCGATGGCGAAGCCGCCAAGCGCGCCCGCGAGCCTCAGCCGCGCCTCCTCGCGCGTCGCGCCGTGAGCCGCCAGCTTGGCGATCATCGGGTCGTAGAACATGGTGATCTCGGAGCCCTCGACCACGCCCGTGTCGATGCGCACGCCGTGTTCCTCCGCCGGCGGGCGGAAGGTCTCCAGCCGCCCGATGGAGGGCGCGAAGTTGCGCTCCGGGCGCTCCGCATAGACCCGCGCCTCGATGGCCCAGCCGTCGAGGCGGACATCCTCCTGGCCGAAGGCGAGCGGCTCGCCCGCCGCCACGCGCAGCATCTGCTCCACGAGGTCGAGGCCGGTCACCATCTCCGTCACCGGATGTTCGACCTGGAGGCGGGTGTTCATCTCCAGGAAGTAGAAATTGCGCTCCCGGTCTACGATGAACTCGACCGTGCCGGCCGAGCGGTAATTGACGGCGCGGGCGAGCGCGACCGCCCGCGCGCCCATTTCCGCGCGCAGCGCCTCATCGACGAACGGGCTCGGGCATTCCTCGATCACCTTCTGGTGGCGGCGCTGGATCGAGCATTCGCGCTCGCCGAGATGCACGGCGTTGCCATGCGCGTCCGCCAGCACCTGGACCTCGATATGGCGCGGCTCCTCCACATATTTCTCGACGAAGACGCGGCCGTCGCCGAAGGCGTTTTCGGCCTCGTTCACCGTGGAGCCGAAGACCTGCCGCAGTTCGTCGTCGGAGCCGGCGATGCGCATGCCCTTGCCGCCGCCGCCGGCCGAGGCCTTGACCATGACCGGGTAGCCGATCCGGCGCGCGCTGGCGACGGCCGCCTCGGCGTCCGCGATCTCGCCCGCATCGCCCGGCACGACGGGCACGCCGGCGCGCTCCGCGAGGCGCTTGCTCTCGATCTTGTCGCCCATGGCGGCGATGGCGGCCGCGCCGGGCCCGATGAAGACCAGCCCCGCGGCCTCCACGGCCTTGACGAAGCCCGCATTCTCCGAGAGGAAGCCGAAGCCCGGATGGACCGCCTCCGCGCCCGTGTCGAGCGCCGCCTGGATGATGCGCGGGCCGACGAGATAGCTTTCCGGCGGCGCGGACCCGCCGATCGCCACCGCCTCGTCCGCCATCCGCACATGCAGGGCGCCGGCGTCGGCCTCGGAATAGACGGCCACCGTGCCGATCCCGAGGCGCCGGGCGGTCCGCGCAATCCGGCAGGCGATCTCGCCGCGATTGGCGATCAGTATCCTGGCGAAGGGAGGCGTCCCGGCAGGCATGGCCGCGGCCGCCTCAGGCCTCGATGACGGCGACTTCCTGGCCTTCTTCCACCGCCTCGCCCTCCTCGACCAGAATCTCGGCGACCCGGCCCGCTTGAGGCGCGCCCACCGGAATCTCCATCTTCATCGACTCCAGTATGACCACCGGATCGTCCTCCGCCACCTCGTCGCCGACCCCGACCTCGATCTTGAACACCGTCCCCGGTATCTCGGACAGCACAGGCACCGCCGCCATGAACCCCACCCCCTCAGTCTCGCCCCTCCCTGTTAGGCGGAAGGGCGGAAAAGCGCAAGAAGGCAAGCGCGGCGCGGCCGTAGCGGCGGCGGTCGATGAGGCCGGGCAGGTCGGGCGTGTCGCCGTGCGCGCTCTCGACGACGACCAGCGCGCCCGGACTGAGCCAGCCTTCGCACCCCAGCGCGGCGAGCGCCGGCGCGGCCAGCCCCGAGCCCCAGGGCGGGTCCAGCCAGGCGATGTCGTGGGCGGCGGGCGCGGGCCCCGGCGAGACGGCGTCGCGGACATGGATTGTCCCCTCCCCGCCGACATTGCCGCGGAGCAGGGCGAGCGCCGCAGGATCGCTCTCGATAAAGGATGCCCGCGCGGCCCCGCGCGAGAGCGCCTCCAGCCCGACCGCGCCCGTGCCGGCGAAGACATCGAGGAAGGCCGCGCCTTCGAGCGGCGGGTCGAGTCCGGCATGGAGGAGGCGGTTGAACGCCGCCTCGCGCACCCGTTCGGCCGTCGGGCGCACAGAACGGTCGGCAGGCACGGCAAGCCGCCGCCCGCGCCAGCGCCCGCCGGTAATGCGGATCACAGCGCCCGGCCCGCGGCGGGCGCGGCGGCCGGTCTCGCTTCTTCGATGCGGATGGGCCCTCTCCCGCGACTGGCGCTCAAACCCGAAGAATGGACTGTTTGGAAAGGCCGGATCAATTGCCCGACACATATTGTTTTCATACAATGTAAAAAGGCTTTTGGGCGGCCCGTTCCCGCTGGCGCGCGGAGTTTGAGCGCCGCCCGGTTCTTCAAAGGAGGACGTTATGCGCAGGATTATCATCGCCCTCGCGGCCGCGATGGCGGTCACCTCGGCCCAGGCCGCGGACAACGAAGTCAAGATCGGCGTGATGGTGGGCTTTACCGGCCCGATCGAATCGCTGGCGCCGGATATCGCGGCCGGCGCGGAACTCGCGATCAAGGAAGTCAATGACAGCAAGGCCCTGCTCGGCGGCGCCTCGGTGACGCCGGTGCGCGGCGACACCACCTGCGTCGATGCCGCGGCGGCGAGTGCGGCGGCGGAGCGGCTGATTACCGCGGACCGGGTCAACGCCATCGTCGGCGGCGACTGCTCGGGCGTGACCACGGCCATGCTGCAGAATGTCGCCATGCCGAACGGCGTGGTGATGATCTCGCCGTCGGCGACCTCGCCGGCGCTCTCCACCCTGGAGGACAACGGCCTGTTCTTCCGCACCGCGCCCTCGGACGCCCGCCAGGGGCAGGTGATTGCCGAGGTGCTGAAGGAGCGCGGCGTCGGGACCATCGCCATCACCTACACCAACAACGACTACGGCAAGGGCCTCGCCGACAGCGTCGCCACCAATTTCAAGGCGATGGGCGGCGATGTGACCATCGAGGCCGCGCATGAGGACGGCAAGGGCGACTATGCGGCCGAGGTCGCCGCGCTCGCCGCCGCCGGCGGCGATGTGCTCGTGGTCGCCGGCTACCTGGACCAGGGCGGCAAGGGCATCATCCAGGGCGCGCTCGACACCGGCGCCTTCGAGACGTTCCTGCTGCCGGACGGCATGATCGGCGACAGCCTGGTCGAGGCCATCGGGGCGGACCTGAACGGCTCCTTCGGGACGGTTCCGGGCACCGACAGCACCGGCGCGGCGACCTTCTCCGACATGGCCGGAGCGGCGGGCTTCAAGGCCGGCCCCTTCACGGGCGAGGCCTATGACGCCGCCGCGCTTATCATGCTGGCCATGCAGGCCGCCGGCTCCGCCGACAGCGGCAAGCTCAAGGACCATGTGATGGCGGTCGCCAACGCGCCCGGCGAGAAGATCCATCCGGGCGAGCTCGGCAAGGCGCTGGAGATCATCGCCGGCGGCGGCGATGTGGACTATGTCGGCGCGTCCGCGGTCGAGCTGATCGGCCAGGGCGAGAGCGCCGGCAACTACCGCGAGATCGCGATCGACGGCGGCAAGATCACCACCGTCAGGTATCGCTGACGGAGTGAAGGCGGGCGGCGCGGCGTCCATGCCCGCCGCCCGGCCCTCGTGTCGCAAGGCGGCGCTGCCGCGATGATCCGCGTCGCCGAGGTCTCCAAGCGCTTCGGCGGCGTTGCGGCGGTGGACGGCGCGAGCCTCGAGATCGCCGGGGGCTCGATCACCGGGCTGATCGGCCCGAACGGCGCGGGCAAGACGACGCTCTTCAACCTGATCGCAGGCGTGCTCGCGCCCGATGCCGGGCGCATTTTCCTCGGCGGGGAGGAGATCACCGGCCTCAAGCCGCACGACCTGTTCCACCGGGGCCTGCTGCGGACCTTCCAGATCGCGCATGAGTTCCCGACGCTCACGCTCCGCGAGAACCTGATGACAGTGCCCGCCGGCCAGACCGGGGAAAGCCTGCCCGGCGCATGGCTCAAGCCCGGCGCGGTCCGCGAGGAGGAACGCGCGAACCGGGAGAAGGCGGACGAGGTGATCGACTTCCTCCGCCTCGGCCCTGTCGCCGACGAGCAGGCCGGCAACCTCTCGGGCGGCCAGAAGAAACTGCTGGAGCTCGGGCGCACGATGATGGTCGATGCCCGGATCGTGCTGCTGGACGAGGTCGGCGCCGGGGTCAACCGCACGCTGCTGCGCCGGATTACCGAGTCCATCCTGCGGCTGAACGCAGAGCGCGGCTATACCTTCTTCATGATCGAGCACGACATGGATTTCATCTCGCGGCTCTGCGACCCGGTGATCGTGATGGTGGAGGGCCGGGTGCTGACCCAGGGGCCCGCCGACCGGATCATGGCGGATGAAGCCGTGATCGAGGCCTATCTCGGCCGGGCCCCGGCGGCAGGGACCCCGTGAGCTTCCTCGAAGGCGAGGCCATGACCGGCGGCTATGGCGGGGCCGACATCATCCGCGGCTGCGCCATAGCCGTGGAGCGCGGCGAGATCGCCGTCATTGTCGGCCCGAACGGGGCGGGCAAGTCCACGGCCATGAAGGCGCTGCTCGGCATGGTGCGGCTCCGCTCCGGCACGGTGCGGCTCGACGGCGAGGACATCACCGGCCTCTCGCCCCAGGACAGGGTCGGGCGCGGCATGGCCTTCGTGCCGCAGACCGACAATGTGTTCGCAACCCTGACGGTGCGCGAAAACCTGGAGATGGGCGCGTTCCTCCGGCGCCAGGGCGTCGGGGAAACCATGGAACGGGTCTTCGAGCTCTTCCCGGCCGTCCGGGAGAACCGGGACCGTCCGGCGGGCGAACTCTCCGGCGGCCAGCGCCAGCAGGTCGCTGTCGGCCGCGCGCTGATGACCGAGCCCGCCGTGCTGATGCTGGACGAGCCGACGGCCGGCGTGTCACCCATCGTGATGGACGACCTGTTCCAGCGCATGCTGGAGATCCGCGGCGCCGGCATCGCCATATTGATGGCCGAGCAGAACGCCCGCCAGGCGCTTGCCATCGCCGACCGGGGCTATGTGCTCGTCACCGGCGAGAACCGCTTCACCGACACCGGCGCAGCGCTCCTCGCCAATCCAGAAGTGCGCCGGTCCTTTCTCGGAGGCTGAGGGGTGCTGCCCGACCTCGTGAACGCGGCGGTCCTGCTCGGCAATTATGTCATCGTGCCGGGGCTCGCCTACGCCGCCCAGCTTGCGCTCGGCGCGCTCGGCATCACGCTCGTCTTCGGCATATTGCGCTTCGCCAATCTCGCCCATGGCGACCTCATGGCCTTCGGCACCATGGCGACCATCCTCGCGACCTGGCTGCTCCAGGCCTGGGGCGTCGGTCTCGGGCCCCTGCCGACGGCGCTCCTGGCGCTCCCCTTCGGCATCGTCGCCGCCATCGCCGCCGCTCTCGCCGCCGACCGGCTGGTGTTCCGCTTCTACCGCCGGCGGCGCAGCGCCCCCATCGTGCTCGTCATGGCCTCGCTCGGCGTCATGTTCCTCCTGAACGGTCTGGTGCGCTTCATCATCGGGCCCGGCGACCGGCAGTTCACGGACGGCGAGCGCTTCATCGTGAAAGCGCGGGAATTCAAGCGGGCTACGGGGCTCGCCGAGGGCCTCTCGATCAAGACGACGCAATGCCTGACCGTCGTCGTCGCCGCGGTCGCGGTCTTCCTGCTCTTCCGCTTCCTGCAGCGCACCCGGACGGGCAAGTCCATGCGCGCCTATTCCGACAACGAGGATCTGGCGCTGCTCTCCGGCATAAATCCCGAGCGCGTCGTGCTCATCGCCTGGGCGATCGCGGCCGCGCTCGCCGCCATTGCGGGCGCGCTTTACGGCCTCGACAAGAGCTTCAAGCCCTTCACCTATTTTCAGCTGCTGCTGCCGATGTTCGCCGCCGCGATACTGGGCGGCATCGGCCAGCCGGTCGGCGCCATCGTCGGCGCGGTGATCGTCGCCTTCTCCGAGGTCACCGTCACCTATGCCTGGAAGAAGTTCCTGCACTACCTGCTGCCCGGTCCCTGGCAGCCGGACGGCCTCGCGCAGCTGCTCTCGACCGACTACAAGTTCGCCGTCTCCTTCATGATCTTGGTGCTCGTCCTGCTGCTCCGGCCGTCGGGCATATTCCGGGGGCGGGTGCTGTGACGCCGGCGCTCAGGAACGCGGTGGCGCTCGCCATCGTGGGCGCGGGGCTGGCCGGGGTCGGCTTCGGCCAGTCCTGGTCGCTGGCGCTGGCGGTGTTCAATCTCTGCCTCATCTCCGCCCTCATGTCGCTCGCGGTCAACATCCAGTGGGGTTATGCGGGCCTCTTCAATATCGGCATCATGGGCTTCGCGGCGCTGGGCGGGCTTGCGGGCGTGCTCGTCTCCCGCCCGCCCGTGCCGGCCGCCTGGGCGGCGGGCGGCGGCGGGCTGTTCATCGCGCTGCTCATCCTGATGGCCGCCGGCGGGCTTGCGCTGGCGCTTGCCCGCTACATGCCCCGCAGCCGCATGCGCGCGGCGGCGCTGGCGGCAGTCGTCCTTGCCGGCCTCTTCGGTGCGGGGGTCTTCTTCGATCCGGCGGTCGATGCCATCGAGGCGGTGGAGCCCGCCAAGACCGGCTATCTCGGCGGCCTCGGCCTGCCGATCATCCTCTCCTGGTTCGCGGGCGGGCTGCTCGCCGCCGGGGCCGCCTTCGTCATCGGGCGGATCGCGCTCGGCCTGCGCTCGGACTATTTCGCCATCGCCACGCTCGGCATATCCGAGATCGTCATCGCCGTGCTCAAGAACGAGGACTGGCTGACGCGCGGGGTGAAGAACGTGACCGGGCTCGGCCGCCCGGTGCCCTACGAGGTGGACCTGCAGCGGGACCCCTGGTTCGTCGATCTGGTGGCCGTGCTGCACAGCCGGAGCCTGGAGGCGCTCTCGGGAGAGGCCCATGAGGCCGCGCTCCGGGAGTTCGCAGTCCAGTCCTCCAGCCTGTTCGTGAAGCTTTGCTATGCGGGGCTTTTCCTCGCCGTGCTGGCGGTCGTGTTCTGGCTCTCGGAGCGCGCGCTGCATTCTCCCTGGGGCCGGATGATGCGGGCGATCCGCGACAATGAGACCGCCGCCGGCGCCATGGGCAAGGACGTGACCCGCCGCCACCGGCAGGTGTTCATACTCGGCTCCGCCGTGGTCGGCGTCGCAGGCGCCATGCTGACCACGCTCGACGGCCAGTTCACCCCGGCAGGCTACCAGCCGCTGCGCTTCACCTTCCTCATCTGGGTGATGGTGGTGGTCGGCGGCTCCGGCAACAATCTGGGCGCAGTGCTGGGCGGCTTCCTCATCTGGTTCGTCTGGATCGAGGCGGAGCCGGCGGGCCTGTGGCTGATGCAGGCGCTGACGGCGGGCCTGCCCGAAGGGAGCGCCTTCCGCGAGCACCTGCTGGCGAGCGCGGCGCATATGCGCCCGCTGGTCATGGGCCTCATCCTGCTGCTCGTCATGCGCTTCCGCCCCCGCGGCCTCATTCCTGCCGGCGGGCGGTGAGCCCGGGAGGCGCGTGCGGGTCCTGCGGGGCCGGTTGACCCCGGCAGGGCCGAGCGCCAGAGTCCCGCCTTCCCGAAGTCCCGCGGCAATGGAGGCGGAAGCGCGCCCGATGAGCTACGAACATATCCTGGTCGAAACCCGGGGGGCGGTCGGCATCGTCACCCTGAACCGCCCGGAAGCGCTGAATGCGCTCTGCGCGAAGCTGATCGAGGAACTGGCCGGGGCGCTCGACGCCTTCGAGACCGACGACGCCATCGGCTGCGTCGTGGTGACGGGCTCCGAACGCGCCTTCGCCGCCGGGGCCGACATCAAGGAGATGCAGCCCAAGACCTATATGGACGCCTATCTGGAGGACTTCATCACCGTCGGCTGGGAGCGGGTGACGGGCTGCCGCAAGCCGGTGGTCGCGGCGGTGGCGGGCTATGCGCTCGGCGGCGGCTGCGAGATGGCGATGATGTGCGATTTCATCATCGCCGCCGACACGGCGCGGTTCGGCCAGCCGGAGATCAATCTGGGCGCGCTGCCGGGCGGCGGCGGCACGCAGCGCCTCGCGCGCTTCATCGGCAAGTCGAAGACCATGGACATGTGCCTGACGGGCCGGATGATGGATGCGGCCGAGGCGGAGCGCTCGGGCCTGGTGAGCCGCGTGGTGCCTGCGGACAAGCTGCTCGACATGGCGGTGGAGGTCGCGGCGTCGATTGCGGCCAAGTCCCGCCCGGCCGCGATGATTACCAAGGAATGCGTCAACCGCGCCTACGAGATGCCGCTTTCCGAGGGGGTGAAGTTCGAGCGGCGCATGTTCCACTCGACCTTCGCCACCGAGGACCAGAAGGAAGGCATGGCCGCCTTCATCGAAAAGCGCGAGCCCGTCTTCAAGGGGCGCTAGGGCAGCCCTGAACGCGGTCCCCGTTTCGCCTTCTGAACGACTGACTGCCATCCCGGTGGCTGGATATGCGAGGCGGGCTTCGCCGCCTCATTTTGTCTGTTGACGAGGGTTTAAAGAACATGTAAGGAACATTAATCGGGGAGTATGCATGGCGCAACAGACAGAAATCGAATGGACCGACGCGACTTGGAATCCAGTAACGGGCTGCACCCGAATTGGACCCGGATGCGACAACTGCTACGCGCTTCGATTTGCTGAGCGATGGCGCGGCATTCCCGAACACCCGTATGAGCAGGGTTTTGATTTGCGGCTGTGGCCGGAACGACTCAACGTCCCGCTGAAGTGGCGCAGACCTCGAATGATCTTTGTCAACTCGATGAGCGATCTGTTCCACAAGAACGTGCCGGCGGATTTCGTGGATTCCGTGTTCGACACTATGGAACGTGCAAACCACCATACCTACCAAGTGTTGACCAAGCGGTCTTCGCTGATGCGCACCTATATCCAGCGTCGCTACGGAGAACGGATGGTTCCTCCGCATATCTGGTTGGGCACCTCCATTGAAGACAGGAGCCGCCTGAACCGGCTGAACCACTTGCGGCAAACGCCGGCGACGGTCCGTTTCGTCTCCTTTGAACCGTTGTTGGACGACATTGGACCGGTTGATCTGACCGGTATAGCCTGGGCCATTGTCGGCGGCGAAAGCGGCCCCGGCGCACGCCCCATGCATCCCGACTGGGCCCGCACCCTGCGAGATACTTGCCGCAATCAAGGCGTCGCCTTCTTCTTCAAGCAATGGGGAGGTCGGCATCCGAAGAGCGGGGGACGGCTCCTAGACGGCCGGACTTGGGACGGTTATCCGGCCTCAGAGCGCTTGGCTGCGTAACATTCTTTCACAGGTGATCTAGAATGTGATTTGCAGCCCGAGACGCGAGACCTATACCCCTTTCATTTCCGACACAGAAAAGAAACTCGAACAAAGGGGAATTGCGCGAATTTGTCAGCCTTCTGGATTTGCGTAAGAATCGACTCCCAAATAACAATTCCAGTTTTTTCTTATATACCTCAATCAATCCTTGAACGCCCCGTTCTCTTTGATGTCCGCTGGATCCAAACAGGTCACCTTGTGGGTTAATCCGGTAAAGTTCTCTCCAGCTTTCGTCTCCATAGATGCGGTCCAGTCGATCTGCCCAACGGGAATTTATTTCTTCCGGTTTTTGTTCTGTAGGAAGCAGTCTTACAATTGCTTGTGTGGGGAACAGTATCCACAGGTCCAAGGCATTGAAATTCCCTATTGTCTCAATTGTTGACCACGAAACTTCAGTTGCGAATGGATCAAGAAAGAGGACACCGCGCCACTGTTTCCAGTCCTGCTTGAAGTTTTTCAGAAAATCGTTTGCATCGGCATTTTCAATTTGAATGTCCCGATTAGGGAATTCGTTGCGAATATTCTGCAGCGCCGCATATCTGTTCATATTTCGTTCAATGAAAATCAATTTATCGAAAGGCTTGTCCGATATATTGATAGCTCTGCGCGTTGATCCGGATATAAATTGTTGTGCCTCCTCTTCGTCTGTCTGAATAGCCCCAGAGCCCGCAAACGCATCGATATAGAGCAGCTTGAAGGGCTGGTTCTTCAAGGCCGTAGTATAAAAGTCCAGATACAGTTCGAGTATCTTGAGTTTTTCTTCGGTCCAAGGTCCACCAAATGCATTTGTCATTTCTCTATTCGCCATAAAGCCCCGATTGAATGGGTGTTTCCGATAAGACCGCCGTCATTTGTAGTCAGCAAGAGAACGAAATGGACAGCGCCGGTTCAGGCGCCGGGAAGGGCGCGGGCGAGGATGGCTTCCGTGTCCGCGCCGGGCGGCAGGGTTCCGTAGGCGCCGGTCCAGCGGTCGCCCAGCCGGCTGGCGCAGAAGGCGTCGGCGACCGCCTGCGGCGCGTGGCGGACGAGCAGGGAAGCCTGCAGCGCCAGCGCCATCCGCTCGGTGAGCGCCCGGGCGCCGGGCTCGAACTCCTCCGGCCTCGAGAGGTCGTCCCTCAGCGCCTCGGCTGCCCGGTCGAGCGCGGGGTGGCCGCCGCGCGCGGCGTCGATCTCCGCCAGCAGCGCCGGCACGGCCTCCTCCTCGCGGGCCATGGCGCGCAGCACGTCGAGGCAGAGCACATTGCCCGAGCCTTCCCAGATGCTGTTGAGCGGCGCCTCGCGGTAGAGCCGGGCCATGGGCCCGTCCTCGATGTAGCCGGGGCCGCCATGGCACTCCAGCGCCTCGAATGCATGGCCGGGCGCGCGCTTGCAGACCCAGTATTTCGCAATCGCCGTGCCGATGCGCGCCAACGCCCGCGCCTCGGGGCCGTCTTCGGCCTCGTCCACGGCGCGGGCGGTCCTGAGACCGAGCGCCAGCGCCGCCTCGGCTTCGAGCGCGAGGTCGGCCAGCACATTGCGCATCAGCGGCTGGTCGGCGAGCCGGCGCTGGAAGGCGCTGCGGTGCCGCGTGTGGTGAAGGGCCTGCACGACGGCCTGGCGCATCAGGGCCGCCGAGCTCACCGCGCAATAAAGCCGGTTGCCCTGCACCATGTCGATGATCGTGCGGATGCCGCGCCCGTCCTCGCCGACCATGAGGGCCCAGGCGCCCTCCAGCTCGATCTCGACGGAGGCGTTCGAGCGGTTGCCGAGCTTGTCCTTCAGATGCTGGATCGAGATGGCGTTGCGCTCGCCGTCCGGGGTCCAGCGGGGCAGCAGGAAGCAGGAAATGCCGGCATCGGTCCGGGCAAGCGTCAGGAAGGCGTCCGACATCGGCGCCGAGCAGAAATATTTGTGCCCGGTGAGTCGCCAGGACCCGTCCGTACCGCTGTCCGCCGGCCTCGCGACGGTCGAGTTGGAGCGCACGTCGGACCCGCCCTGCTTCTCGGTCATGAACATGCCGACGGTGCCGCCGGGCTTGTCCTCCACCGGCATGTCGCGCCCGTCGTAACGGCCGGACAGCACGCGCGGGACCCAGGCTTCGGCGATGGCCGGCGACGCCCTGAGCGCGGGGACCGCCGCATAGGTCATCGCCATCGAGCACATCACGCCGCATTCCACCTGGCTGATCAGGTAGGTCAGCGCCATGTGGCCGACATGCGCGCCCGGCCCGGCATGGTTCCAAGCGAAGCTCGCGACCTCGTTCTCCACCGCAAGCGCCATCAGGTCGTGATAGGCGGGGTGGTATTCGACCCGGTCGATCCGCATGCCGTATCGGTCGAAGGGCTTCAGTTCCGGGCCGTGGCGGTTGGCCTGTTCCGCCTTCTCCGCCATCCCGGCGCGGCCGATGAGGCGCCCGAAGGCGGCGATGCGCGCCTCCGCCCAGGCCGCGCCCTCGCGCCGCACGCCTTCCTGCAGCGCCGTGTCCTCCGCCCAGAGGTCCCGGTCGCCCATGTGCGGCGGCATGTTGAAGACGTCATGCGTCGCCAGCGCCGCGCGCGGCCTGAGCGGAGCGGTCACCGCGACGGCCTGGGGACGCTGCGCGCCTGGCGGCGCCGGCTTTCCTCGTCGAAGAGCCCGGCAAGCTGCTCCATCATCGCGCCGCCGAGCTGGTCGGCGTCGAAGATCGTGACCGCATGGCGGTAATAACGGGTGACGTCATGGCCGATGCCGATGGCGATCAGCTCCACCGGCGAGCGCGTCTCGATCCACTCTATGACCTCGCGCAGATGGCGTTCGAGATAGTTGCCGGGATTGACCGAAAGTGTGGAATCGTCCACCGGCGCGCCGTCCGAAATCACCATCAGGATGCGCCGGTCCTCGGGCCGGCCGAGCAGGCGGTGATGCGCCCAGAGCAGGGCCTCGCCGTCGATGTTCTCCTTCAATATGCCCTCGCGGAGCATCAGCCCCAGATTCCTGCGCGCCCGGCGCAGCGGCGAGTCGGCCTCCTTGTAGACGATATGGCGGAGGTCGTTCAGCCGGCCCGGATTGGCGGGCTTGCCGGCCGCAAGCCACTTCTCGCGCGACTGCCCGCCCTTCCAGGCGCGGGTGGTGAAGCCCAGAACCTCGGTCTTGACCCCGCAGCGCTCCAGCGTGCGGGCGAGGATGTCGGCGCTCATCGCCGCGACCGAGATCGGCCGGCCCCGCATGGAGCCGGAATTGTCGATCAGCAGCGATACCACCGTGTCGCGGAAATCGGTCTGCTTCTCCATCTTGTAGGAGAGCGAGCGGATCGGGTCGGCCACGACGCGCGCGAGGCGGGCGGCGTCCAGCAGGCCCTCTTCCAGGTCGAACTCCCAGGCCCGCACCTGCTGGGCCATCAGGCGGCGCTGCAGTCGGTTGGCGAGCCGGCTGACGACCCCCTGGAGGCTCGCAAGCTGCTGGTCGAGATGGTGGCGCAGCCGGGCGAGCTCGTCCGCATCGCAGAGCTCTTCGGCATGGACGATCTCGTCGAACTCCCCAGTCCAGGGCATGTAGGCCGGCCCGGCATTGTCATTGCGGCCGTGCATCGGGTGTTCCTGCGGCGAGGACCGGCCGGGCTCCTCATCGCCCATGCCCGGCATGATCTCCGCATCGGCGTCGTCCGCGCCGGCCTCCCCGGTATCCTCTCCCTCGACATCGGACATGTCGGAGGCATCGGACATCAGCGTCCCGTCGCTCTCGCCCTCGGTCCCGTCGCCCTCGCCGTCCTCGGACGTATCGTCGGCATCGTCCTCGGACCCTTCCTCCTCGCCGGATGCCGCATCGTCCAGCAGCTCCAGGTCTTCCATCAGGCGCCCGGCGAGCGCCGCAAACGCCTCCTGGTCGTGAATCTGGCCGGCCATGCGGGCGAACGCCTTTGCGGCGCGCTCGTCGAACCAGTCCCGCCAGAGGTCGAGCACGCCGGACGCCACGGGCGACGAGGCCTGTCCGCTGAGCGTTTCGCGGGCGTAGAGGCCCACGGCCTCCGCCAGCGGCACGTCATCGGCCGAGGCGGCGCGGGTGAAGCCCTGCCGCCGGCAGCGCTCATCGACGGCCGCGGAAAGGTTGCGCGCCGCGCCCGTCATGTGGCGCGCGCCCCAGGCCTCGACCCGCGCCTGCTCCAGCGCGTCGAACACGGCGCGCGCCTGCGGGCCGCCGCGCGCGAGCCGCGCATGCATCTCGGCATCGTGATGGCGCTCGCGCAGGGCAAGCGAATCCGCTTCGCCGCGCACGAAGGCGGCTTCGGCCGCCGGCAGGTCGCGCCCCGGCATCGGCAGCTTGGCGTGGCCGCGCTCCAGCGACGCCCGGTCGGGTCCGAAGGAGACTTCCAGCTCGTCCATGTCGCCGATCGCGCGCATCGTGGCGGCCGTCACCCGCTTGAACGAATCGAGCGGCGTCTCCTTGTCCCCGGCAAGGCTCATGGCGCGCGGCCGATCCCCGACGCCACCACGGATTCGGGCAGCTCGCTGTCGAAGCAGCGCTGGAAATACTCGGCCACGATCGGCCGCTCCGCCTCGTCGCACTTGTTGAGGAAGGTGACGCGGAAGGCGAAGCCGAGATCGTTGAAGATGCGCGTGTTCTCGGCCCAGGTGATGACGGTGCGCGGCGACATGACGGTGGAAATGTCGCCGTTCATGAAGCCCCGGCGGGTGAGCTCCGCGAGCTGGATCATCTGCTTGCCGCGCTCGAGCCCTTTCTTGTCGGAGAGCTCCGGCACCTTGGCGAGGATGATCTTCAGCTCCTCGTCCTCGGGCAGGTAGTTCAGGGTCGCCACCACGTTCCAGCGGTCCATCTGGCCCTGGTTGATCTGCTGGGTGCCGTGATAGAGGCCGGTCGTGTCGCCGAGTCCGACCGTGTTCGAGGTCGCGAACAGCCGGAAGGACGGATGCGGGCGGATGACCCGGTTCTGGTCGAGCAGCGTCATCTTGCCCTCGACCTCGAGCACGCGCTGGATGACGAACATCACGTCCGGGCGGCCGGCGTCGTACTCGTCGAAGACGATGGCGGTCGCGTGCTGCAGCGCCCAGGGCAGCATGCCCTCGCGGAATTCGGTGACCTGCTTGCCGTCGCGCACCACGATGGCGTCGCGGCCGACAAGGTCGATGCGGCTGACATGGCTGTCGAGATTGATGCGGATGCACGGCCAGTTGAGCCGGGCTGCGACCTGCTCGATATGGGTCGATTTGCCGGTGCCGTGATAGCCCTGGATCATCACGCGGCGGTTGTGGGCGAAGCCGGCCAGGATCACGAGCGTGGTCTGTTCGTCGAAATGGTAGGCTGTATCGATCTCGGGCACATAGGCGTTCGCTTCCGAGAAGGCGGGCGCGACCATGTCCGTGTCGATCCCGAAGACCTCGCGCACGGAAATTGTCTTGTCGGGCTCGCGGGTATGCGCGTCGCTCTGGATGCCGTGCATCGTGCTCATGCGATTTTCCAACCGGCTTGGTGACAGGCTACCGGGCCGGCGCCGCCGAAAGCGCCTCGTGCAGGACCCGGTAGGCGCGGGTTATGGATTTCATTCGTTCCTCCGACGCCGGGCAGCCGCCATTGGCGTCGGGATGGTGGTGCTTGACCAGTTCCTTATAGCGCGATTTCAGCGCGGGGAGAGTCATGTCGTCGGAGAGCGCCATCGCCGCCGCCGCTTCCGCCTCCGGGCTTCCGGGCGGCCAGCGCCGCGAAGGCGGCGTCCTGCTGCTGGCCCCGGCGAAGATGTCGAGGGGGTCGTCGAAGGCGGGCGAGGCGCTGAAGCGGCCATGCCGCCCGCCGGGCTCCAGGCTGCTGCGCACCGCCGCGTCGATATCCGCCCGGTCCATATCGGGGCAGAAGCTCCATTCGCGGTTATAGGCGCGGACATGGTCCAGGCAGAACCAGACATAGTCGTGCAGCCGGTCCGGTGCGCGCGGCGCCGGATAGGAGGCCGCCGCCCGGCAGCCCGGCCATTCGCAGCGGGCGCCGGGAGCGGGGCGCTGTCTGGTGTGATAGACCATGACCGCCGGAGTATGGAAACACCGCAGCGAGGGAACAAGGGGGCCGCGCCATGCCTGTCCGCGACGATATCGCCCGCAAGCTCCGCGAGGCGTTCGAGCCGAGCCGGCTCGAAGTGATCGACGAATCGCACCTGCATGCGGGCCATGTCGGCGCCCGGCCGGGCGGGGAATCGCATTTTCGGGTCGAGATCGCGGCCGGCGCCTTCCGGGGCATGAGCCGCGTGGACCGGCAGAAAGCCGTCTATGGCGTGCTCGCCGAGGAGATGGCGGGGCCGGTGCATGCGCTGTCGATCCGGGCGGAGGACGGATAGCCCGGCTAGGCCGGCTCCGCCTCGCGGTATTCCTCCGGCCAGAGCGTCCGGACCACCGGGCTCGACCGGGCGAACGCCATGCAGGAGTCGAGGCCGGGACCGCCCTTCATGCTCTCCGCCTCGCTCATACCGGCCTGGCGGCGCTGATGCTCCCGCCAGGGGCCGAGCGTCTGGTAGGCGCTGGTGCCGAGCGGATAGAGCAGTTCCAGGATATGCGTGCAGCCGGCGGTCCGCCCGTAGCGCTCCTTGACCCGGCGCATCCAGCCCGGGCCGATCCGCAGCCCGACAAGGCGGGAGAAGGCCCCGGCGGCGTCCGCGCAGACGGCATAGGGGCTTTCCAGCGTCTCTGCCTCGGCGGCGAGGATCGTCAGGCGGTCGTCGAGGGTGAGCCTGACCCGCATCCGGTGGACCGGGACGCCCGGCTCGATGCGGCCGCGCCAGTGGTTCTCGAAGGCGTAGGTCTTGGTATCGATGAGTTCGGCCTCCAGGTCCCAGAGCCCGTCATCGCGCAGGAAACCCTCGCAGCGGACCTGGCGGCTGTGTATGTGGCGGCGGCGGGGCGCAGGCGGGGAGAGCGGCAAGGGCGGAGGTTTCCTTCGCTGGGAGGCCGGGGCCGGCAGGCGGGGGACAGGGGCTCAGGCGAGCCGGCCGTGGCAGTGCTTGTATTTCTTGCCCGACCCGCAGGGGCAGGGCGCGTTGCGCGCGACCTTGCCCCAGCTCGACGGATTGCCCGGATCGGGCGGGCCGCTCGGCCGGCGCAGGGGACGGGCGCTCTGCGCCGGAGCGCCGTTCCCGGCGAATGCCGGCTCCGGTTCGTCATGCACCTGGCGCCAGTCGCCGCCTTCTTCCGAGCGCGGCATGAGGTCGCTGGCGGACGTGTCCAGCTGCACCTCGAGATGGGCGAGCGTTCCGGTCACCGCCTCGCGCAGCCGCGCCAGCATGGTGTCGAACAGCTCGAAGGCTTCCTGCTTGTATTCGTTCAGCGGGTCCTTCTGGGCGTAGGCGCGCAGCCCGATGCCCTGGCGCAGATGGTCGAGCTGGAGCAGGTGCTCCTTCCAGATCTGGTCGAGAAGCTGGAGCAGGACGCTTTTTTCCGCCTGGCGCATGATGTCCGCGCCCCAGTTCGCCGTCTTCTCCGCCATGCGCCGGTCGAGCGCCGTAAGAATGCGCCGGCGGATTTCCTCGTCCGCGATGCCTTCCTCGTCCGCCCACTCGCGGGCCGGGAAGTCTATGGAAAGCACGCGGCGCAGCTCGTCCTGGAGACCCTGGGCGTCCCATTGCTCGGGGAGCGCCTTCTCCGGGATGAAACGCTCGACCACGTCCTCGACGACCTGGTGGCGCATGTCCACGACCTCGTCATGGACGTCCTCGACCTGCATCAGATCGCGGCGCTGCTCGTACACGACCTTGCGCTGGTCGTTCATCACATCGTCGAATTTCAGCAGGTTCTTGCGAATCTCGAAATTGCGCGCCTCGACCTTCTGCTGCGCCTTCTCAAGCGCCTTGTTGATCCAGGGGTGGACGATGGCCTCGCCCTCCTCGAGGCCCAGCCGGCGCAGCATCCCGTCCATGCGCTCCGAGCCGAAAATGCGCATCAGGTCGTCTTCGAGCGAGACGAAGAACTTGGAGGCGCCGGGATCGCCCTGCCGCCCGGAGCGTCCGCGGAGCTGGTTGTCGATCCGCCGGCTCTCGTGGCGTTCGGTCGCCAGCACATAGAGTCCGCCGGCCTCGATCACCACCTGCTTGTCCTGCGTGACCTGCTCCAGAATCGCAGCCTCGCGCTCCTCGCCCTCGGCGCGGATCAGCATTTCCGCATTGCCGCCGAGCTGGATGTCCGTGCCGCGCCCCGCCATGTTGGTCGCGATCGTCACCGCGCCCGGCTTGCCCGCCTGCGCGATGATCGCCGCTTCCTGCTCGTGGTAGCGCGCATTCAGGATCTGGTGGGCGATCTTCTCCTGCTTGAGCCGCTTGCCCAGCTCCTCCGACTTCTCGATGGAGACCGTGCCGACCAGCACGGGCTGCCGGCGCGCCACGCAGTCCCTGATCTGGGCCAGGATGGCGTCGTTCTTCTCCCGCGCCGTGCGATAGACCTCGTCGTCGTGGTCGGCGCGCACGGTCGGCAGGTTGGTGGGAATCTCTATCGCCTCAAGCCCGTAGATCTCGGCGAATTCGCCCGCCTCGGTGATCGCCGTGCCGGTCATGCCGGCGAGCTTGTCGTAGAGGCGGAAGTAGTTCTGGAAGGTGATCTGGGCGAGCGTCTGGTTCTCCAGCTGGACCGGGACCCCTTCCTTGGCCTCCAGCGCCTGGTGCAGCCCCTCCGAATAGCGCCGCCCCTCCATCGCGCGGCCGGTGAACTCGTCGATGATGACGACCTTGCCGTCGCGGACCATGTAATCGACATCGCGCTCGAACAGGGTGTGGGCGCGCAGCGACTGGTTCAGATGGTGCAGCAGGGAGATGTTGTGGATGTCGTAGAGGCTGCCCTCGGTGAGCAGCCCGTGCTGGCGCAGCAGCGCCTCGCTGTGTTCCTGTCCGGCCTCGTTCAGGGTGACGCTGCGCTGCTTCTCGTCCTTCTCGTAGTGCTCGGGCCGGATTTCCGCCATCAGCCGGTCGCAGCGCGTATAGAGCTCGGAAGACTGCTCGGCCGCGCCCGATATGATGAGCGGCGTGCGCGCCTCGTCGATGAGGATCGAGTCCACCTCGTCCACGATGGCGTAGGCGAAGGTCCGCTGGACCATCTCGTCCAGCGCGAACTTCATGTTGTCCCGCAGATAGTCGAAACCGAGCTCGTTGTTCGTCCCGTAAGTGACATCCGCGGCGTATTGCCGGCGCCGCTCGCTGTCCGGCAGCCCGTGCGTGATGCAGCCGACGGTGAGCCCGAGGAACTCGTAGATGCGGCCCATCCATTCGGCGTCGCGTTGCGCCAGATAGTCGTTCACCGTGACGACATGCACGCCCCCGCCGCCGAGCGCGTTCAGATAGACCGGCAGGGTCGCCGCGAGCGTCTTGCCCTCGCCGGTCTTCATTTCCGCGATGATGCCCTGGTGGAGGACCATGCCGCCGACGAGCTGGACGTCGAAATGGCGCTGGCCGAGCGTGCGTTTCGATGCCTCGCGCACTGTGGCGAAGGCTTCGACGAGCAGATCGTCCGGGTCGGCGCCGCCCTGGATGCGCTCGCGGAATTCGTCCGTGCGGGCGCGGAGCGCGCTGTCGGACAACGCCTCCAGTTCGGGCTCGAGCGCATTGATCGCCGCGACTTCGGGCCGCAGGCGTTTCAGAAAGCGGTCGTTATGGGTGCCGAACAGGCGCTTGGCGACTGCGCCGAGCATGAAGCGTTCCCCGAAAGATCGCAGGCCGGCCCGCAGGCGTCCCGCCCTTCGGCCAAGATGTAGAAACGCGGCCCGCCGCTGTCAACGCATCGGCGTCCCGGGCGACGGGCCGCGGGGAACCGATCAGACGAATTGGATGTTGTCGGCTGCGAATTTGCCCTTGCGCGGATCCCGGCGCAGTTCATAGCTGATCCGCTGGCCCTCGGCCGGAGCATTGAGGCCAGCGCGTTGCACTGCCGAAATATGGACGAAGACATCGGCCCCGCCCTCGTCGGGTTCGATGAACCCGTATCCCTTGGTCGTGTTGAACCATTTCACGGTACCGGTAGCCATACGAATCGACACTCCCTAGTCACGGCACGTCGTCTCTTTTCGGGTATTTGTTCAACGTCACGCGACGTGGTCGCGACGCAATCCGCCTTGTCAGAACGGCGGACTATACCACGTTTGTCTCCATAAGCGCGCGGATATCCCGCAGCTCCTCCAGAATGCTCCGCAGTTCGGATTCCGGCACATCCTGTCCCGAGAGCGCCCTGCGCGCGCCCTCGATGGTGAAGCGCCGTTCGTGCAGCAGCTCGCGAATGGCGAGAATCGTATCGACGTCTTCGGGGCGGTAATAGCGCCGCCCGCCGGCCCGCTTCAACGGCTGCAATTGTGGAAACTTGCTCTCCCAGAAACGAAGCACATGGGGTTCGAGCCCGACCTCCCTCGCGACTTCCGATATCGTGCGATAGGCGGTCGGGTGTTTCTCCATGGAAGCCGGCGCCTACTCCGCGGCCGCGCCGCCCGCATTGACGCGCTGCTTCAGCACCTGCGACGCGCGGAACGCGACCACGCGGCGAGGCGGAATGGCGACCTCTTCGCCGGTGCGCGGGTTGCGTCCCGTCCGCTCGCCCTTCATCCGCATGGTGAACGTGCCGAAGGAGGAGATCTTGACCGTGCCCTCCTCCTCCAGCGCCCAGGCGAGTTCTTCCAGAACGGCTTCCACGAGCATCGCCGAATCGCTTCGCGAGAGGCCGATATTGCGATAGACCGCCTCGCAGAGGTCGGCGCGGGTCAGGGTCCTGCCACTCATGAAAAGGACGCTAACCCGGACGCATATGTCCGGTCAACGCAGATGCGGGCGGCGTCGATGCTCACCATCGGGCGAGCGCCGCGCCCCAGGTGAAACCGCCGCCCATCGCCTCGAACAGCAGCATGTCGCCTTCCGCGATCCGCCCGTCCCCGACGCCGGCCGCCAGGGCCAGGGGAATCGAGGCGGCCGAAGTGTTGGCGTGGCGGTCCACCGTCACGATAACCCGGTCGTCGCCGATGCCGAGCTTGCGCCCGGTGGCGCGCAGGATACGCAGATTGGCCTGGTGCGGCACGACCCAGTCTATGGCCTCGGGCCCGAGGCCGTTGGCCGCCAGCGCCTCGTCAACGACCCCGGCGAGATTCGTGACCGCGTGCTTGAAGACTTCCCGCCCCTTCATCCGCAAATGCCCGACGGTCCGGGTCGATGACGGGCCGCCATCGACATAGAGCAGCCCGCCATGACGCCCGTCCGAATGCAGATGGGTGGACAGGAGGTGGCGCGGATCGTCCTCGCAGGCTTCCAGCACCACCGCGCCGGCGCCGTCGCCGAAGAGCACGCTGGTCTCCCGCTCGTTCCAGTCGAGTATCCGGGAAAAGGTCTCCGCGCCGATCACCAGCGCCCTTTGCGACTGGCCGGCGCGGATGAAATTGTCCGCCACGGCAAGCGCGTAGATGAACCCGGAGCAGACCGCCTGGACGTCGAATGCGGCGCCCTCCGTCATGCCGAGCCCGGCCTGGACCGCCGTGGCCGTCGAGGGAAAGGTCCGGTCGGGCGTCGCGGTGGCGAGTACGATCAGGTCGAGTTCGCAGGCGCTCCTTCCGGCAGCGGCAAGCGCGCGCCTCGACGCTTCGAGCGCGAGGTCCGAGGTCTTTTCGTCCGGCGCGGCGATCCGCCGCTCGCGGATGCCGGTGCGTTCGCGGATCCAGGCGTCGGAGGTGTCCATGCGGACTGCGAGTTCGTCATTGGTGACCACGCGCTCCGGCAGATAGCCGCCGACGCCCCGGAATTGCGCCCGCCGTCCGGTCAAGAGGCCGTCGCCGCCACCGGCGGCGCCATGCGTTCGAAGGCCGAGCGGACATCCTCAAGGAAACCGTGGCGGCTCATATCGACCGCAAAGCCGATCGCATTGGCGAACGAGAAGGCGTCCGAGCCGCCGTGAGCCTTGACGACGATGCCGTTCAGCCCGACGAACACGGCGCCGTTGTAACGGCGCGGGTCGAAACGGTCGCGCACCTTGTCGAGCGACCGCCGCGCCAGCCAGAAACCCGCCATGCCGGCGAACGAGCTCCTCACCGCGCGCCGGAGCGCCGCGCTGTAAAGCCGGGCGGAGCCTTCCAGCGCCTTGAGAGCGACATTTCCGGTGAACCCGTCGGTCACCACCACATCGACGGCGCCGCCGGTTATGTCGTCGCCCTCGATGAAACCCTTGAAGTCGAAGCCCGGATCGGCAACGGCGCGGAGCCTGGCGGCGGCGTCGCGCAAGGCTGTGCTCCCCTTCAGCTCCTCCTGGCCGACATTCAGCAGGCCGACCGTCGGGCGCCGGTCCAGGACCGCCGAAGCGAAAGCGGCGCCCATGACCGCGAACTGGAAGAGGTTTTCGCCGTCGCATTCGATATTCGCGCCGAGGTCGAGCATGGCGATTTCGGCGCGCAGGGTCGGCATGATGGAGCAGATCGCCGGTCTGCCGACGCCCGGAGGCGTGCGCAGCAGGAACTTGGAAACGGCCATCAGGGCGCCGGTATTGCCGGCCGAAACGATGCCGGCGGCCTGACCGTCGCGCACCTTCGCCACGGCGTTCCACATCGACGAACCCTCGCCGCCGCGCAGCGCCGAGGAAGGCCTGGCGTCGTCGGCGATCACCTTTTCGGCGGCATGCAGCTCGACCCGGTCGCCAAAGCCCCTCAGCTTCGCCAGGCCGCGCTCCATCCGCGCGGGGTCGCCGTGGATCAGGAAGCGGGCTTCCGGGTAGCGCTCGCCGGCCAGGGCCGCGCCCCGAAGCACGATATCAGGCGCCCGGTCTCCGCCCATGCCGTCGAGCGCAATGACGATGGGATCGGGCACTGGAGCCTTAGGCGGCTTCGTCTCTGGCTACGACGACCTCGCGGCCGCGGTAATAGCCGCATGCCGCGCAAACATGGTGCGGGCGCATCCGTTCGCCGCAATTCGGGCATTCGACATGCGTTTCGGCGCCCAGACGGTGATGGGAACGGCGCTTGTCGCGGCGCGACCGGCTCACCTTCTTCTTCGGAACGGCCATCGGGCATCCTCTTTCGGATATCTGGCAGCGGCGTTGTCTATACCAAAGCGGACGAAGCGGCAACCGCCGCCTGCAGCTCCGGTCATGCGGTCTCCGTCACGCGGTCTCGGGAGCCGATTCGACGCCGTCGATGGCTCCGGCGAGCTCGTCCGCAACGCCCTGCATTTCGACAGCGACGGTGTCCGCGCCCACCCGCCGCAGCTCTTCCGCCCAGTGCTCGTCATGGGCGCGGGCGACGATGCGCAGGCGCGGGAAAATGTAGCGCAGCTGGCCGACGATGGTGACGGCGCGCCTGGGGTCGTTGAACGCCACGATGACCGCGCTGGCGTTCTCGACGCCGGCCGCCTCCAGCACTTCCGGACGGGCGGCGTCGCCATGGAACACCTCGAAACCCAGCCGGCGGCCCGCGGTGATGTTGTCCGCATGGATATCGATGCCGACCGGCAGCCTGCCCGCCTCGCGCAACTGGGCGGCGCACTCCCGGCCGGCGCGGCCGAAACCGGCGACGACGACATGGCCCGAATGCGGCCCCGCGGCCTCGACCCGTTCGCCGGATTCCTGGGCGATGTCGGGCAGGGCGCGGCGCCCGGCGAATGCCAGCAGCGGGGTCGCCGCCATGGAAAGCGTGATCGCCATGCCGAGGAGCTGCGCATCCGGACTGTCCAGCAGCGAGCGCCCGACCGCCGCGCCCAGCAGCACGAAGCCGAACTCCCCGCTGCCCGCCAGCAGCAGCCCGACATAGATCGCGCGCCCCCTCGGCATGCCGAGCACGGCCCCGATTGCGGCGGCGACCGCGGTCTTGACCACCAGCAGGCCGACCACGACGGCCGCCAGCGTGCCGGCCCGCGACACCACCCCGCCCGCGTCGATCGCCATGCCGACCGTCATGAAGAAGAGCCCGAGCAGCAGGCCGCGGAAGGGCTGGATGACGGCTGCGACCTGGTGGCGGTGGCGGGTGTCCGCCAGCAGCATGCCGGCAAGGAAGGCGCCGAAGGCCATGGAAAGCCCGGCGAGCTCGGTGGCGAGTCCGGTCGCCAGCACGATCAGCAGGGTGAGCGCGGTGAAGGTTTCGATCTGGCCGCCCTCGGAGACCGGCCCGTAGAGGGGGCGCACCACCCAGCGCCCGACCGCCAGGATGGCGATGACGGCCGCCAGCGCCTTCAGCACCGACCAGAAGAGCGCTTCCGCCACCGCCTCCGGCGCGCCGCCGAGCACCAGCGTGATGACCAGAAGCGGACCGACGGCGATGTCCTGGACCAGCAGCACGGCGAAGGCGGACCGTCCCGCCTGGCTTGTCAGTTCGCCCCGCTCGGCCAGCAGTTGCAGCACCATGGCGGTCGAGGACAGCGCGAGCGCCGCGGCCACGACAAACGCGGCCTGGGGCGGCAGCCCGAAGGCGATTCCCGCGCCGGAGAACACCGCCATGGTGAGCAGGACCTGCAGCAGGCCGAGGGCGAATTTGCCGCCCCCGAGCGCGCGCAGGCGGTCGAGCGGCAGCTCCAGTCCGACGGTGAACAGCAGGAAGACGACGCCGAACTCCGCCAGCGCGCGGGCGCTGTCGATCCGTTCCACGAGGCCAAGCGCATGGGGGCCGATGACGGCGCCGGCGCCGATATAGCCGAGCACCGCCGCGAGCCCGAGACGGCGGAACAGCGGCACCGCGACCACCGCCGCGAGCAGGAAGATCAGGACGTCAGCGAGATAGCTCGGATGGTCCATCCCGGCCCTTCCGATGCCGGCCGGGCAGATCGGCTGCCGGCGGGTTCAGCCGCGCCTCGACAAGGCGACCGTCAGCCGGAGCGCTCCAGGGCTGCGATTTCATCCTTCAGCGCCAGCTTGCGTTTCTTAAGCGTCTGCAATTGCAGGTCGTCGGCGGAGGGATTGTTTTCAAGGGCGCGGATCTCGTCGTCGAGCGTAGCATGCCGGGCCGCTAGCGCCGCCCGGCGGTCCTGCAAGTCCGTCATGCGCATCTTCCTCTTTGCTGCGATACTGCGGGCGCGCGCCGCCCGCGGGTCCCGTCGCGAGACTGGCCCATGGCGAGCGGTTTGTCACCCCGCCGGCCGCCGCTGCCGGCGAAGCGAGGACGGGACGATGAAATCGATTCTGGTGCCGACCAACGACCTGGATACCCTGGAGAGCGTGCTTGCCGCCGCCGAGTGCCTGCGCGCCCGTATCGACGGCTGGCTGGAGGCCGCCCATTTCCACACCGACCCCTCCGCCATCATGGCGACCGATGACAGCGGCGCGGCGCTGCCGGCGCTGGTGGAGCGCTTCGAGCGCGAGGACGACCGCCGCGCCGCCGAAGCGCGGCGGCGGTTCGACGCCTTCGCCGAAGCCGCGGGACTCGGCGACCGGGCTGTCTGGTCGGAGAGCGAGACGGGCCTCGACAATCTCGGCAACCATGCCCGCGTGTATGACGTCGTGGTGGTCGGCCGGCCGGTGAAAGGCTCCAGCGGGCCCTCGCTCGGCACGCTCGAGACGGCGCTGTTCGACAGCGGCCAGGCGATTCTGGCGGTGCCGTCCGGGCCTCCGGCCGCGTTTGGCCGCAACATAGTGATCGCATGGAACGGCTCCTCCGAAACCGCCCGCACCATCCGCGCCGCGCTCGACCTGCTGCGCCTTGCAGAGCAGGTGACGGTGCTGACCGTGACCGGCATGACGGTGCCGGGGCCGACCGGCGAGGCGGTCGCGCGCCAGCTTCGCCGCGAGGGCATAGACGCCGGCTCGCTGGTCGTCGAGGCGGGGCTCGGGGAGAGCGGCCACAAGACCCTGGATGTCGCGGCCGAACGCGGCGCCGACCTGCTGCTCAAGGGCGGCTACACCCGCGGCCGGCTGCGCCAGGCGCTGTTCGGCGGGCCGACCAACTACATTCTTTTCAATGCCGAACTCCCGGTGTTCATGGCGCATTGACAAGCCGGCCCGGCGTCTGCGACCATCCCCCTGCCGTTGATCTGCGCGGGAGAGTCCGGCAATCCGAGCCGGCGCCGAAGGAGCAACCGCCCCGGAAACTCTCAGGCACCCGGACCGCGCGGGGAGGCAACTCTGGAAAGCGGGCGCATACGCCCCACCGAAGATGTAACGGCGAAGCCGGAATCTTTCAGGTCGGACGGACAGAGGGGGCAGACGGGCAGGCCGCAAGGCAGGCCCGGAAGCCGGAGGGTCCGTCGATGGCCGAATTGATCAAGACGCCGCTTCACGCGATGCACCTCGCCGCCGGCGCGCGCATGGAGCCCTTCGTGGGCTACGACATGCCGCTGCGCTATCCGCAAGGCAGCGTCGCCGAGCACAACCAGGCCCGCAATCGCGCGGCGCTGTTCGATGTCAGCCATATGGGCCAGCTGCGGCTGATGGGCGAGGGCGCCGACGCGGCGCTGGAGAGGCTCGTGCCGGGCGACATCCAAGGCCTCGGCGACGGCGCCATGCGCTACACCCTCTTCACCCTGGAGAACGGCGGCATCCTGGACGACCTGATCGTCTCCCGCGTGCCGGGCGGCCTTGGGCTCGTGGTCAACGCCGCGCGCCGGAACCAGGACACGGAGCATCTTCGCCGCCATCTCGGCGGCAGGGTGGATATCGTGCCGGAGCCGGACCGCGCCCTGCTGGCCCTGCAGGGGCCGGCGGCGGCGGCGGTGCTGGCGGACTTCGCCGACCTGCCGTTCATGGCCTGGCGCGAGGGCGAGGCCTGCGGCGTGCCGGCCCGCGTTTCGCGGTCGGGCTATACGGGCGAGGACGGTTTCGAGCTGTCGGTCGCCGGCGCCGACGCCGAAGCGCTCGCCGGGCGGCTGCTCGCCCATGAAGCCGTCGCCTGGGCGGGGCTCGACGCGCGCAACTCGCTCAGGCTGGAAGCGGGCCTCTGCCTCTACGGGCGGGACCTCGACGAGGATACGACGCCGCTGGAAGCCGGCCTCGGCTGGACGATGCCGAAGCGCCGGCGCGAGGAACGTAACTTCCCCGGCGCGGCGCGCATTCTCGACAATCCTCCCGCCCGCCGCCGCGCCGGCATGAGGCCCGAGGGCCGGGTCATCGCGCGCGAGGGCTCCGACCTGCTCGACGGCTCCGGAGAGCCGGTCGGCTGGGTGGCCAGCGGCGGTTTCTCGCCGGTGCTCGGCGGCCCGGTCGCCATGGGCTACCTGCCGCTCGCGCTCACCGCGCCCGGCACGGAGGTCGCCTTCGATATCCGCGGGAAGCCGCGGCCCGGGCGAGTCGTCCGCCTTCCCTTCGTTCCCCACAACTATTTCCGAGGCTGAGAACTCCGATGGCAGTCAGGACCTACTACACGCGCGAACATGAATGGGTGCGGATCGAGGACGGTGTCGCGGTCTGCGGCATCACCGACTACGCCCAGACACAGCTGGGCGACGTCGTCTATGTCGAACTGCCGGAGGTGGGCGCGGAGATCGCCCGCGACGGCGAGGCCGCGGTGGTCGAGAGCACCAAGGCCGCGAGCGATGTCTATGCGCCGGTGACCGGCACGATCGTCGCGGTCAACGACCGGCTGGAAGAGTCGCCCGATCTCGTCAATGAGTCCGCCGAGGACCAGGGCTGGTTCTTCCGCATGGAGATCGGCGACGAGGGCGAGCTCGACGAGCTGATGGACGAAGAGGGCTACCAGGCCTTCGTCGAGGAACTGGACTGATGCGCTACCTGCCGATCACCGGCGCCGACCGCGGCGAGATGCTGCGCGCAGTGGGCGCGTCGTCGGTGGAGGCGCTGTTCTCGGATGTGCCCGAAGATGCGCTGCTGGCGGAGCCCGTCGATCTGCCGCTCCATGCCGGCGAGTTCGAGGTCGAACGGCGGCTCTCCCGCCTCGCGGCGCGGAACCGGGCGGCGGGCGCGGGCCCCTTCTTCTGCGGGGCCGGCAGCTACCGCCACCACATCCCGGCCTCCGTGGACTACCTGATCCAGCGCGGCGAGTTCCTGACCTCCTACACCCCCTACCAGCCGGAAATCGCCCAGGGCACGCTGCAATACCTGTTCGAGTTCCAGACCCAGGTGTGCCTGCTCACCGGCATGGAGGTCGCCAACGCCTCCATGTATGACGGCGCGACCGCCGCGGCCGAGGCGGTGATGATGGCGAACCGCGTCACACGGCGCTCGAAGGCGGTGGTCTCCGGCAATCTGCACCCGCATTACCGCGACACGGCCGCGACCCTGGCGCGCTTCCAGGGCTTCGCGCTCGAGGCCGGGCCGCCCGCGCCGGCCGGCGGCGAGGACCTGGCGTCGCGGATCGACGCCGACACCTCCTGCGTCGTCGTCCAGTATCCGGACCTGTTCGGCAATGTCCGGGACTTCTCGGAGCTCGCCGAAGCCGCCCATGCGAAGGGGGCGCTGCTGGTGGTCGTCGTCACCGAGGTCGTGGCGCTGGGCGCGCTCAAGCCGCCCGGGGAGATGGGGGCCGACATCGTGGCGGCGGAAGGCCAGTCCATCGGCAATGCGATGAGCTTCGGCGGCCCGCATCTCGGCCTCTTTGCGGCGCGCACGCGGCATATGCGCCAGATGCCGGGCCGGCTCTGCGGCGAGACCGTGGATGCCGAGGGCCGGCGCGGCTATGTGCTGACCCTGGCGACGCGCGAGCAGCATATCCGCCGCGAACGCGCGACCAGCAATATCTGCACCAATTCGGGCCTCTGCGCGCTCGCCTTCACCATCCATCTGACCCTGCTCGGCGAAACCGGGCTGAAGCGCCTCGCCGCGCTCAACCATGCAGGCGCCGTCTCGCTGGCGGACCGGCTCGGCGAACGGGTCGTGACCCCGGCCTTCTTCAACGAGTTCACCGTCCGCCTCGACGGCGGTGCGGCCGAAGCGGTCGAGCGGCTGGCGGGCGAGGGCATCCTTGCCGGCGTGCCGGTCTCGCGCCTCCATCCGGGCGCGGGGCTGGACGACCTGCTTCTGGTCGCGGTGACGGAGACGGCGGACGCGGAGGATCTCGACGCTCTCGCGGAGGCGCTCAAATGACCGGCAACTCCCATGACACGGTCTCCGGCGATCTCGGGCTCAGCATCGAGGAGCCGCTGATCTTCGAGCAGGACAGCCCCGGCGCGGTGGGCGTGGACTGGCCGGAAGCGGACGCCGGCGCCGACCGGCTGGGCGGCCTCGCGCGCTCCGGCCCCGTCGGCCTGCCGAGCCTTGCCGAGCCGACGGTCGTGCGCCACTACACGCGGCTCTCGCAGAAGAACTACGGCATCGACACGGGTCTCTTCCCGCTCGGCTCCTGCACCATGAAGCACAATCCGCGCCTGAACGAGCGCATGGCGCGGCTGCCCGGCTTCGCGGACATCCACCCCCTCCAGCCGGAGAGCACGGTGCAGGGGGCGCTGGCGCTCTGCCGGGAGGTGCAGCGCTGGCTCTCGGTGCTGACCGGCATGCCGGGCGTGGCGCTGACGCCCGGCGCGGGCGCGCATGGCGAGCTTTGCGGCATGATGGCGATCCGCGCGGCGCTCGATGCGGGCGGGGCGGCGAACGCGGACCGCCGGCGTGTGCTGGTGCCGGATTCCGCGCACGGCACCAACCCCGCCACGGCCGCGGCGCTCGGCTTCGAGGTCGTCTCGATCCCGGAGGACGAACGCGGCCGGGTCGATCCGGGCCGCTTCGAGGCGCTGGCGGGCGAGGGCGGCGTGGCCGCCGTCATGCTCACCAACCCCAACACCTGCGGCGTGTTCGAGAACGACATCCGCCGCATCGCCGATGCCGTGCATGCCGCCGGCGGCTATTTCTACTGCGACGGGGCCAATTTCAACGCCATTGTCGGGCGGGTCAGGCCGGGCGATCTCGGCGTCGATGCCATGCATATCAACCTGCACAAGACCTTCTCGACCCCGCATGGCGGCGGCGGGCCGGGCTCGGGGCCGGTGGTGTTCTCCGACGCGCTGGCGCCCTACGCGCCGGTGCCGCGCATCGTCGGGGAAGACGGCGCGCTCAGGCTGGAGGAGGCGAACGGCGAGGCCTTCGGGCGGATGAAGGCCTTCCACGGCCAGATGGGCATGTTCGTGCGCGCGCTCGCCTACATGATGAGCCACGGCGCGGACGGGCTCAGGCAGGTTTCGGGCGACGCGGTGCTGAACGCGAACTACCTGCTGCGCAGGCTGGAGGACGTTTATTCCGCGCCCTTCGCCCATGCCGGCCCGGCCATGCACGAGGCGCTGTTCGACGACCGCGCGCTCCGGGACACGGGCGTCTCGACGCTGGACATCGCCAAGGCGATGATCGACGAGGGGCTGCACCCGATGACGGTCTATTTCCCGCTGGTGGTCCACGGCGCGATGCTGGTGGAGCCGACCGAGACCGAGACCCGCGCCAGCCTCGACCGCTTCATCGCCATCATGCGCGGCCTCGCCGAACGGGCGAAGAACGGCGCCCCGCTGACGGAAGCCCCCTTCCACGCCCCGAGACGCCGCTTGGACGAAACCCAGGCGGCGCGCAAGCCGGTGCTGCGGTGGCAGGCGGGGGAGTAGCCTGTCCCGGATTTCTCGCCAAGGTCATGGTCTGCGTGATGTTGCCGGGCCGGCAGGGCAGGAGAACCGGGCCGTTCCAAGCGGGGCAGCGGGCCGCTGGTTCGACGCACAATGCCGGCCGTCGGCGTTGACTCGCCGGGGCGCGTTCGCTAGCTTCCGGCCCGTCGGCGGAAATGAGCGGGGTGTTCCATGGGGGTTTCGCTGCCTCCCGACTATAAGCCTTCCAGAAGCGAAGATTTCATGAACCCGATGCAGCAGGAATATTTCCGGCTGAAGCTGCTCGACTGGAAGGACCGCCTGATCCGGGACTCCTCCGAGGCCGTCCAGCAACTCCAGAGCGAAAGCCTCCGGCTGGCGGATGACGGCGAGCGCGCCTCGCTCGAGACCGACAAGCGCCTGGCGCTCCGCACGCGGGACCGGGCGCGCAAGCTGATCGCCAAGATCGACCAGGCGCTCAGGCGGATCGACGACGGCACATACGGCTATTGCGAGCAGACCGACGAACCTATAGACCTCGGCCGGCTGGAAGCCCGGCCGATCGCGACGCTCTCCATCCAGGCGCAGGAGCGCCATGAGCGGAGCGAGCGCATGCACCGGTCGGACTGAGGCTTCCGGGGCGCCCGCAATCCGGCGGCGCCCGCACTCCAGCGACCCGGCGAACGGCGAACCCCCATGACCCAGGATTACCGCGACACCGTCTTCCTGCCGAAGACGGATTTCCCGATGCGCGCCGGCCTCGCGAAGCGCGAGCCGCAGATCCTGGCCCGCTGGGAGGCCGGGGACCTGTTCGCACGCCAGCGCGAGGCGGCCAAGGGGCGCGAGAAGTTCATCCTGCATGACGGCCCGCCCTATGCGAACGGCCACCTGCATATCGGCCACGCGCTCAACAAGATCCTGAAGGACGTCATCAACCGCAGCCGGCAGATGACCGGCATGGACGCCCATTACATCCCCGGCTGGGACTGCCACGGCCTGCCGATCGAATGGAAGGTCGAGGAGGACTATCGCGCCGGCGGCCGGGACAAGGACGCGGTGCCGATCCTGGAGTTCCGCCGGGAATGCCGGGAGTTCGCCGCACTCTGGATCGACACCCAGCGCGAGGAGTTCAAGCGCCTCGGCGTGATCGGCGACTGGGACAACTACTACACCACCATGTCCAACGGGGCGGAGGCGGCGATCGCCGGCGAAATCTGCCGCTATGTCATGAATGGCGGCCTCTACCGGGGCATGAAGCCGGTGCTCTGGTCGGTCGCGGAGAAGACCGCGCTTGCCGACGCCGAGGTCGAGTATCACGACCATGTCTCGCCCTGGATCCATGTCGCCATGCCGGTGCTGCGCGGCACGGAGGCCCCGGCCGCGCTCGTCATCTGGACGACCACGCCCTGGACCATTCCCGGCAATCGCGGCCTCGCGGTCGCCGCCGGGGCGGACTATGTGCGCGTCGCGGTGCCGGACCGCGAGGATGCGCTGATCGTCGCCGAGGAAAGGCTCGCCGCCTTCCTCGCGGACTGCGGCTACGAGGACCATGAGGTGCTCGGGCGGTGCAGGGGGGCGGAGCTTGTGGGCGCGGTCGCCGCGCATCCGCTGGCATCGCTCGGCTACGGCACGGAATCGCCGGTGATGGCCGCCGATTTCGTCACCATGGACCAGGGCACGGGCGTGGTGCATATCGCGCCCGGCCACGGCGCGGACGACTTCAACCTCGGTACGGCCAACGGGCTCGAAGTCACCGACTATCTGGACGGCGACAGCGTCTATCGCAGCCATGTGCCGCATTTCGCGGGCGAGCGCGTGCTGACGGCAGACGGCAAGCCGGGCGGCGCGGACGAGGCCGTCATCGCCGCGCTGGAAGGGGCGGGCGCGCTGCTCGGCAAGGGCAAGCTGCAGCACAGCTATCCGCATTCCTGGCGCTCGCACGCGCCGCTCATCTTCCGCGCGACGGTGCAGTGGTTCATCTCCATGGAGACGAACGACCTGCGCGACAAGGCGCTAAGGGCCGTCGCCGAGACCCGCTTCGTGCCGGAGAGCGGCCGCCGGCGCCTCGGCTCCATGATCGAGGGCCGGCCGGACTGGTGCGTTTCCCGCCAGCGGGCCTGGGGCGTGCCGATCCCGGTGTTCACCCACAGGGAGACCGGGGAGGTCCTGCGCGACGAAGCGGTCAACGAGCGTGTGCTCGCCGCCTTCCGCGAGCGCGGCGGGGACGCCTGGTTCGAGCTGCCGGCCTCGCATTTCCTCGGCCCGGACCGCGACCCGGAGGACTGGGACCAGGTGCAGGACATCGTGGAGGTCTGGTTCGATTCGGGCTCGACCCACGCCTTCGTTCTGGAGGGCAACGAGACCCAGCGCTGGCCCGCCTCGCTCTATCTGGAAGGTTCCGACCAGCACCGGGGCTGGTTCCACTCCTCGCTGCTGGAGGCCGCCGGCACGCGCGGCCGCGCGCCCTTCGACGCCGTGCTGACGCATGGCTTCGTACTCGACGAGGACGGGCGCAAAATGTCGAAATCGCTCGGCAATGTGACCGCCCCGCAGGAAGTCATTGACCGCTACGGCGCCGACATCCTGCGCATCTGGACGGTCTCGGCCGACTATTCGGACGATCTGCGCATCGGCGAGAACATCCTGAAGCACCAGGCAGAGCTTTACCGGCGCATCCGCAACACGCTGCGCTACCTGCTCGGCAATCTCTCGGGCTTCGAGGCGGCCGAGCGCGTCGCGCCCGCCGACATGCCGGAGCTGGAACGCTGGGTGCTGCACCGGCTGTGGGAGCTGGACCGGCTGGTGCGCCGCGCCATCGAGGACTACGACTTCCACGCCATGTGGACGGCGCTCCACAATTTCTGCGCCGTGGACCTGTCGGCCTTCTATCTCGATATCCGCAAGGACGTGCTCTATTGCGACCCGGCGTCGAGTCTCGCGCGCCGGTCGGCCCGGACCGTGCTCGACCTGCTGTTCGACTGCCTGACCGCCTGGACCGCGCCCATCCTCTGCTTCACCGCCGAGGAAGCCTGGCTGGCGCGCCACGGCGACACCGGGGGCGAGTCCGTGCATCTGCGCCAATTCCCCGGCGTGCCGGAGGGCTGGCGGGACGAGGCGCTGGCGGCGCGCTGGGCGGCGGTGCGCGCCGTGCGGCGGGTCCTGACGGGCGCCATCGAACGCGAGCGCGCCGCCAAGCGCATGCGCTCCGGCCTGGAAGCCGCGCCCGTGGTCTGGCTCGCTCCGGAGCGCCGGGCGGCGCTGGACGGACTAGACCTCGCGGAGATCGCCATCGTCTCGTCGATCGCCTTCGGCGAGGGAGACCCGCCGGCCGACGCCTTCCGGCTGGAGGATGTGGAGGGCGTGGCGGTCCTGCCCCTCGCCTCGGAGCACGAACGCTGCGCCCGCTGCTGGCGCCGGCTGCCGGATGTGGGCCAGGCGGGCGCGGATATCTGCGGGCGCTGCGCCGATGCGCTCCGGGCGCTGCCGCCGAAAGCGGCCGCCTGACGCCCTGCGCGCGCCCTGGCTATACGGGCTGGCCGCGGCCGTCGCCGTCTTCGCCGCGGACCAGGCGACCAAGCTCTGGGTGCTGGCGGCTCATGCCGGTCTGCCGGTCGAGGTCCTGCCGTTCTTCAACATCGTGCTGGTCTGGAACCGGGGGGTGAGCTTCGGCATGTTCGGCGCGGCCGGCCCGCTCGTGCTGGCGGCGATCGGCGCGGCGGTGGCGGTCGTTCTGGTCGTGTGGATGCTGCGCTCCGGGCGGCGGTTCGAGGCGCTTGCGCTCGGCGCCGTGGCCGGCGGGGCGGCCGGCAATATCCTCGACCGGCTCACGCGCGGCGCGGTGGTGGACTTCCTTGACTTCCATATCGGCGGCTGGCACTGGTATGCCTTCAATCTGGCCGATTCCGCGATCACCGTCGGCGTCGCCATGCTGTTGTTCGAAACCCTGTTCGGGCGCGGCCGGCGGGCCGGAGAAACCGGCGGCGGGAAGGGATGAAGCGCATGACGATCCGGACGATAGCACTGCTTGCGGGCGCCGCATTCGCGCTCGGCGCATGCGACGTGGCCCGGACCCTTGGCCTCGAACGCGAGGGGCCGGACGAATTCCAGGTCCTGAGCCATGCGCCGCTGACCCTGCCGCCGGACTACCGCCTTCGTCCGCCCGATCCCGGCGCGGTGCGCCCGCAGCAGGTCGCGCCGCGCGACAGCGCGAGGCAGACGCTGACGGGCGGTGAGGCGGGCGGCGCGGCGGCGCGGTCCGCAGGCGAATCGGCGCTGCTCTCGAAGGTGGGCGGCGCCCAGGTCGACAGCAGTTTCCGCCGGCGCATCGATGAGGAAACCGCCGAGATCGCCGAAAAGAACCGCCGGCTGCTCGATGACCTGATCTTCTGGGAAGACCGCAAGAGCCATGCGAGCGTCGTGGATGCCGAGGCGGAGAGCAAGCGGCTCCGCGAGAACGCCGCGCTCGGCAAGCCGCCGACCGAGGGCGAAACGCCGACAATCCAGCGCCGCTAGCCTGAGGGGCGCGGACGGTGCTGGGCGACCTTCCCTACCGCCAGGACCTGTCGCGCTCAGCCGCGATTACCGCGAGCGCGGCTTTCGAGGACGCGCTCGCGGCGGCGGGCGGGGGGCTGGCGGCGCTCAGGCGCGCCCATGACGACGGCAGCCTGCCGCTGCTCCGCGTGGCCGAAACGCAGGGCGACCTCGCCATGATCGAGGCGCGGGCCGAACATCACCGCGAACATGCCGACGATGTCGTGGTGCTCGGCACGGGCGGGTCCAGCCTCGGCGGGCAGGCGCTCTATGCGCTCGCCGATTCCGGTTTCGGGCCGAGCGGCGACTCGCCCCGGCTGCACTTCCTCGACAATATCGACCCCCACACCTTCGACCACCTGTTCCGCTCGCTCGACCTCGCGCGCACGGACTTTCTCGTCATCTCCAAGTCGGGCGGCACGGCCGAGACGCTGCTGCAATGCCTGATCTGCCTCGAGGCGCTGGCGGACGCCGTCGGCCGCGAGAATGCCGCGCCGCATGTGACGGTTATCGTCGAGCCCGGCGCCAGCCCGCTCCGGCGCCTCGCCGAGTCCTGGGGATTCTTCGTCATCGACCACGACCCCGGCATAGGCGGGCGCTATGCGGCGCTGACGCCCGTGGGCCTGTTGCCGGCCGTCATCGCCGGCCTCGACCCGGCCGCGCTGCGCGAGGGCGCGCACCTGGTCCTGCACCGGAGCCTGAACGCCGCCCGGCCCGCCGCCAGCGACCCGGCGCTCGGCGCGGCGCTCAATGCCGCATGCGGGCAGGGAGCCGGACGCAGCGCCGTGCTCGCCGCTTATGCGGACCGGCTGCTGCCCTTCGCCATGTGGTTCCGCCAGCTCTGGGCGGAGAGCCTCGGCAAGGACGGCAAGGGCACGCTGCCCGCGCCCGCGCTCGGCGCGGTGGACCAGCACAGCCAGTTGCAGCTCTGGCTCGACGGGCCGGACGACAAGCTCTTCACGGTGGTCACGGCCGAGACCGCCGGGCGCGGCCGCATCGTGCCGCCGGCGCTGGTGGAGGACGGGCGCCTCGCATGGCTCGCCGGGCGCAGCATGGGCGACCTGCTGGATGCGGAGGCGCGGGCCACTGTCGAGGCCTTGGCGGAGCGGGGCCGGCCGGTCAGGCAGCTGCATCTGGAGCGCATCGACGAGACGGCGCTCGGCGCGCTGATGATGCACTTCATGCTGGAGACGGTCCTCGCCGCGCATGTGCTCGGCGTCGATCCCTTCGACCAGCCGGCGGTGGAGCGCGGCAAGGCGCTGGCGCGGGACTATCTCGCGGCGATGGGCGGGCGCTGATGCTGCGCCGCCTGCCGGAGGCGGTGGTGAACCGCATCGCGGCGGGAGAGGTGGTGGAACGCCCGGCCTCCGCGCTCAAGGAGCTGGTCGAGAACGCGATCGACGCGGGCGCCGGGCGGATCGACTGCGCGCTCCGCCAGGGGGGCGCGGCCTCGATTTCCGTGGATGACGACGGCGCCGGCATCGCGCGGGACGAGCTCGCGCTCGCGCTCGAGCGCCACGCCACCTCCAAGCTCGCTGATGACGACCTTGTGGATATCCGCACGCTCGGCTTTCGCGGCGAGGCGCTGCCCTCCATCGGCGCCGTCTCGCGCCTCGCCATAACCAGCCGGGCCGACGGCGCGGCCGAGGCCTGGCGCATCGCGGTCGACAACGGCAGCATCGGCGCGCTCGAGCCGGCGGCCCGCGCGCGCGGCACGCGGGTCGAGGCCGCCGGGCTCTTCCGCGCCGTGCCCGCGCGCCTCAAATTCCTGAAATCGGCGCGCGCGGAATATCTCGCCGCCGCCGACATGCTGAAGCGCCTCGCCATGGCGCGCCCGGCGGTCGGCTTTTCGCTGGAGCATGACGGGCGGCGCGCCTGGGCGTCGGCCGCGGCCGCCGACCCGCTCGCCCGGCTCGCGGATGTGCTGGGGGCGGAGTTTGCCGACAACTCCGTGCCGGTCGCGCTGGAAGCGGACGGGCTGCGCCTAACGGGCCATGCCGGCCTGCCGACCTGGCATCGCGGCACGGCGCAGGCGCAATACCTCTTCGTCAATGGCCGCCCGGTGCGCGACCGCCTGCTCCAGGGCGCGGTCCGCGCGGGCTATGAGGAGCTGGTGCCGCGCGGACGCTTCCCGGTGCTGGCGCTGTTCCTGGATGTGCCGCCCGACCGCGTGGACGTGAATGTGCATCCGGCAAAGACCGAGATCCGGTTCCGCGATGCGGGCCGGGTGCGCTCGCTCATCGTCTCCGCGCTTCGCCGCGCGCTCGCGGAAGAGGGCCACCGCGCCGCCGCGCCTGCCGGGTTTCATATGGGCGGCGTTGGCGCCGCTGCATCGCTGGCCGGGCGCTTCCGGGCGGGCGGAACGTCCGCGCCGCCGCTGGAGCTCGCCGAGCGGGCGAGCGAATGGCAGGCGCCGCTCGATCCCGCCCTGCCGCCATCGGCCCCGCCGCCCGCCCCGGAGGCGCCCGAAGCCGCCGGCCTGCCGCTGGGGGCGGCGCGCGCGCAGCTCCACGACACCTACATCGTGGCGCAAACGGGCGACGGCATCGTGCTGGTGGACCAGCATGCCGCGCATGAACGGCTCGTGCTGGAGCGCATGCGCCGGGCGCTCGCCGAGGGCCGGCCGCCGCGCCAGGCGCTGCTGCTGCCGGAGGTGGTGGAGCTGGACGAAGCCGGCGCCGAGCGCCTCGCGGCCAAGGCCGGGGAACTCGCCGAGCTCGGCCTCGTGCTGGAGCGCTTCGGCCCGCAGGCGGTGCTTGTCCGCGAGACGCCGGCGGCGCTGGGCGAGGCGGATGCGAAGGGGCTGGTGCGCGACCTTGCCGACGACCTCGCCGAGCACGGGCTGGCGCTGGCGCTCAGGGAACGGCTGGAGGATGTGGCGGCGACCATGGCCTGCCACGGCTCGGTGCGCGCCGGCCGCCGCCTCGGCGCGCAGGAGATGGACGCGCTCCTGCGCGAAATGGAGGCCACGCCGCGGTCCGGCCAGTGCAATCACGGCCGCCCGACCTATATCGAACTCAAGCTCGCGGACATAGAGCGCCTGTTCGGCCGGCGGTGAGGGGACGACGCGCGCGCCTTATCCCCACCGTCTCCTTCCGTCATCCCCGCGGGAGCTTGTCGACGGATGTCTCGCCTGTTTCGGGATTGTATGTAATGGCGACGGTTCCGTCCAGTTCCGGGCCGCTCAACGCCCGTCGCGCGAATACCGGCATATTCGCTCCCTCATGCCGGGCGGATGGAACGACCAGCCCGTCCACGCCCCGTTCCCTTGCTTCCGCGCCAAGCCGGTTGCAGAACGAATAATCGCTGTCATGCACCAGGTCCGGCCAGTCCGGGGCTTTGGGCCGCAGGTCCTTCTCAAGGCCCTCGAATGTGCAGCGGAAGCCCTGGTAATACGCTGTGCGTTTGCCCGGCGGCTCCCCGGCATAGGCCTTCCGGAACCAGTAGGCCATTTCCGCGTTCGCGGTCTCTGCCGCCAGCGCGCTGTAAAACACCGGAAACGAACCGTCCGAAAACCGCGTTCTGCGACGCAATTTCGCTCTCGGACGAAACGGACCGTCGAGAAGCTCGTCAATCGGGTTCAGGGGAACTCTCCCGGACAGCAGGTCCAGCAATTCCTCGCGGGCTTCAGCGTCCAGGTTCAACTCGGCAAGGAATTGCCCGTCTTGCGCCGATACTCTCGACAAGCGAAATACGATGCGCCGGTTTCTTTCGCCCGGAATATCACCGAGCACTACCGGACTCCGGCGGCGGACTCGACATAGTCCCGCACCAGCAAGAGGTCCTCCATGGACCCGCCGAGCATCAGGGACAGGGGCGACGCGCTGTTCAGCATGGAGTGCCGCTCGCGCAACCAGCCGTTTTCCGTGTCCGGATCGCGGAATAGCGACCATAAGGTTCTGCGAATACAGAACAGGTGAGCAATTCTGTCCCGGGTGTCCCGTCCGCGAAGTTGCCGCCGGCCGTCCAGAACAGCCGCGACATATTCGAAGTCCTCCGGGTCGAACCCGAGAAGCCGAACGGCATCCGGCCTGTCGAGCCGCCATGCTTCCATCAATTTCCGGACGAATTGGACAGGGCCGGTCGGCCTCCCGGCCGTCTCGCCCGGATTGCCCTGCGCGTGTTGGAATGTTCCTTCGCCCGCTAACGGGGCGATCAGACCGCGAAGCCGCCTATCGGCAGCGGGGACCACGGTCTCGGGATGGACCCCCTGGACCCATCTCATAAACTGCGAGTGGCCCTCCCGATCGATTCGAAGGTGCCCGTTTCCGCTAACTTTGAGCTTTTCAAGGATCGCTCCGGGAAGATTGGCGAGACTGCCCGCCTCTCCGGCTTTCGCAGTCGCGTTCAACATTGTCCGGTTTCCTGTTCGACATGCAGAGGGACGAAAAGCACGAAGCCGCCAGCGCCCACAGCTCCCGCATCTCCTTCGTCATAACCTTCACCGCCGCCGCCGCCGTCGCCGCCCAGGCCGATCTCAATTTCGAATCGGTCGCCTTTGGACAGGTCTTGGAGTTCGACGATCAAGGTTTCTCCCGGAAATCCCTTACCGCCGCTGCCGCCGTTCGACACCAGCCGGTTTTCGGCCGGCGGCGCGACCGCCCCTCGCCCTCCGTCGCCACCCGGACCGTAATGGCAACCCTTGCCGTTCTTCCCGCTCACGGGCCGCCCCTCATCGAGACCGCCGCCGCCGCCGCCATCTCCGCCGCTGCCTCCGGCCGCTCGATGGGTCCGCCCGCCAACTCTCAAGGTTGTGTCGCCACCACCACCACCGCCGCCGCCGCCGCCGCCGCCAAAGATATTCAGACCTTCCAGACAAAGAGCACCGCCGCCGCCGCCGCCGCCGCCGGCCGCGCCTGTAACGATGGCAAGGCCGGTCGTTGCGGCCCAAGGCCACTCAACGCTTCCCGATTCAGTTACCCGCAGCAGCGTGGCGTCCCGCATCGCATGCCTCCGGCTATACTAGCGTCACCGTAAGTTACCCCTGACACCGAATTTGGTTCAGTCCAGGCCTTGTGTCCAGCAAACCGCACCTTTCCATTGGACAGAGGCAACGGCTCGACAATCCGGCGGGTCGCGGCGTTTCAGGGCTCTCAAGCGAAAGCGCCCTAGCCCAAGTTTAACAGACTTTATTAAAGTTCGTTTATTATCAGCGTGTTAAGAAGCAATATTTTTGCGTGGGGCACTACATTTCAGTTTTTGGGCGTTGGAGGGGGGTCAGACGATCATTTTCCGGACGCCTCCGGGT
>JAJEIH010000123.1 GCA_022827685.1 Alphaproteobacteria bacterium
GCCTCTCGACGGCGTAATCGGATCCCGCCGAGCGGTTACTTTCCCCATAGCCGGCATCACCGCCGTGCCGCGCGGCTCAACTCAATGATCTTATCGGTCATGCTCCGCACGACCGATAAGAGCCTATTCATTATGAGAAATTTCCTCATGACGACCGCGGCCGCCGGCGCTCTCGCATGCGGCGGAATCATGGCCGCAGCGCCGGCTTCGGCAGCGGACATGGTGAGTGTCGGCATCAGCGGCTACATGGTGCAGTGGGTCGGCTTCACCTCCATCGAGGAAGGCGGCTACAAAGAGGGCAAGAAGGACGCGGACGGCAATGCGGTGGAGACGCAGCGCGAAGGCGTGGCGGACATCCGCAGCAACTCCGAGGTCCACGTCAAGGGCAGCCTGAAATCCGACAGCGGCCTCACCTTCGGCGTCAGGATCGAGTTCGAGGGCAACAACACCGGCGTCCAGGCCGACGGAGCCGAGACCGGCTACAAGAGCAAGGGCAGCGTCATCGACGAGTCCTTCGCCTGGGTTTCGGGCGAGTTCGGCAGGCTGACCATCGGCGCCGACGATTCCGTGCAGTCGTCGATGCATACCGGCGTGAAGAACGCCGGCATGGACCTCGGCGAAGTGCGCATGTTCTTCCCCGAGAACCAGGCCTACTACACGGCCAACTGGCAGGCGGACAACAAGCGCGTCATCTACATGACGCCGCGCATGCAGGGCTTCCAGTTCGGCGTGTCCTACGGCCCCGGCGCCAATGAGAACTACGGCCACCAGTCGGACGGCGACGTCGCCACCAATGACGGCGACACCTGGTCGATCGCGGCGAACACCTCGCACGACTTCGCCGGCGGGACCGTCATGCTGTCGCTCGGGCACATCAACAAGGGCACCGACAACGACGCCACGAACTTCGGCGCGCGGGTTTCGATGGGCGGCCTCACCGCTGGTCTGGCCTATCTCGAGGATGACGGCTCCGACCGCGAATTGACGGTGGCCGGGCTCATGTACTCGGACGGCCCGCTGTCCGTCAGCGGCAATTACGGCATGAACAGCCAGGCCGGCAAGGACACCAGCATCGGCATGCTGTCCGCCGGCTACACCGTGGCGCCGGGCGTCGTGGTGAAGAGTTCCCTGTTCGCCTCCGAAAGCGAGGCCACGCAGGTGAACAAGGGCACCGCCGACGATCCCGTCATGGTGGACTTCGAAGGCACCGGCTTCGTCATGGGCCTCGCCATCGGCTTCTGATCCGCGCGGCAAGCGACACCACGCAGGAACAACTTTGCCCGGCCGACCCGGTTCGGGCTGAAAGGAGAAGGGTTCGATGAGAACCATGAAACATTGGGCACTGGCGGCCGCAGCCGCTGCGGCCCTGGCGCTTGCAGGCTGCGGCGGAGGTGGAAGTTCGTCTTCGACCTCTGGCGGCGGCGGGTCGGGCTCGACGGAGCCGAAGACCGCGCTGTCCTACGCCACCGACCTGAACGGCAGCGTCGATGCGTTGATGACGTTGGCCGCGGCAGCCACCGAGGATGGCTCGGCCCTGATGATGGCGATGAAATACTCGGCCATGATCGGGACGGAGACTTCCGACGGCGATTCCATGGCGGCGATGAAGAATGCCGCGATGGTGCTGAAGGCCAAGGCAGATCTGATGGCCGCCATCGAAGACGCCAAAGAGGACAAGATGGAGGCCGAAGCGGCGAAGGCCGAGACCGAGGACGCGGACGTAATCGAGGCGCTCGACAACGCGATCTCGAATGCCGAAGATGAGATCGAGGCGGCCGAGATGGTCCTCAACGGCGACGCTCTGGCGGGCCATGTCAACATGGTCACCGGCGGCGAGGATGCGGACCCGATGGGGACACCCGAGAGTGTCGCCAAGAAAGTCGCGATGGCTGTCGCCATGGCGCTCGGGCCTACGTCCAGCACCGACGGCACCGGCCTTCGGGTGACCCCTGGCACTGCCATCCCCACTGCAGCCCCCGCCGGTACTCGTGACACCACGAGCGGTAGCGAAAACCCGGTCGCCAAAGCGAACAAGCTGGCGACCGACAATCACATGGGCAAGACTTGGGAGATGATCGTCGGCGAAGCCAACGTCATGAAGAAGCGGCTTGGCGCTAGCAACGCCGAGGTCCCGGTTGCGTCGATCGCCGGGATGGTTGCCGCCGATTCCATCGACAGCTTCGATGCGGCCAACCTTCCCACCGCTGCAGGCGCTGCGGGAGACTATATGGGCATTCCCGGAACGGTCTATTGCCTGGGCGACGATTGCAAGGTGGGCGCCGCCGGTACTGCCGACGAAGGAAAGCTGGTCGGTAGCTGGTACTTCTCCCCGACTTCGCCGATGGTCTACTACGAGAAGGTTGGCGAAGCGACGGACTACACGGCGGAGCTGTATGTGAACTACGGCCATTGGCTGGTGGTTGACGACGGCTCAGGCACTGCCGCCAACGAGGGCCAGGTCACCGTCTTGACCTATGCGGCGCTTAGCGACACCACCTTTACGGGTGATGGGGTTTGGGCCGGCGCCGATCCGGCAGCTACCGAAGCCAGCCTGAGGGCGTCCTCGGCCATCTATAACGGCATGGCGGTAGGCCGGTCCGTCCACAAGACGCTCGACTCGCAGGGTGCGGTAACGGACATCCAGTCCGGGCGGTTCATGGCCGATGTCGAACTTACGGCAACCTTCGCGGGCACCGCTTCGACGCTCGGCGGCATGATCGACAACTTCCGGGCGGCGCTTGCCCCCGACAGCAACCTCAACGCCGCCTCGGGCGAGCGCACGATTTATCTCGACACCTTCTTCGGCCGCCTGCCCTTCACCCGCCAGGGCGACATCGCGCCGAAGTCCGGCCTCGGCGTCTCGGTCTGGGGCGGCGGCGAATACCAGCATCCGCTATCACAGAATCTCCGGCTGCGCTCCGGGGCGAATGCCAGCATCCGGGAATACAAGGGCGGGGATTTCGACCGCCATTCGCTCTCGGCCCATCTCGGCCCGCGCCGGCTGATCGACGCCCGCACCGAGGCGAGCCTGCTGGCGACCGTGGACCGGCAGTGGACCGCCGGCGCGCCGGAGACCGACCGCTTCGGCCTGCGGCTGGAAGGCGAGCACCGGCTGACGCCGCGCCTCGCCCTGTTCGCCCGCGCCAGCGCCGCAAGGCGCAACTGCCGCGACTGCGACTGGCTCGACGGCCCGGTGGGCGATGTCTCGCTGGGCGCAAGCTGGGCCGCGCTGCCGATCCTGCGCGTCGGCGGCCATGCCGGATACAGCTGGACCCGCGCCAACTCCGAACACTGGCGCAACCGCGGCCCGCAGGCGAGCCTGGGCGCAACCGTCGCGCTGCCGCTCGGCTTCACCGTCGGCCTGCGCGCCTCGCTGCAGCGCGCCGAATACCAGGGGCGCGGCTACGCCCACAGCACCATCGACCGCGAGCCCCGCGAGGACGAGACGCGCACGCTCTCCGCCTCGGTCCACAACCGCGCCGTCACCCTGGCCGGCTTCAGCCCGCGCCTCTCCTTCGTCCGCGAGGAGCGCGAGACCAACGCCCAGGCCCTCGACTACGACCGCAACCGCGCCGAACTCTCCTTCGTGCGCCAATTCTGAGACCCGCCAGGGCCTCCCCGGAAGCCTAATCTCTCTCCTCCCCCGCTTGCGGGGGAGGCCGGGAGGGGGCCAGCGGCCGCGCGGCCCGGCAAAGGCCCGTCACGCGGAGAGAACCCTCCCCCGCCCCTCCCGCAAGCGGGAGGGGAGAGTGAACAGGGAACGCCCGCCGCCCCAATCTTTCTCCTCTCCCGCTTGCGGGGGAAGCCGGGAGGGGCCGTCCGCAGGCGGCGGAGGACAGAGGCCCCTGCCCTTGCGCGGGCGGCTCCGGGGCCTATCCTGTCGGCCCGCGCCCGGACGGCCGGAAAGGACGGGATACAGCCGCTTTGTTCGCCGCCTTGCGCATCGCCAGCCGCCTGCCGCTCGCCATTCTCTACCCGGCCGGACGCCTGCTGGTCCCGCTGGCCCGCGCGGCCGCGCCGGGCCGGCGCCGCGTGGCGGAACGCAACCTCGCCGCCGTCTTTCCCGGCGCGGCGCTGCGGGGGCTGACGCGGCGGTTCTACGCCGCGGCCGCCGACGTCGCGATGGAATCGATCCGGCTGATGTCGATGCGCAAGGCGGAGCTCGGCGCCCGCGTCCGCCTGGAAGGCGCGGAGGCGCTGGCGGGCGGCGGCGCGCTGGTGCTGGCGGCGCATCACGGCAACATGCTCTGGGCCGTCAGCGCGCTGGCGGACGCCGTGCCCGCGCCGGTCTTCGTGGTTTACAAGGAGCCGCACGGCGCCGCCCTGCACCGCATGCTGAACGCCATCGGCGCGCGCTTCGACGGGGTGCTGGTGCCGCTCCGCAAGGCGCGGCGCGAAATGCTCCGCTGCCGGCGGGAGGGCGGGGTGCTCGTCCTGGTCGCCGACCAGCGGCCGGGGTCCGCCGAACGCCGCGAGGTCGAGTTCTGCGGGCGGCCGACGGCCTTCTTCACCGGGCCGGACCGCATCGGCCGCGCGCTCGGCTGGCCGGTCTATTACCTGTCCTGCCGGCGCACGGGGCGCGGCCGCTATCTCTGCCGGGTCGAGACGCTCTGCGAACCGCCCTATGAAGAGGACAACGCCGGAATCGTGGACCGCTACGCCGCCCGGCTGGAGGCCGACATCCGGCGCGCGCCGGAAGACTGGCTGTGGTTCCACAGGCGCTGGCGGGACCGGAACGGGGGAGAGGGGACGCGGTGAGCGCCGGCGGGCTAGCCGCCGCCCGCCGGCCGCGCCATAATGCGCCCCATGGCCAACGGCTCGACCGAACGGATACGCAACGCGCTCGAACGCGCCGGCGTCCGCGCCGACGACGCGGCGGCGCTGGCGGAAGCCGCCGCCCGGCGGCCGCTGGCGCAGAGGGAGTGGCTGGCCCCGCTGCTCGCCGCCGCGCGGAACGCGGCGAACAGTGCGTAGTGGCGGCGTTGGCGCCGCCGCCGCGCTTCTGGGGCTGCTCGGCTGGATCGCGCTCTCCATCCACGAGATGAACGCGCGGCTCGGCGTGGTGGAAACCCGCCTCAAGGCCGTCGAGGAGAGCCAGGCGGAGTTGAGGCGGGGCCAGGCGAAGCTGGAGGCCGGCCTGGCGCAGGCCGGCGCGGAGCGCCGGGCGCTGGAAGACCGGCTGGGCGGCAGGATCGACGACATCGTCCGCCGGCTGCCCCCGCCGCGCTAGCGGGCCGGCGGCGAGCCGACCGTGTCGAACGGGACGGTCGTCCGAATCGACCGGGAGACCCGATGAAGGCCGCCGCCTATCCGTCCCGGACGGAACCGCCGCCGTCGGCGTCCGGGTTCGAAATCGCTCCGTTCCGCCTCGCCTCCTCCATGCGCCGACGGGAGCTGACCATGGGGTCGGAACGCGGGTGGAGCTTCCAGCGCAGACGATCGCTCCGCTTTCTTATCGAGCGGACGAACTTGTCGGGAAAGGCGCGCGGTCTGGCGACGTCGGGCACGTGGTGTCCGTCCCCGATATGCCGAACCGCCGGTTCCGCGAGATAGGCCATCCGGTAGCCGAGCTCCAGATAGCATCGCGCCACCCGGGACTCCCGCGCCAGGGCCCGGAAACCCGAATAGGGTCCGACGATCCTGTAGTCCCGCATGCGCCGCAATCCGGGGTTGAAGGACAGGCCCGCAAACGCCCGGGCCACAGCGGGATCGGCAATGTGATATGCGGCGCCGGAGCGTGTGGCGAGCCGCGGTCCGATGTAACCGGGAGGGAGTTCGGAGGGACTCCTGAGCCCGACCATCGAGTAGCGGTCGGATTCCTTCAGGACGGCGAAGGAGGACCCGATGAATCCGTCGGAGAAGAACTCCCAGTCGTCCTCGCAATGGAAGACCCATTCGGTCTCGACACGGGAATAGAGCCTGTCGATGCTTCGGATGAGCCCGATCCGCCGTTCGTTGACGAGCACTTCGAATTTCAGCCCGTTGCCCGAGAAGCGGCGGATCACGTCGTGGACGGCCGGATCGCCGCTGTCCTCAGTGACCACAAGTTTCGCGACCGGGCCCTCCAGGCGCGGCAACAGCGAGCCGAGCGTCCGCTCCAGAAGATCGAAGCGCCCGCAGCTCGTCAGGGCGACGGTGTAAGGCTCCATCCACACTCCCGGCAGCCGGCGACGGCCTGACGGTCACCACAGCTTACGTCCTGCGAGAGAACAAACGAGCCGCCCGGCTCGGGGGACCCGGAGCCGTTCCGCTCGCGAGTGTGGCGCCAGAGGGTCCTGTTGCCGGGGCAGGCGGCGCGGCGGATGCTAGAGTCGACCGTTTGCGAATTCAAGCGGTCGGACGCTTCTGCGAACGCCGGGCGGCGTCCGGTCCTGCCGGCCTCCCGGCGGCCACCCGACCAGAGCGCAGCGGTTATGCAAGGAGGCTCGCGGATGACGGTAGAATGCGGATCGTCCGGTTCGCATGTCGGCGTGGTTCTGCCGAACCTCGACGGGGGCGGAGCGGAGCGGGCGATGCTGACCCTGGCGGCGTCCCTCATCGGGCGGGGGCACCGGATCGACCTCGTGCTGATGCGCTTGAAAGGACGCTACAAGACGACGATCCCGGACGGAATCCGGCTGTATCACCAGCGCCTGGGGAGGCCCGACAGGGCGCTCGCCGAGCATTGCCGCGAACGCGGCATCGACGCGCGGATGCTGGCCTCGGGACCGCTCGGGACGCTGAGAGCGTGGCGGCTTCTGCGGCGGCGGTTCCCCGAAATCGAAGTCAGGCTGTCCCATGCCCGGGCGGCTCACGGTGTCGCCCGCTATCTCCGCGAGGCGAGGCCCCGACTCCTGCTGTCCGCGCTTCCGTTCGCGAACGACGCATCCGCGCTCGGGGTGACGCTGGCGGGGCATTCCGTTCCGCTGGTCGTTTCGCTCCGCAACAATGTCGGGACAAGCTACGGCGAAAGGAGGAAGTCCGCCGCCCGGGTCCTGACCCCGGTGGCGGATGCGGTGGTCGCCGTATCGAAGGGCGTCGCCGCGGACGCCGTCGAAACGCTCGGCCTGGATGAACGAAGCGTGCATGCAATCTACAACCCGAAGCCGCTCGCGGATATCCGGCGCCTCGCCGAAGAGGAGGCGGCCCATCCCTGGTTCGCGGACTCCGCGCCCCCGGTCATCCTGACGGCGTTGAAGGAAGGGCCGCAAAAGGACCCGGCAACGCTTGTCGCCGCGTTCCGCCATGTCCGCGACGAGCTGCCCGCCCGCCTCGCCATCCTGGGCAACCTCTCCGACGGATACAGGGCGGAGACCACGGCGCTGGCCGCGAGCTTCGCGGTGGAGAAGGACGTGGCGTTCCTGGGCTTCGACGAGAACCCGTTCCGCTACATGCGGCGGGCCGGGCTGTTCGCACTCTCCTCGCGCTATGAAGGATTGCCGAACGTGCTCATAGAGGCGATGGCTTGCGGAACGCCGGTGGTGAGCACCGATGCGCCTTACGGCCCGGCGGAGATTCTCGAAGGCGGCCGATGGGGCCGGCTCACTCCGGTCGGCGATGCGCCGGCGCTCGCTGCGGCAATGGTCGACACCCTGAAAGGAAAGGCCGTTCCGGCGGACGCGCTCCGACGCCGGGCCGACGACTTCTCCGCCGACCGCGCGGCCGCGGCCTATGAGGCATTGTTCGCCTCGCTGACCGACCGGCGCGCCCCCGCCGCAGCCGTTGCCCGCGAACGGCCGGAGCGATAAACCGGCCGGCAAGCCGGTTGCGAATACATACATGACGGTGCGCTCTTCATGGCCCACATCACGATGCTCATCCAGAAGCTCAAGGGCGGCGGGGCGGAGCGGAGCGTGTTCAGGACCGCCGGCGGGCTGGCGGAACGGGGGCACGACGTGGATATCGTGGTCTTCTCGCCGACCTTCGTTTACCCCGGGGAGCTGCCCCGGACGGCGCGGCCGGTCGTGCTGTGCGGGCGCTTCGCCTGGATGCGGCGCGCCCGCAGCGACGTCCCGCCGGGAACGCTCTGGCGGCCCCGGTCGGCCTCGCCTTTGCGCCTGGCGCGCCTCGCGGCCGGCCTCGTGCGCGAATTCGGGGCCGCCGCCCGGGTGCTGATGCGCCCGGCCTCGCTGGGCCATGCGCTGCGCCTTGCCCGCTATTTCGAGCGCGAACGGCCGGACATCGTCTTCGCCAACCTGGCGTCGGCGGAATATGCGGCCTTCTTCGCCGCGCGCCTCGTGTCCTCTCCCCCGCCCATCGTCCCGATCCTGCGCGGCGCGGGCGAGCCGGGCGCGAAATCGACCCGGCGCCGCCGGCTGCTGTTCCCGGGGGCCGCGCGCCTCGTGGCGGTGTCGCGCGGCGTGGCGGAGAACATCGCCGCGCTTGTCGATGCGCCGCCGGACGCGGGGCCCGTGACGATCTACAACCCGGCGTTCGCGCCGGAGATCGTCCGCCATGCCGAGGCCGCGCCGGACCATCCGTGGTTCCGGGACGGCGGGCCGCCCGTCGTGCTGGGCGTCGGGCGCCTCACGCCGCAAAAGGACTTCCCGACGCTGGTCGAGGCGTTCGCCCGCGTGGCCGCCGCGCATCCCTGCCGGCTGGTTATCCTGGGCGAGGGGTTCGACCGCGCGGCGCTGGAAAGCCGGGTCCGCGCGCTCGGCCTCGAGGACCGCGTGTCGCTGCCCGGATGGGCCGACAACCCCTGGGCGTTCATGGCCCGGTCCGCGCTGTTCGTGCTGTCGTCGCGGGTCGAGGGCCTGAGCAATGCGCTGGTCGAAGCGCTGACCTGCGGCTGCCCCGCCGTCTCGACGGACTGCGCCGGCGCGCTGGAAATCCTGGAGGACCCGGACCTGATCGCGCCGACGGGCGACCCGGAGAGGCTGGCGGATGCGATGCTGCGCGCGCTCGCCCGCCCGCCCGACAGGCCCGCCCTGCGCGCCCGCGCCGCCCGCTTCTCCCTGGAAAGGACCGTGGACGGATATGACGAACTGATCGCCGCGGTCCTGGCGGAGGGGTAGGCGCCGGGCGCCGGGGTCCGCGTCGCGTCCGGATACGGCAGGAGACCGGGGGCCGTTCCCGGTGCGTCAGGCGGCGCGGCGGCCGGCGACTGCCTCTCTCAGCCCGTCGAGGAGGCCTTCCAGATGCGCCATGCGCTCCCGCAACTGCCCGATCTGGGCGTTCGTTTCCTCGAACTGCGCGCGCACATCCTCGAACTGCTTCGCCGTCTGCGCGCGCGCTTCCTCGAACTTCGCCGCCGTCTGCGTGCGGAACTCTCCAAGCTCGCCGCGCACCTCGCGGATATCGGCGCGCAACCAGGCGAAGAGGCCGATATTGATGGCCGCCAGCGCGATTGCGGCTCCGGCGACGGTCCAGATGTCGGCGGCCATGGAATGATCTCCCTCCGGCGCGGCGCCTACGATGGCCCGGAAGGACGCGCCCGGTCAAGGCCCGCCGCTCCGCTCCGCCAGCAACTCCTCGTAAACCGCAAGCGTCTTCGCGCACATCAGGTCCCGGGTGAAACGGGCGAGGACATGCGCGCGCGCCCGGGCTGCCAGCGCGGGGCCGGCGGCGGAGAGCGCCTTGCGGATGCCCCCGGCGAGCGCGGCCGGATCGCCCGGCGGCACCAGCCATCCGGTTTCGCCGTCACGGACGATTTCGCGCGCGGCGCCAAGGTCGCTGGAGACGACCGGCAGGCCCATGGCGCCCGCCTCCGCCAGCACGCGCCCGAACGACTCCGGGCGCACGGAAGCGGAGACCGCGACATCGCTCGCCGCATAGGCGGCCGCCACGTCGTCGATATGGCCGGCGAAGCGCACCGGCAGCCCGCGCGCTTGCGCCTGCAGTTCCCGCCGGTAGGCGCTGCGGTCCCGGTCGGAGCCGGCGAACACGGCGACGAGCTTCGGGTCCGCGAGCAGCCGCATCGCCTCGATCAGCACGGCGTGGCCCTTGAGCCGGGTGAGCCGCCCCGGCAGCAGCACGACCCGCGCATCCTCCGGCACGGCCCATTCCGCGCGCAGCACGGTCCTTGCGCGCGGCGGCACGGCGGCGGGATCGAACGCCGCCGGGTCGATGCCCTGATGCACCACGCGCAGGCAGGCCTGCGGGCAGCCGTAGAGGTCCTTCACATGCGCCGCGATAAACTCGGAGACGGCGATCACGCGGTCGCCGCGGGCCATGATGCGGTTCCAGGCGCGCTTGGCGGCGCTGCCGGCGCTGTAGGCGCCGTGGACGGTGGTGACGAACGGCACGCCCGCGCGCCGGGCCGCCGCGCGGGCGCTCCACGCCGGCGCGCGCGAGTGGGCATGGACGAGGCTGACCCCTTCCCGGGCGATCAGGGCTGCGAGCCGGCCCGCATTCCGCCAGAGCCCGACGGGGTTTTTCGTGTCCACGGGCAGGCGCAGGTGATCCGCGCCGAGGCCCGCGGCCAGCCGCCCGCCCGACGAGGCCACCAGCACCCGCGCGCCGGCATCGCGCAGGGCGGCGGCAATGTCCAGCGTGCCGAGTTCCGCCCCGCCCGCCTCGAGCGCCGGCAGCACCTGGAGCACGGTCCTGCCTTCCAGTCCGCTTCCGGCCCGGGACGGCGCCGCGGCAACCGTCACGGGCGGGGCCCGGTCCGCGGCGCCTGCACCATGCGCGAAAGCCGCCGGTCGAACTTGCGCAGCTGGCGGGCGATCAGCCGGTCCTTGACGGAAGGATGCAGCGACGCCAGCCACCGGTATTTGCGGTTCTCCCAGCCCTCGATGATCATCAGCGTCCAGCCGCCGCCCGAACGCACGGCCACGACATTGTAGGGCGCGGTGTCCCTGGTCAGCAGGCGCTCCGTCCGCAGCCACCGCTTCATCCCGTCGATCGCCCGGACCAGGGAAGGCGTCAGGCCGTGTTCGCGGATGACCTGGGACAGGTTGCGGGATATGCGGCCGTCGCGGTCCCGGTAGAGCCGCATGACGATGCCCCGGCCCAGGTCGGTATCGACGACGCCGGTGATCGCCGGGATGCGGTCGAACACCGAGTCCGCCCCGCGCGCCCTCAGCCGCTCGCAGTCCTCGAGATCCCATCTCTGCTGGCGAAGGCAGTCCTCATCGGCGCGGGCCGCCACCTTGACGCACAGGTCCGGATCGTCGGGGTGGACGTAGCAATGCCGCTTGGTGCCCCTCGCAAACGGCTCCTGTCCGGAGAGCGCGAGGGATTGCGCGGGAGGCGCCGCGCCGGCCGGCGTCCGCGCATGCGGGCTTCGAGCGGGCTTCATTGCGCCCGGTTCCGGATTCGCCGCTCCACCAGTTTCGAAACGCGCCGGTCGAACTTGCCGAGCTGGCGGGCGATCAGGCGGTCCTTCACGAGAGGATGGAGCCACGTCACCCACCGGTAGCGGAGGTTCGCCCAGCCCTCGATGATCATCAGCTGCCAGCGGTCGTCCGGCGAACGCACGGCCACGACATTGTAGGGGGCGGTGTCCCTGGTCAGCAGGCGCTCCTTCCACAGCCATCGTTTCAGCGCGTCGATCTCCCGGACCAGGGGAGGCGGCAGGCCGCGCTCCACGATGACCTGGGCGAGGTTGCGCGATATGCGGCCGTCATGGTCGCGGTAGAGCCGCATGACGATGCCCTCGCCCAGATCGGTATCGACGGTCCCCTCGACCGCCGGGATGCGGTCGAACACCGAGTCCGACCCGAGCGACCTCAGCCACCTGTAGTTCCTGAGGTCCCGCGCCTGCTCGCGGAGGCAGCGCTCGTCCCCGGCGTCGGCCGCCACCTTGACGCACAGGTCGGGATCGTCGGGATGGACGTAGCAATGCCGCCTCCTGCCCCTGGCGAACGGTTCGCGCCCCGCCAGCGCGAGCGGGCGTGCGGGTGGCTTCGGGGGTCCGGAACTCTTCGGCGGCGGCATGACCGGTTTCGGCTGGCTTGTCCTCCGGAGTGTTAGCATTCCCCCGGCGTTCCCGGCAAACCCGGCAGCGCCTCCGGGCGGGCGGCGCGCCGCCTTCCGGGACCGGCCCGCTCTCCCGGGGGGCCGGCTCCGGTCCGGCAGCCGCGCCGGCCGCGAAGCAGGCGCCGTTCGGGGAATCCCCACCGGCGGGCGCGACCTGTTGCAGCGGCGCGACACATTCGGGGTGCCCGTGGCCCTGCCGTCCTGAACCCGAAAATCGGGCCTTTTGCCGTTGCAGGGCGGCAACGGAAATTATGGGAAATTCCAGCAGAAAATCCCGCAACGGGGATTGAACTGAGCCGCGTTCCGCGGCGGGTTGTCGTGCCCGCCGTGTAGTCGGAGTGATCTCCCTACAGCAGGCCAGTCATCGGGACCGTCCGTCCGACGTCGCAGCGCACGGCTCGATCCCCGTTTTCCCTGGCTGATCGA
>JAJEIH010000127.1 GCA_022827685.1 Alphaproteobacteria bacterium
ACCGTCTTCGGCGTCGCCACGTCGCTGGGTCTTGGTGTCAGTCAGATGGCCGCCGGTCTCAACCACCTGTTCGGGGTTGATCCGGGAATCGTCACGCAGATCATTCTCATCGTCGCCATCTCGATCGTCGCCACGCTCTCGGCGGTCTCCGGGGTCGGCAAGGGCATCCGCATCATTTCGGAGTGGAACATCTGGCTTTCGGTGGTGCTGCTGGCCTTCTTCCTGTTCTTCGGGCCGTTCAAATGGCTGATGGGGTTCTTCGTGACGTCCATCGGCGACTATCTCTGGAACGTAATCCCGATGGGGTTCTGGACCGCCGGGACCGAGCAGGAGATCAAGTGGCAGGGCGGCTGGACCATCTTCTACTGGGGCTGGTGGATTTCCTGGGCGCCGTTCGTGGGCATGTTCATCGCCCGCATCAGCCGCGGCCGCACGATCCGCCAGTTCATGGTGGGCGTGCTGTTCGTGCCGACCACCATCGCCTTCTTCTGGCTGTGCATGTTCGGCGGCAACGCCATGTACCTGGAGCTCATGGCCGAGGGCGGCGTGGGGACGGCCGGCATCGCCGAGATGGTGCGCGCATGGAACCTGCCGTCGGCGCTCTACGGCACCATCGACCGGCTGACCGAGCTCGCCTTCCTGCAGTGGATCATGGCGGCTCTGGCGACCCTGCTGCTGGCGACCTGGTTCATTACCTCGTCAGACTCGGGCACGCTCGTCATCACCACCATGCTCTCCATGGGCGACGACAACCCGCCGCAGCGCTTCCGCATCGTCTGGGGCCTGGGCGAGGGCTTCGTTGCGGGCGTGCTGCTGCTGGCCGGCGGCCTCAAGGCGCTGCAGACGGCTTCCATCGCCGCGGCGCTGCCGATCTCGATCATCATGCTGTTCATGACCTACGGCCTCATCAAGTCGCTGTCGGAGGACAGCTCGGCCGTGCCGGCCGAGGGCAAGGCGGAACCTGCGCCCGCCTGACCGCTCGAAACGGGCGGGGCGTCGCCGTTCCCGTACGGCGGCGCCGAGACAGCCGGGCCGGGCCTCCTTACCCGGTCGCGTCTGCGAGCAGGCAGGCGTCGTCGAGCGGCGCGACCGGGGTCAGGTCGCGGTGGTGCTGGTACTCCGGCCGTTTGTGGCGGGTCAGCGCGTTGCAGACCGGGTTGAGGATCAGGGAGAAGATCGTGCGCGGCCAGGGCGACATGTTGATGGATGAGCCGTGCACCAGCGCGTCGCCGAAGATCAGCACTGTGCCGGGCGGCCCCTTGGCGGCGACCAGACCGCCTTCGGCCGCCAGGCCGGCCACGGTCCCGTTGTCGACCACCCAGAGCGGATAGCTCGTCGTCCAGGTATCCAGCACCGCCGGCGCGGCCCCGTGTTTGTGCGAGCCGCGGACGAAGACGATCGGCCCGTTGAACTCCGTCGCCTCGTCGAGCAGCACATGAAGGTTGAGCGCCAGGGGCTCCGGCACACCGTCCTCGCCGTGATGGGTGGCGAAATCGTAGTGCCATTGCCAGACGTCGCCCGAGAACGCCTCCTTGGCATTCACCTTGACCTGCTGAATGTAGAGGTCGTCGCCCAGGATTTGCCGGGCGGGCTCCACGAGCCGCGGATGGCGGACAAGGCGGGCATAGACATCGCTGCGCCGGTGCAGGGCCATGGCCGTCCGCACGGCATCGCTCCGCTTCTCCCGGAAGTTCTCCGGCCGGCGCTCGGCGAACAGGCGCGGCAGCTCCGCCTTCAGCACCTCGACCTCCCCGGGGGAGAACAGCGACGGGAGAATGAGGAACCCGTCCTCCCGGAACCGCGCGAGCTGCGTATCCGTCAACTTCATGAGATATTCCGCGGCCGACAGGCGCCGGTATGCGCCGCAGCCGGAAGGTTAACGCGGAATCCGCCGACCTGTCACCATCCCCGCAGCCGCCCGTCGTCCCGCCCTCCGCAAGCCGGCCGCATTTGTCGGCGCGGGCCCGGCTTGCTAGAAGAGCGGCCGATTTTCCCGGCCCGAGGCCCCGATGCGAATCCAGGCGAATACCATCCGTCCCGGCAATGTGATCGAGCATGACGGCAAGCAGTGCGTCGTCATCAAGATCGACCTGATCCTGCCCGGCAAGGGCAATGCCTTCATCGCCGTCGAAATGCGCGACCTGAAGACCGGCGTGAAGACCCAGGAGCGCTGGCGCACGGCGGACAGCGTGGAGCGCCTGATGACGGAGGAGCGGTCCTGCCAGTTCCTCTATGCGGAGGCCGACGGCTACACCTTCATGGACCAGGAGACCTACGACCAGTTCTCGCTCGACGCCGGCACGGTCGGCGACGGCGCGCCGTTCCTCCAGGACGGGCTGGAGGTCAAGGTGATGACGGTGGACGGCAGCCCGGTCGGCCTCGAACTGCCGACGCGGATTTCGCTCGAGGTCGTGGAGGCGGAGCCCGTGGTGAAGGGGCAGACGGCGTCCTCCTCCTACAAGCCGGCGCTGCTGGAAAACGGGGTGAAGGTGATGGTGCCGCCGCACATCAAGGTCGGCGCGCGCATCGTCGTGAACCCGAACGACCTCAGCTATGTCGAGCGGGCCAAGGACTGACCCGCCATGCGCCGCCCGGCCGAGATCAACGTCATGCTGCGGGCGGCGCACGCCGCCGGACGCGGGCTCGCGCGCGATTTCGGCGAGGTCGAAAACCTCCAGGTCTCGGAGAAGGGGCCGGGTGATTTCGTCTCGGTCGCGGACCGGCAGGCCGAACGCCGGATCGTCGAGGAGCTCGGCCGCGCGCGGCCGCGCTACGGCTTCCTGCTGGAGGAAAGCGGCGCCGTCGAGGGCGCCGACACGAGCAACCGGTGGGTCGTCGATCCGCTCGACGGGACAGGCAATTTCCTGCACGGCATCCCGCATTTCTGCATATCCATCGCGCTCGAACGCGACGGCGAGCCGGTCGCCGCGCTCGTCTATAACCCCCTCACCGACGACACCTACTGGGCCGCGCGGGGCATCGGGGCCTATGCGAACAACCGGCGGCTCCGCGTCTCGGCGCGGGCGCGCCTGACGCATTGCATCCTGGCGACGGGCGAGGAAGTCGGCGCCGGCGTCGAGGCGAGGGCCGGCTATCTTCGCCAGCATGCGGCGGTCAAGGAAGCCGGGGTGAGCCTTCGCCGGCTGGGCGCGGCGGCGCTCGATCTCGCCTGGGTCGCGGACGGGCGCCTCGACGGATTCTGGCATTCGGGCCTCAACCGGTGGGACATCGCGGCCGGCGTGCTGCTGGTGCGCGAGGCCGGCGGCGCGGTGTCCGATACCGACGGGTCCGGAACCATGCTGGAGACGGGCAATATCCTTGCCGCCAACGACCGTCTGCACGGCCATTTGTGCCGGATCATGGAGAACGCGGCGGGGCCCGCTCCGGTTGCGCCGTCCGGGCGGGCGGCATAGAGTGACCCGATGCTGCCGACGCTGCGGCGGAAAGGGAGATGGCGCGCTACCGAGGCATTTTACGAGCGGCCGTGGCGCTGGCTCTGCTTCTCCCGGCCGCTTGGCGCGCCGATGCGCAGGACATGCTGGTAATCGATGGCGGCGGGGCGCGCTGGAAGAGCGGTGAAAGCAGGAAGCCGTCCGTGACCGTCGATTTCGGCGTGATCGACTCCCTGTCGGCCGACCGCCGGCGGAGCGCTTTCCGAAGGCAGGACCGCCGGGCCCGGCGATATCTGACCCTCAGCATTCCGCAGCCGGAAACGCCGCCCGCCGTGGTCGAGCGTCTCAAGGCGGCCGTCGCGCCGCCCGATAAGCCGGAGCCGCAGGCCGCAGCCGAGCGCCCCGAACCGGCAGCGGCGCCGGCCACGGAGCCGGAACTCGCCGCCATACACCCCGAACCGGACACGGTGCCGACTGCCGAGCCGCAGCCGGAAGCGCGGCCCACAGCCGCACGCCCCGAGCAGCCTGACGCGCCGACCATGGAGCCCGAGCCGGAACTCGCCGCCATACATCCCGAGCCGGACACGGCGCCGGTCGCCGAACCGAAGCCGGAGACGCAGCCCACGGCCGAACGCCCCGAGCCGCCCGCCGACCCGGCCAGGGAGCCCGAGCCGGAACTCGCCGTCATACACCCAGCACCGGATACGGTGCCGACTGCCGAGCCGGAGCCGGAGGCGCAGCCCGCGGCCGAACGCCCCGAGCAGCCTGACGCGCCGGCCACGGAGCCCGAGCCGGAGCTCGCCGTCATACACCCCGAGCCGGACACAGCGCCGGCCGCCGAACCGAAGCCGGAGGCGCGGCCCACGGCCGAACGCCCTGAGCCGACAGCCGCACCGGCCACGGAACCCGAGCCGGAGCTCGCCGCCATACATCCCGAACCGGACACCGCGCCGGCCGCCCAGCCGGAGCCCGTGACGCAACCCACGGCCGAACGCTCCGAGCCGTCTGATGCACCGGTCACGGAGCCCGAGCCGGAACTCGCCGCCATACCGCCAGCGCCGGACACGGCGCCGGTCGCCGAGCCGAAGCCGGAGGCGCGGCCTGCAGCCGAACGCCCCGAGCCGACAGCCGCACCGGCCACGGAGCCCCAGCCGGAACTCGCCGCCATACTACCCGAGCCGGACTCGGCGCCGCCCGCCGAACCGCCCGCAAGACCCGTGGCAACCTTGTCGAAACCGACCGACACGCCCCCGGTCCCGCCGGCCCAAGCCGCGCCGGTGCGGCGCCTGCCGGCCGGGGAGACCGACGCCACACCCGCGCTCCTCGCCTTTCTGAGCCGCGCCGACGGGACCCGGCCGCAGGCGGCGGCGCCTTCGTCGGCAAAGCCCGCGCGCGCGAAACTGCCGCCGCCGCGCCCCATCCATCCGCGCCCTGCGAAACCGGGCGCGCCGGACCGTTTCCGCCTGCCGCCCCCGGCGCCGGCGACCGATGCGCCCGGGAGCGCCGCCGCTTCTCCGGCAGTTGCGGGCGGGCTGCCGCCGCCTCCCCCGGCGACCGGAGCGTCCGGGGCCGGCGTCCTGCCGCCTCCGGTCCCGCCGACGGCCGGCGCGCCCGAAACGCTGCGCCGGAAGCTGGCTCTCGATGCGCCCGGCCTTGCAGCCGTTGCCGCCCCGGTCAGGACCGGCATGTATTCCGAGACGTTCTTCTACGAGGCGGGCGGAACGGCGCTCGGCGCGGAGGACCGCGCGCGGCTGGGCGGCCTCGCCGCCAAGCTGGCCGGGGGAAGCGGGCTCACGGTCGAGATTCGGGCCTATTCCGGCTCCGCCGAAGGCGACGGGGTCGAAGCGCGGCGCGGGGCGTTGTCGCGCGCCATGGAAGTCCGCCGCCTGCTGATTGCCGCCGGCGTGCCGGAAACCCGCATCGTGGCGCGGGCGGCGGGCGCAGGCGGGGAGGCCGGAGCGCATGTCGATGTCGTGCTGGTCGGGCGAAGTTGAAGAACCGGGCTGAAACCGCCGGCCGGGCGTCATGACCCGTCCGACCCAGTATCTGGTGCGGATGGCCGTGTTCGTCGCGGTGGTCGTTGCGGCGGCGGTGCTGCTGTTCGGCCCGGTCGCGGACGCCTTCATGGCCAATCCGGCGCTGAACGGCCTGATCCTGGGCGTGCTGCTGATCGGCATCGCCTACAATTTCCGCCACGTGCTGCGGCTGTTCCGGGAGATCGCGTGGATCCGCTCGATCCAAGGGCCGGCGCCCGGCCGCGGCGCGCCGGAACCCGCAAGGCCGCAATTGCTGGCGACGCTCGCGACGGCCTTCTCCTCGGAGGCCCCGGTGCGGTTTTCCGCCGTCTCCATGCGCTCGATCCTCGACGGCGTGGCCTCGCGCGTTGACGAGGCGAGCGAGACGGCGCGCTACCTTGCCGGGCTGCTGATCTTCCTCGGCCTTATCGGCACGTTCTGGGGGCTCATCCAGACGGTCTCCGCCATAGGCGATGTCATAGGCGGGCTGGAGATTGCCGCGGGCAGCCTCACCGGCGTCTTCGAAGAGCTGAAGACCGGCCTCGATGCGCCGCTGGCCGGCATGGGCACGGCGTTCAGCTCCTCGCTGTTCGGGCTGTCCGGCGCGCTGGTGCTCGGATTCCTCGACCTCCAGGCGTCGCAGGCGTCGAGCCGGTTCGTGAACGAGCTGGAGGAATGGCTGTCCTCGCTCACCCGCCTCGGCTCCAGCGGCACGGGCTTCGCCGACGGCGACCATTCGGTGCCGACCTACATCCAGGCGCTGCTTGAAACCACGGCGGAGAACCTGGAGGATTTGCGCCGCATCGTCGGCAGGGCGGAAGAGGGCCGTCATTCGGTGAACCGCAATCTCGAGGCGTTGTCGGAGACCCTGGCCGGCCTCGCCGAACAGCTGGGCACCAGCCAGGCCGCCCATGCGCGGCTCGCGGAAGAGCAGATCGAGACCCAGGCGCTGTTGCGCCGTGTGCTCGAAACCAGGCAGCAGGGGAGCCTGGACGCGACGACCCGCCGGCATATCGCCAGTCTTGATTCGGCGCTCCTGCAGATGCGCGACGAGCTGCGGGCGGGACGCAGCGAGCTGACCGAGGACCTGCGCACCGAGATCAAGCTGCTGGCCCGCACCGTGTCCGCGCGCCTGGAGGACCGCCGGTGAGCGAACGGGTCCTGATCGTCGATTTCGGCAGTCAGGTTACGCAGCTCATCGCCCGCCGGGTTCGCGAGGCGGGGGTCTATTCCGAGGTTCATCCCTTCAACAGGGTGGACGGGGCCTTCGTTGCGGACTTCGCGCCGATAGCGGTCATTCTTTCCGGCGGGCCGGCCTCGGTGCTCTCATCCTCGGCGCCGTCCGCCCATCCGGCGCTGTTCGAGGCGGGCGCGCCGGTGCTGGGCATCTGCTACGGGCAGCAGGTCATGGCGGCGCAGATGGGCGCCCATGTCCGGTCCGCCGACCACCGGGAGTTCGGGCGCGCAACGGTGGAGGCGGTCGCGGAGAGCGCGCTGTTCGAGGGCGTCTGGGAGCCGGGCGGGCGCTACCCGGTCTGGATGAGCCACGGCGACCGGGTCGAGACGCTGCCGGAAGGGTTCCGGGTCGCCGCGCGCAGCGAAGCCGCGCCCTATGCCGCCATCGCGAACGAGGACCGGCGGCTCTACGGCGTGCAGTTCCACCCCGAGGTCGTGCATACGCCCGACGGCGCCGGGCTGATCCGCAACTTCGTGCGCCGCATCGCGGGGGCCAAGGCCGACTGGTCGATGGCGGCCTTCCGGGAAACGGCTGTCGCCCAAATCCGCGCGGAGGTCGGCGGCGGGCGGGTCGTGTGCGGGCTTTCCGGCGGCGTGGACAGCACGGTTGCCGCGCTGCTGCTGCATGAAGCGGTCGGGGACCGGCTCAGCTGCATCTTCGTGGATACGGGCCTGATGCGTGCGGACGAGGCCGGGGAGGTGGTCGGCCTGTTCCGCAGCCATTTCAACATCCCGCTGGTGCATGCCGACGCGGGCCCGCTGTTCCTCGAGCGGCTGGCCGGCGTCGAGGACCCCGAGAGCAAGCGCAAGATCATCGGCGCCGCCTTCATCGAGGTGTTCGAGGCGGAGGCGGCGAGGCTCGGCGGCGCGGACTTTCTCGCCCAGGGAACGCTCTATCCGGACGTCATCGAGTCGGTCGCCTTCGACGGCGGTCCGTCGGTCACGATCAAGTCACACCACAATGTCGGCGGCCTGCCGGAGCGCATGGGACTCGGGCTCGTCGAACCGCTCAGGATGCTGTTCAAGGACGAGGTCCGCGCGCTTGGCCGGGAACTCGGCCTGCCGGACCGCTTCGTCGGGCGCCATCCCTTCCCGGGCCCGGGGCTGGCGATCCGGATGCCGGGCGCGGTGGAGCCGGACAAGCTGGAGGCGCTCCGGCGGGCCGACGCCATCTTCCTGGAGGAGATCCGGCGCGCGGGCCTGTATGACGACATCTGGCAGGCCTTCGCGGTGCTGCTGCCGGTGCGCACGGTGGGCGTCATGGGCGACGACCGCACCTATGAACAGGCCTGCGCGCTCCGCGCCGTCACCTCCGCCGACGGCATGACGGCGGACTTCTACCCCTTCGACGCGGGCTTTCTCGGCCGGGTCGCGGTCCGGATCGTCAATGAAGTGCCGGGCATAAACCGCGTCGTTTACGACGTGACCTCCAAGCCGCCCGGCACCATCGAGTGGGAATAGCCGGGCTTCAGTCCACCGGCACGCCGTATTTCTCGCCGAGCGCCCTGAACTGGCTCCAGGTGGCGTCCTCGATGTCGATGCCGTCCGCCCGCCGCGCTGCGGCGGTGCGCCGCTCGATCTCGCCGGGCGCCAGCACTTCCTCGACGCCGGCGGCGGTCCGCGTGCTCTTCAGATAGTCCACGAACTCGTCCACCTCGCGCCCGAACTCGTCCGGGTCGCGGAAGGCGGCGGCCTTGAAGAGCGCGAGGAAGCAGCCGTCATTGTGCCGCCCCGTCGGCTCGACGCCGAAGCCGAGCCCGGTCAGGAGCCCTGAGAGGATTTCGACCATCGCGGAGAGCCCGTAGCCCTTGTGGCCCTCGCTTCCGCCGAGCGGCAGCAGCACCGCGCCCTTGCCGAAATCACTGGGGTCCGTCGAGGCCCCGCCGTCCGAGCGCACGATCCAGCCTTCGGGAATCCCCTTGCCGCGCGCCTGGGCGAGCTTGATCTTGCCGGCGGCGACCGCCGAGGTCGCCATGTCGATCAGCACCGGCTCGCCGCGCGCAGACGGCACCGCCATGGCTATCGGGTTGGTCCCGAGCCGCGCTTCCGCGCCGCCGAACGGCGCCACGCTCTTCGGCGAGCGGCCCGAATCGGCGGTCATCATGGCGATGAAGCCGGCCTTCGCGGCCATGGTCGGATAGGCGCCGAGGCGGCCGACATGGCTCTGGCGGAAGATCGTGCAGGCGGCGACGTTCTGGGCCTCGGCCTTTTCCATGGTGAGCTTCAGCGCGCGCTCGGCAATGGCGTAGCCGAAGCCCCAATGGCCATCCACAACCGTGGTCGTCGGGCTTTCGCGGACGATCTCGAAGGGCGCGCCGGGCACGATATGGCCCTTTTCCACCCTGTCGATATAGATCGGGATCTGGATTGCGCCGTGGCTGTCATGGCCGCAGAGATTGGCGTCCACCACATGGCGCGCGACGATTTCCGCCTCGTCATCGGGCGTGCCGCAGGCGGCCAGCAGGCGGCGGATGGTGTCTTCCAGTTTCCCGGCGGCGATAATCGGCATGGGGTGCGGTTCCTCTCTCACATGGCGCGACTTCCGAGCATGGACCGGCTACGGTGCCGGGGTCCAGTCCGGAAAAGGCATACGCCGGGGGGAATATTGGATGGGCAATGGGAGCTACGAGCGGCTGGAGCGCCGGTTCGCGCGCATCGGCGACCTGAATGCGGCGGCGCGGACCGTGCGCTGGTATTCGCTGACTTACGGGCCGCCGGGGGGCGAGGCCTCGCGGGGGCACCAGCTGGCCACTCTCGGCGGGCTCGCGCATGAGCTGCTGGTCGCGCCGGAGGCCGCGGAGGCGCTGGCGGCCGCGGAGGCGGAAGAGCCCTGGCAGGCGGCCAATCTCAGGGAAATGCGCCGCCTGCACACCGCCGCCAGCGCCGTGCCTTCAGAGCTGGTGGAAGCGAAGGCGCGGGCCGTCTCCAGGGCGCAGGCGGTGTGGCATGCGGCGCGCCCCGAAGGCGATTTCGCCGCGTTCCTGCCGGCGCTCCGCGACGTTGTGGAACGCACCCGGGAGGACGCGCAGATCAAGGGCGAGGCGCAGGGCCTTGCGCCCTACGATGCCCTGCTCGACATCTACGATCCGGGCCGGCGCAATGCGGAGGTCGCGGCCATGTTCGGGGAACTGGAAGCGGTCCTGCCGGGCGTGATCGACAAAGTGCGGGGCGGTCCGAAACCGCCGGGGCCGGAAGGGCCGCGGGAGGGCCTCGAGAGAATCGCCCGACGGATGATGGCCATGCTGGGCTTGGAAGAACAGCATGTGAGGCTCGACGAGTCCGCGCACCCGTTCTCCACGGGCGAGCGGGACGATGTGCGCATCACCACCCGCTATTCGGGGCCGCCGGGCGAGGCCCTGATGGGGGTTCTGCACGAAAGCGGACACGCGCTCTATACGCGCGGGCTGCCCGAACAATGGCGCCGGCAGCCGGTCGGCCGGAACCGGGGCATGACGGCGCACGAGAGCCAGTCACTGTCCATCGAGATGCAGGCCTGTCGTTCGGAGGCCTTCGCCGTCCACTATGCGCGGCTGCTGGAAGAGGAGTTCGGCCCGGAGGGCGCGTGGGAGCCGGCGCGGCTCTACGGCGTGCTGACCCATGTCGAGCCGGACCTGATCCGCGTCGAGGCGGACGAGGTCAGCTATCCGCTGCACATCGCGGTCCGCTACCGCTGCGAAACCGCGCTGATTTCGGGCGCGCTCGACCCGTCGGACCTGCCCGGCGCCTTCGACGATGCGACCGAGGCCCTGCTCGGCATCCGCCCGCCGGGGCCCCGCGAAGGCTGCATGCAGGACATCCACTGGTCGGGCGGCTCCTTCGGCTATTTCCCCACCTACACGCTCGGCGCGCTGATGGCGGCCCAGCTTGCCGAGGCCATGCGCGCGGCGCTGCCCGACCTGGACCGCGAGATCGGGCAGGGCGATTTCCGCCCGCTCATCGGCTGGCTCAGGGAGCATGTCCACGGCAGGGGCTGCTTCGATGCGTCCTCGGACGACCTCGTGGCGCAGGCGACAGGCCGGCCGCTCGATACGAGCGCCTTCATCCGCCACATCGGCGAACGCTACGCCGGCTGACGACCCGCCCCGGCAGCGGTTTCCGTCCGGGGTGGAAAGGCGGTAGATTAGGGTCGTCCGGCGGTCTGCCGCCAAACCGGGGAGGGTTTACGACATGAAGAAAACCGCGCTTGCGCTGGCGGCTGCCGCCGCGCTGCTTGCGTCGCCGTCTTTCGGCGCCGACAAGGTGAAAATCGGCTTCGTCACAACGGTCACCACGCCTGCGGGCGTCATCGGGCGCGACATGGTCGATGCCGTCAATCTCGCCATGAAGGACATCGGCGGCATGATGGGCGGCCTCGAGGTCGAACTCATCATCGAGGATGACGGCTTCAAGCCGGAGATCGGCAAGCAGAAGACCGACAAGCTGGTCAAGCAGGACGATGTGCATTTCGTCGCCGGGTTCATCTGGTCGCATGTGCTGCTCGCCTCGCGCAAATCGGCGCTCGACGGCGGCAAATTCCTCATCAGCTCCAATGCCGGCCCCTCGCAGATCGCCGGCAAGCTCTGCCACGAGAACTTCTTCTCCACCTCCTGGCAGAACGACCAGACGCCGATGGCGATGGGCGAGGTGCTGAACCAGCGCGGCGTCAAGTCGCTCTATGTGATGGCGCCCAACTACGCCGCCGGCAAGAACATGGTCTCCGGCGTCGAGCGCACCTTCAAGGGCGAGATCCTCGGCAAGGACATGACCAAGTGGGGCAAGGACGCGCAGCTCGACTTCTCCGCCGAGCTCGCCAAGGCCAAGGCCTCCGGCGCGGACGGCATCTTCGTGTTCTATCCGGGCAAGGCCGGCGGCGCCTTCATCAAGCAGTACCAGCAGGCCGGCCTGCAGGGCGAAATCGCGCTCTACACGGTGTTCACCGTCGACTCGATTGCGCTGCCGAACCTCCAGAAGGCCGGCATGTCGGGCGTGCTCGGCTCGCTCAACACGCAGTTCTGGGGCCCCGATCTCGACACGCCGCAGAACAAGAAGTTCGTCTCCGGCTTCAAGGAGGCCTACGGGCGCTATCCGTCCTTCTACGCCGCGCAGTCCTACGACACGATCTTCCTCATCAAGAGCGCGGTCGAGGCCGTCGGCGGGAACATGGACGACATGGACGGCATGCGCGCGGCCATGATGAAGGCCGACTTTCCCTCCGTGCGCGGGCCGTTCCGCTACGGCAACAACCACTTCCCGATCCAGAACTTCTATCTGAGGCAGGTGGTCGAGGATGCCGACGGGGTGTGGACGACGACGGTGGTCGATACGGTGCTGAAGGACCACCAGGACGTGTACGCCGCCGAGTGCAAGATGTAGCGGAGGAGCCGGCCCGCCCATGGATGCGGGTCTCGTCGCCGCGCAATTGCTGAACGGGCTTCAGCTCGGAGTGCTGCTGTTCCTGCTGGCCTCCGGGCTGACGCTCATTTTCGGCATCATGGACTTCGTCAATCTGGCGCATGGCTCGCTCTACATGGTGGGCGCCTATTTCTGCGCCACGCTGACGGACGCGACGGGCTCCTTCCTGCTGGCGGTGGCGCTGGCATTGCCGGCCACGGCGCTCGTCGGCGCGGCGGTCGAGCTTCTCGTGGTGCGCCGGCTCTACCGCCGCGACCACCTGGACCATGTGCTCGCGACCTTCGGGCTCATCCTGTGCTTCGACGCCCTCGTGCAGATCATCTGGGGGCCTGAGGGCATGGCGATCCGCCTGCCGGCCTGGGCGGACGGGCAGCAGCACCTGCCGGGCGGGCTGGTGTTCCCGACCTACCGGCTGCTGATCATCGGGGCCGGGCTTGCCGTGGCCGCCGGGCTCTATGTGCTGGTGGTGAAGACGAAGCTCGGCATGCGCATCCGCGCCGGCGCCTCCAACCCGGCCATGGCCGGCGCGCTCGGCATCGACATCGGCCTCCTGTTCACGCTGGTGTTCGCGCTCGGCGCCGTGATGGCGGGGCTCGCCGGCATGATGATCGCGCCCATTACCGAAGCCTCCATCGGCATGGGCAACGAGATCATCATCACGGCCTTCGTCGTCGTCATCGTGGGCGGCATCGGGTCGATCCGCGGCGCCTTCGTCGCGGCGCTGCTGATCGGGCTCATCGACACGATGGGCCGGTCCTTCCTCGACATGGGCCTCAAGCTGGTCATCGACGTCCAGGCCGCCGAGACCTCCGCGCCGGCGCTCTCGGCGATGCTGATCTACATCCTGATGGCGGCCGTGCTGGCGTTCCGTCCGCAGGGCCTCTTCCCGCCGAAGGCGCGATGAGCCGGGCGGTCGGCTGGGCGCTGCTGGCCGCGCTTGCCGTCGGACCGCCGCTGGCGCTCGCCGCCGGCCAGCCCTTCTATGTCGACATCCTGACGCGCCTCGTCTGCCTCGCCGCGGCCGCCACCTCGCTCAACCTCATCCTCGGCCATGGCGGCATGATCAGCTTCGGCCATGCGGCCTATATCGGCATCGGCGCCTATGCGGTCGGCATCCCGGCCTATTACGAAATTTACGACGGCTGGCTGCATATCCTGCTCGCCGTCGCATTCTCCGCCCTGTTCGCGCTCGCCACGGGCGCCATCGCGCTGCGCACGCGCGGCGTCTATTTCATCATGATCACGATGGCGTTCGCGCAGATGGTATTCTTCGCCGTCGTCAGCATCGAGGAATATGGCGGCGACGACGGCCTGGTGATCGACATCCGCTCGGAGTTCCCGCTGGTCGATCTGGAGGACAGCCTCACCCTCTACTATGCCTGTTTCGCAGTCCTGCTCGGCACGCTCTACCTGGTGCACCGGCTTGTGCGGTCGCGCTTCGGCATGGTGATCGAGGGCGCCAGGGGCAATGAACGCCGGATGGCCGCGCTCGGCTTCGCGTTCTACCGCCACCGTCTCGCCGCCTACACGCTCGCCGGCGCGCTCTGCGGCCTCAGCGGCGCCATGCTCGGCAATTTCACCAATTTCATCAGCCCCGAGATGATGGACTGGACGCGCTCGGGCGAGCTGATCTTCATGGTGGTGCTGGGCGGGACGGGCGCGCTGTTCGGGCCGCTGATGGGCGCGGCCGCCTTCCTGCTGCTGGAGGAGCTGCTGTCCGGCTGGACGATCTACTGGCAGCTTCCCTTCGGCCTGCTGCTCATCCTGGTCGTGCTGTTCGCGCGCGGCGGGCTCGCGGGGCTGCTGGAGGGGCGCCGTGGCTGACGAACCGCTGCTCCGGGTCGAGGACCTGCAGAAGAGCTTCGGCGGGGTCGCCGCCGTCGATGGCGTGTCGATGGAGGTGCGCCGCGGCGAGGTCCATGCCGTGATCGGGCCGAACGGGGCCGGCAAGACGACCCTGATCTCCCTGCTCGCCGGGGAGCTGCGGCCGGACCGGGGCCGCGTGCTGTTCGACGGGCGCGACATCGCCCGCAGGCCCGCCCATGCCCGGGCGAGGCTCGGTTTTGCGCGCTCGTTCCAGATCACCAGCGTCGTGCCCGGGATGCGGGTGGTGGACAATGCGATGCTGGCGGTGCTCGCGCGGGACGGGCGGAGCTTCCGCTTCTGGCGCCCGGCGAGGAACGACCCGGCGCTCATCCGGCCGGCCATGGCGGCGCTGGAACGGGTGGGCCTCGCCGAGGTGGCCGAAGAGCGGGCGGGCGCCGTCAGCCACGGCGAGCACCGCCAGCTGGAAATCGCCATGACGCTGGCGGCGGAACCGGAACTGCTGCTGCTGGACGAACCGATGGCCGGCATGAGCGCGGAGGAAAGCCGGCGCATGACCGGCATTCTGGAAGGCCTCAAGGGCGAGAAGACCATGCTGCTGGTCGAGCATGACATGGATGTCGTGTTCGCGCTCGCCGACCGGATCAGCGTGCTCGTGGGCGGGCGCATCGCCGCCTCGGGGGCTCCCGACGCCGTGCGCGCCGACGAGGCCGTGCGCCGCGCCTATCTCGGCGACGAGGCGGCCTGACATGCTGCGGATCGAGGGACTGGAGACATTCTACGGGCGCAGCCAGGCGCTGTTCGGCATTTCACTGGAGGTCGGCGAGGGCGAGGCGGTGGGCTTCATGGGCCGCAACGGCATGGGCAAGACGACCACCGTGAACTCGCTGTTCGGCATCGTGCCGTCCGCGGCGGGCGCGATCCTGTTCGAGGGCCGCGAGCTGCGCGACATGCCCTCCCACCGCATCGGCCGCCTCGGCCTGGGGCTTGTGCCCGAGGGCCGGCAGGTGTTCCCCAACCTGACGGCCGAGGAGAACCTGGTCGCGGCGGCCGCCAACCGCGGCGGACGCAGCAATCCGTGGACGGCCCCGCGCATCTTCGGGATGTTCCCGGAGCTGGAGGCGCGCCGGCGCAATATGGGCAATCTGCTTTCGGGGGGCGAGCAGCAGATGCTGGCGATCGGGCGCGCGCTGATGACCAACCCCAGGCTGCTGGTGCTGGACGAGGCGACCGAGGGCCTGGCGCCGCTGGTCCGCCGGCGCATCTGGGAGTGCCTCGCCAGCCTGAAGGAAGAAGGGCAGGCGATCCTCGTCATCGACCGGAATGTGGCGGACCTCGCCCGCCTCGGCGACCGCCACTATATCGTCGAGAAGGGCCGGATCGTCTGGACCGGCACCAGCGCGGAGCTGACCGGAGGCGGCGCCGACCTCGAACGCTGGCTCGGCGTGTAACGGCCCGATTTCAGGCGCGGCGCCAGGGCCCGGACCGGAATGCGGTTCTGCCGGAACGGGTGCCACGCTAGCCGGAATACCAGACCGAGTAGGAGTTCGGCGCGAGCATGAAGGGTATGTGGTAGCGCCCCTCCGGGTCCGGCATCTCCAGGCGCACGACCACTTCGCGCATGAAGCGGGGACCGTGCGGCGGCGGCGTCATGGCCGAGAAACAGGCCCCGGCATCCAGCACCATCTCATAGACGGCGCCGGGCCTGAGGTCCGCCGGGTCGATCTCCTTCGCGAGCCGGCCGCCCTCGTCGGTCGCCTGCCGGAACAGTTCGGTGCGCCGGCCGTCGGCGTCGATCCGGGTGAGCGTGACGGGAACGCCGCCGGCATGGCTGCCGTCGACCGAGTTCAGCGTGTGCGTGGACAGCAAGGCCATCGGCTACTCGATCGACGCCTTGTCGCGCCTGTCGGTGGTGGCGAGCACGATCGGGCTGATCACGCCCTTCGCCTTCACATTCAGGCAGGCGGGCCTGCCGCTGGCGAGCGCGCGCCGGAGCGCCGGGCCGAGCTGGTCGCGGCTCTCCACCAGTTCCCCGTAGCCGCCCATGCCCTCGAAGATGCCGTGGAACGGGATGTCGCGGAAATCCGTGGCGAAGTGGCCGCCGCTTTCGAACAGCCGCTCCTGCTGCTGGGAGATGCAGTCGAGGCCGCCATTGTTGTCGATCACGACCGTGATGGGGCAGTCTTCCTGGAACGCCGCCTCGATGCCGAGCCCGCCGGAAAGGAACGCGCCGTCGCCGCTGATCAGCACCACATTGCTGTCGGGATGGGTGTTCTTCGCCGAGAGCGCGAGCGAAACGCCGACGCCGAGCAAGGAATAGGACCCGGGATGCAGGATGCCGGCGAGCTTCTGCCCTTCCCATCCCGCGACATTCACCGCGATCTCCGACCAGAAGTGGGTGTTGCCGCCGTCGAAGACCAGCCAGTCCTTCTCCGAGAGCGCGCGGTTGACGTCGATGGCAAGCTGGAGCGGGTGCATCTTCTCGCCCCTCGCCTCGCCCGCCTCATTGTCGGCGTCGAGGTCGGCCAGCGTCCGCTCCACCCATTCGCCGCGCCGGGCGCGGTTGAGCGCGAACCATGCCTCGTCGAACGGGGCGAGCGTCATCAGGCTGTCGAAGAAGGCGCCCGGGTCGCTGAGCAGCACATGGTCGGCCGCCCGGTTCAGCTCCAGTTCCTCATGGCTGCCGTTCACGCAGACCAGCTCGCAGCTTTCGGGGAACATCGGCGGGTTGCCGAAATTCATCTGGTTGTCGAGGCGCCCGCCGACCATGACCGCGATATCGCAGTTTTCGGCGGCGAAGCAGTAGGGCGGATACTGGTGCCGGTCCGCCAGCCCCATATAGGCCTCGCTCTCCTCGCCCAGCAATTTCTGGTGGTAGGGCACGTTGAAGACCGGGATGTTGAGGGCCCGCCCGGCCCCTTCCAGCTTCTTCTCGTTGCCGGACCACCACACGCCGTGCCCGCCGATGAGGATCGGCCGGCGCGCGGCGGCCAGCCGCTCCATCAACGGGTCCAGGTCGCGCGGGTCGGGCCAGGCCCGCGGAACCGGCCGGCCGGCGCGGGAGAAGGGCCGCTCGTCCCGCCCGGCGTCCTCGTCCACCGAGGAGAACATGATATCGACGGGCAGGCTGAGATGGACCGGGCCCGGATAGCCGCTGGTCGCGATCTTCCAGGCGCGGTCCACGAACTCGCCGATCCGCGTCCCGTCCGTGATGCTGGCGGAGTATTTGGTGAGCGGCCCGGCGATGGCAACGTCGTCGATCTCCTTGAAGCCGCCGGCGCCCTGGCGCTTCAGGGTGCTCGACCCGGTGATGAAGATGACCGGCGAGCGCTCGCCCCAGGCTTCCATGATCGCCGGCACCGCGTTGGCGAAGCCCTCCGGCCCCACCAGGCAGACCGCCGGCTTGCGCGTGATGCGCGTGTGCCCGTCCGCCAGATGCCCGGCGACCTGTTCGTGAGGGCAGTTCACCACCCTCGTCTGGCACTCCATGAAGCCCTCGAGCGCGGGGTTGCAGAACCCGCCGGCGAGCGTGAAGACATTCTCCACGCCCTTCTCGTGCAGCGCGCGCGCCAGCACATTCCCGCCCCGAAGGCGTCTCGTTCCGTCCATCCGTCGATCCCCCGCCGGCCGAAGGAGCAATGTTGCCGGCCCGCCCGAATGGTAGCGGATAGCCGTTTCACCCGACAGACGGGGCTAATCCAGCATCGCCACCCTGAGCCGCGCCCGCTCCTCCGCGCCGAAGCCGACCGCACTGTCGAGCCAGCCCTCCAGCCCGCCATGCTCCCGGTCCAGCGTGGCCCAGGACGCAGCCAGATATTCCTCCCTTGCGGAGAACACCGGCTCGTAGATTTCGCGGGGCAGGCCTTCGGGTTCGCGGTTGCCGCGGTCCCAGTGGCGGTTGGTGAGCAGGTAGTCCTCCATGACCGTCTCGCGCGGGACGCCGAGCGCCTCCAGCACCACGGCGGCGGCGAAGCCGGTGCGGTCCTTGCCGGCGGTGCAATGGAAGAGGAGCGGCGGCGCGTCCTCCGCGATCAGCCGGCTGAGGATCGCCCCGCAGGCGGGCGCATATCTCTCCGGGTAGCCGGCATAGCTTCTCGTGAGCCACTCCTTCGCCACCGCGGCCGAGGACACGCCGCCCATGTTCAGCGTCTCCAGCAGCGAGGCGCCGGGGGCCGCGGGGAGGCCGATATGCACGCTCGCAACGGACCCGGGCAGGAGGGCCGGCTCGCCCGCGCGCTCCGGCCCGTAGCGCAGGTCCAGCGCCTCCTCGAGGCCGAGCGCCGCCAGTGTCGCGCCGTCGCCGGGCGTCAGCCGGTGCAGCCCGTCGGCCCGGAACAGCCGGCGCCAGCGGACCCGGCGGCCGTCAGCGGCCTCGTAGCCGCCGAGGTCGCGGAAATTCGTGGCGCCCTCAAGCGCGATCAGCCGGTGCATGGTGGCGGTTATCCCCCCTTTCCAGAATATCCCCAGAGACTCGACTATACTGCCCCGGTCTAATGGCGCTCCCATGACAGCACAAGCCGATCCCTGGTTCGCCGAAGAGCCGTCCTACGAGGCCCCGCCCGACGACGATCTCTCCTACCGCCAGCTTCCGTCCAATCTTGAGGTCGAGATGGCGCTGCTCGGCGCGATCCTGGTGGACAACCGCCTGCTGGAGCAGGTGGGCGACTTCCTGGAGGCGGACCATTTCTTCGACCCCAGCCACCGGCGCATCTACGAGGCCGTCCAGCGTATGACCGAACGCGGCGGCCAGGCGAGCCCCGCGACGCTCCGCGACCATTTTTTCCAACAGGACCGGCTGGCCGATGTCGGCGGGCCGCGCTACCTGGCGGAGCTGGCCGCGAGCGCCATCGGCGTCATCGACGCGGTCTCCTTCGCACAGGCCATCCACGACCTGCATCTGCGCCGCGCGCTCATCTCCATCGGCGGCGAGGTGGTCAACGAGGCCTATGACAGCGACCTCGAACTGACCGCCGCCGGGCGAATCGAAAAGGCGGAGCACCGGCTGTTCGAGCTCGCCACAACCGGCGCCGAGCATACGGGCTTCCGGCCCTTCTCCGGGACGCTCGCATCCGCCATCGACATGGCCGAAAGCGCCTTCCGCCGCGAAGGCAGCCTGACCGGCGTGACCACCGGCTTTCGGGACCTCGACGCGAAGCTGGGCGGCCTCCAGCGCTCCGACCTCCTCGTGCTGGCCGGCCGGCCCGGCATGGGCAAGACCGCGCTTGCGACCAATATCGCCTTCAACGCCGCGCGGGCGCGCGTCCGGGAACGCGGCGAGGACGACGAGGTCCACGAGATCGACGGCTACGCGGTCGCCTTCTTCTCGCTGGAAATGTCGGCCGAGCAGCTGGCGCTGCGTATCCTCTCCGAGCAGGCGCAGGTTTCCTCCGACGAGATCCGGCGCGGGCGCATCAGCCAGGCCGAGTTCGACGCGGTGTTCCGGGCAAGCCAGGAGCTGGAACACCTGAAGCTCTTTATCGACGACACGCCGGCGATCTCCGTCTCGCAACTCCGCACCCGCGCCCGGCGCCTGCTGAGAAGCCAGGGGCGGCTGGACCTGGTCGTGGTGGACTATATCCAGCTCATTCAGCCGGGCGCCGGGCGCCGGCCGGAAAACCGCGTGCAGGAAGTCTCGGAGATCACCCGCGGCCTCAAGACCGTGGCCAAGGAGCTTGACCTGCCGATCCTCGCCCTTTCCCAGCTTTCCCGCGCCGTGGAGCAGCGCGAGGACAAGCGTCCGCACCTTGCGGACCTGCGCGAATCGGGCTCCATCGAGCAGGATGCCGACGTGGTGATGTTCATCTACCGCGAGGAATACTACCTCGCCCGCCAGGAGCCGCAGGAAGGCACCGACAAGCACCAGGAATGGCAGGAGCAGATGAACGAGGTCCACAATCTCGCCGATGTCATCGTCGCCAAGCAGCGCCACGGACCGACGGGCAAGATCGAACTCTTTTTCGAGGGGCGGTTCACCCGTTTCGCCGACTACGACAGACACCGCAATGACGAGCCGCCCGTCTGAAAGCGCGCCATCGCACAGGACGCGCCCGGGCGGCATGCCGGCGCCGCCGGGGCGGCTCGCCATCGACCTCGACGCCATCGCCGGCAACTGGCTGAAGCTCTGCGGTCTGGCGGCCCCGGCAGCCGTTGCCGGCGTCGTCAAGGCCGATGCCTACGGGCTCGGCATGGACCGGGTGACGCCCGCGCTCCGGCGGGCCGGCTGCTCCCTGTTCTTCGTGGCCGGGCTGGAGGAGGGCGCGTCGCTCAGGGCGCTGTTGCCCGATGTCGAGATCGCCGTGCTCAGCGCGCCGGTGGAAGGGTTCCAGGCGGCCTATCGCGACTATCGCCTGCTGCCGGTTCTGAACCATGCAGGCGACCTCGCCGCCTGGCCGGGCGAGGACGCCGTGCTGCATATCGACACCGGCATGACGCGCCTCGGCCTCGACCCCGCCGACGCGGCGGCGCTCGAACAGCGGCGCTTCCGCCTGGTCATGAGCCACCTGGCCTGCGCGGACGAGCCGGACCATCCGCTGAACGAGGCCCAGCGCCGCCTGTTCACGGAGCTGGCCGCCCGGTTCGACGCGCCGGCGAGCCTCGCCAACTCCTCCGGCGTCTTCCTTGGCCCCGGCTACCGCTTCGACCTCGCCCGGCCGGGCATGGCGCTCTACGGCCTCAACCCGACGCCGGGCGAGGCGAATCCGATGCAGCCCGTCATCCGCCTCGAGGCCCGCGTGCTCCAGGTCCGGGAGGCGGGCCGGCCGCTCACCGTCGGCTACGGCGCCACCGCCGAAGTCCGGGCCGGCCGGCGGCTGGCCACGGTTGCCGCCGGCTATGCGGACGGCTATCTACGCGCTGCAAGCCCCGGGGCCGGGGCAATGCTGCACGGCCGCGAGGTGCCGTTGATCGGACGCGTATCGATGGATTCGATCGTATTGGACGTGACCGGGCTGCCGCCGGGCTCCGTGAACCCCGGCGACTGGGCCGTGCTGATCGGCGAGGGCGTGGACGCCGACGCGCTGGCGGAGGCCGCCGGCACCATCGGCTACGAAATCCTGACCTCCCTCGGCGCGCGTTACGCCCGCTCCTACACCGGCGGCGGGGGCTCCGGCGCTTGAACCCGCTGGCGGCCATCGGCCGGGCATTCCTCGCCCTGCTGGAAGCGATGGGGCGGCTGGTGCTGTTCGCGGCCGCGGCGGTGTCGCACATCGTCCGCCCGCCCTTCTATCCGCGCGTTCTGCTGCGCCAGATGGTGGATATCGGCTACTACTCGCTGCCGGTCGTGGCGCTGACGACGCTGTTCAGCGGCATGGTGCTGGCGCTCCAGAGCCATACCGGCTTTGCGCGCTTCTCGGCCGAGGGCGCGGTCGCGGGCGTGGTCTCGCTCGCGATCACGCGCGAACTCGCGCCGGTGCTGGCGGGCCTTATGGTCGCCGGGCGGGTGGGCGCGTCCATGGCGGCCGAACTCGGCACGATGCGCGTCACCGAGCAGATCGACGCGCTCTCCACCCTCTCGACCGACCCGATGAAATACCTGGTGGCGCCCCGCATCCTCGCGGGCTTCGCCATGCTGCCGCTGCTGGTCCTGGTCGGCGATGTCATCGGCATTTTCGGCGGCTATATCGTGGGCATCTACAAGCTCGACTTCTCGCCCGCGGCCTATATCGACCAGACATGGCGGTTCGTCGAGGTACGCGATGTCGTGTCCGGCCTCGTCAAGGCGGCGGCCTTCGGCTTCCTCGTCTCGCTGATGGGGTGCTATCACGGCTACCGGTCCGAGGGCGGCGCGCAGGGCGTCGGGCGGGCGGCGACGAATGCGGTGGTCTCCTCGGCCATCCTCATCCTCGTGTTCAACTACATCATCACCGAACTGTTCTTCGCCAAATGAGCGGCCCGGACGAACCGAAGATCCGTATCCGGGGCCTGCACAAGGCCTTCGGCGCGAAGAGCGTGCTGCGCGGCGTCGATCTCGATGTCGGCGCGGGCGAGTCGGTGGTCGTCATCGGCGGGTCGGGCACCGGCAAGTCGGTGACGGTCAAATGCATGCTCGGCCTTGTCGAGCCCGACGGCGGCAGCATCCTGATCGACGGGGCGGAGTCGGTCGGGCTCAGGGGCGCGGCGCGCGAGGCGGTCAACGCGCGCATGGGCATGCTGTTCCAGGGCGGCGCACTGTTCGACAGCCTCCCGGTCTGGGAGAACGTGGCCTTCGGGCTGGTCGCGGCCGGGCAGAAGACCCGCGGAGCGGCGAAGCCGGTCGCGCTGGACTCGCTCGCCCGGGTGGGCCTCGGCCCCGAGGTCGGCGAGCTGATGCCGGCGGAGCTTTCCGGCGGGATGCAGAAGCGCGTGGCGCTCGCCCGCGCCATCGCCGCCCGGCCGGACATCATCTTCTTCGACGAGCCGACCACGGGCCTCGACCCGATCATGGCCGACGTCATCAACGACCTGATCGTCCAGTGCGTGCGCGAACTCGGCGCGACCGCGCTCTCGATCACCCACGACATGGCGAGCGCGCGCAAGATCGCCGACCGCATCGCCATGCTGCATGACGGGCGGATCGTCTGGTCGGGGCCGGTCTCGGAGATCGACGAGAGCGGCAACGACTTCGTGGACCAGTTCATCCACGGCCGCGCGTCGGGACCGATCCGCATGGCGGTGCGCCGGTGAGCCGCAAGGACAGGAGCTATGTCTGCCAGACCTGCGGCGCGGCGGCGCGCCAGTGGGCGGGACGCTGCGGAAGCTGCGGGGCGTGGAACAGCCTTGTGGAGGAAGCGGCCGGACCCGCAGCCGCCGGGCGGTCCGGCCGCAGGCTGGACCTGGTGCCCCTCGACGCCGCGCCGCCTCCCGTCGAGCGCCGTGCCACCGGTATCGCCGAGTTCGACCGGGTGCTGGGCGGCGGGCTGGTGCCGGGAAGCTGCGTGCTCATCGGCGGCGACCCCGGCATCGGAAAGTCCACCCTGCTGCTGCAGGCGGCGGCGAAGCTGGCGGCCCGGGGCCATGACTGCCTCTATGTCACCGGCGAGGAGGCGGTCTCGCAGATCGCCATGCGGGCGCGGCGCCTCGGCATGGCGGATGCGCCGGTGGCGCTTGCGGCCGCCACGGCGGCGGGCGACATCGCGGCCACCCTTTCCGAGCGGGGCGAGGTGGCGGTGGTCGATTCGATCCAGACCGTGCATCTCGACGGCCTTGAATCGGCGGTCGGCTCGGTCGCGCAGGTGCGCGCCTCCGCCCAGGCGCTGATCGAGGTCGCCCGCCGGCGCGGGGCGGCGCTGCTGCTGGTCGGCCATGTCACCAAGGACGGCGCCATAGCGGGCCCGCGCGTGCTGGAGCACATGGTCGATACCGTGCTCTATTTCGAGGGCGAGCGCGGCCACCATTTCCGCATCCTGCGCGCCGTGAAGAACCGCTACGGGGCGACCGACGAGATCGGCGTGTTCGAGATGACCGACCGGGGCCTGGGCGAGGTCGCCAACCCGTCCGCGCTCTTCCTCGGGGACCGGCAGGACGGCGCCGCGCTCGCCGGCACGGCGGTGTTCGCGGGCGTGGAGGGCGCGCGGCCGCTGCTGGTGGAAATCCAGGCGCTGGTCGGCCCGCCGGCCGCCGGCTCGCCGCGCCGGGCCGTCGTCGGCTGGGACACGGGGCGGCTCGCCATGGTGCTGGCCGTGCTGGAGGCGCGGGCCGGGGTCGCGCTCGGCGGGCGCGACATCTATCTCAATGTTGCGGGCGGGCTGCGCATTTCCGAGCCGGCGGCGGACCTCGCCGTGGCCGCCGCGCTCGTCTCCTCGCTCGAGGGCGCAGCCGCGCCGGCCGGGAGCGTGTGGTTCGGCGAAATCGGGCTCACCGGCGAGGTCCGCCCGGTCGCGCACGGCGACACCCGGCTCCGGGAAGCGCGGAAGCTCGGTTTCGAGACCGCCATAGTCCCCTCGGCCCGGCAGCCCGCCGGAAGCGGCGGGCTGCGCATCGAGACCGTCGGCCATGTCGCGGAGGTGGCCGCCAGGCTCGGCGCCGGCCCCCGGGCCGGGAGGCGCGCCCGCGCATGACCGACATCTACACGCTCGACCTCGCGCTGTTCGCCGTCGTCGTGGCCTCGGCCATCATCGCCTATCTGCGCGGGTTCGTGCGCGAGGTGTTTTCGCTCGCAAGCTGGATCGGCGCGGCGGTCCTCGCCTGGATCGCCTTCGCGCCGCTCGCCGCGCTGCTGTCGCAGTATCTGCAGCCTCCGGTGCTGGCGCGGATCGCGGCCGGGGCGGGCGGGTTCCTCGCCGCGCTGGTGCTTCTGTCCGTCATTGCGGGGCGGATAGCAGGCCGGGTGGAGCGCTCCAGCCACAGCGCGCTGGACCGCGCGCTCGGTTTCCTGTTCGGCATCATCCGGGGCGCCGTCATCATCTGCGCGCTCTACCTTGTGGGCACGCGGCTCGTACCGCCCGAACACCAGCCGGGCTGGGTGCAGGACGCACGCAGCACTCCCCTGGTGGCCGCGGGGGCTCGCGAGATCGAGCAGCTTCTGCCGTCGGACCTTGCCGATTACGGCGCGACCGAGGCCGACCGCATCCAGCGCGAGATAGAGCGGGCCGAGGACGCCAAGCGCCTTTACGAGAAACTGGAACGGCCCGAGGCCGAGCCGGAAACGGCTGCAAAAACCCCGCCCAAGGGGTATAACGAGCAGGAACGACGCGGCCTCGACCGCCTGATCGAGGGCAACTAGCGAAGGGAGGCCCGTTTGCGAGCCGTTCACCCCTTCGACGACGACAAGCTGCATGAGGAATGCGGGGTGTTCGGCATCGCCGGGCATGCCGACGCGGCCGCGCATACTGCGCTCGGCCTGCACGCCCTCCAGCATCGCGGCCAGCAGTCCGCCGGCATCGTCTCCTCCGACGGCGAGCAGTTCTACAGCCTGCGCGGGCCGGGCCAGGTCAGCGAGACCTTCGGCAATGAAGAGGCGATCGGACGCCTCCAGGGCGCCATCGCGATCGGCCACAACCGCTATTCGACCACGGGGGCGCCGGTGGCCCGCAACATCCAGCCGCTGTTCGCGGATTTCGCCTTCGGCGGCGTGGCGGTGGCGCATAACGGCAACCTGACCAACGCGCTCTCGATCCGGCGCAGGCTGGCGGGCATGGGCGCGCTCTTCCAGAGCACCACCGACACCGAGGTCATCATCCACCTCATCGCCCGCAGCCGGAAACCGATGCTGGCGGACCGGCTCGTCGAGGCGCTCGGCGAGGTCGAGGGCGCCTATTCGCTCGTCGCCATATCGCGGAGCAAGCTCTTCGGCGTGCGCGACCCCCACGGCGTGCGCCCGCTGGTGCTCGGGCAGCTCGGCGAGGCCTGGATCCTCGCTTCCGAGACCTGCGCGCTCGACATCATCGGGGCCGACTATGTCCGCGATGTCGAGCCGGGCGAGATGGTGGTGGTGGACGGGGGCCGGATCGAATCGCATTTCCCCTTCGCCCCGACGCGGCCCCGGCCCTGCATCTTCGAGCTCATCTATTTCGCCCGGCCCGACAGCGCCGTGTTCGGCCGCAGCGTCTATGAGGCGCGCATGGAAATCGGGCGCGAACTGGCCCGCGAGGCGCCGGCCCCGGCGGATGTGGTCGTGCCCGTGCCCGATTCCGGCGTGCCCGCCGGGCTCGGCTACGCCCAGCAGGCCGGCCTTCCTTTCAGCCTCGGCATCATCCGCAACCACTATGTCGGGCGCACCTTCATCGAGCCGACGCAGCAGATCCGCCATCTGGGCGTGCGCCTGAAGCACAACGCCAACAAGGCGGTGCTGGCCGGCAAGCGCGTCGTGCTGGTGGATGACAGCATCGTGCGCGGCACCACCTCGACCAAGATCGTCGAGATGGTGCGCAATGCCGGCGCGGCGGAAGTGCATATGCGGATTTCCAGCCCGCCCACGACCCATTCCTGCTTCTACGGCATCGACACGCCGCACCGCGACACGCTGCTCGCCGCCCGGTTCGACCTCGACCGGATGCGCCGCGAGATCGGCGTCGATTCGCTGGCCTTCATCGGTCTGGACGGCCTCTACCGCGCGCTCGGCGAGGACGGCGGACGCGGCCGGGCGCCCGCCTTCTGCGACGCCTGCTTCACCGGCGACTACCCGATCGACCTGCTCGACCGGCGGGACGGATCCGCCGCCGGCCGGATGTCGCTGCTCGACGAACTGGCCTGAGCGCCGCCGGTGCCGGAGCCGAAGCCGCTGGCCGGCGCGGTTGCGCTGGTGACCGGGGCCTCCGGCGGGCTCGGCCGGGCGGTTTCGGTGCGGCTGGCCGCGGCGGGCGCGCATGTCGTGCTGCTCGCCCGCACGGTCGGCGGGCTGGAAGAGGCGGACGACGCGGTCCGCGCGGCCGGCGGCCGGGCGACGCTCTGCCCGCTCGACCTCGCCGCCCCCGGGGAGCTGGAACGCGCGCTTGCCGCGCTCGGCGCGCGCTTCGGGCGCCTCGACATCCTCGTATCCGCGGCCGCGGCGCTCGGCGCGCTCGGGCCGGCGCACCAGATCGCCGACGAGGCCTGGCGCCGGGCGCTCGACACCAATCTCACCGCCGCGATGCGCCTCATCCGCGCCGCGGACCCGCTGCTTCGCAGCGCGCCTGCCGGGCGGGCCGTCTTCGCGACCGGCTACCCCGCCGCCCGCGCCTATTGGGGCGCTCACGCCGCCAGCAAGGCCGCGCTGGAGGCGCTGGTGCTGGCCTGGGCGGCGGAGACGGCGCGCACGGCGCTCCGGGTCAATCTCGTCGATCCCGGGCCGATGCGCACGCGGCTGCGCGTCGCCGCCTATCCGGGCGAGGACCCGGCTGCCCTGCCCCCGCCCGACGCGGCAGCCGACCTCGTCCTCGGCCTCGCTTCGCCCGACTGCGCGGCGCATGGACAAATCCTGAGCCCGTAAAGCTCCCGTTTCTTCCCGGCTCAGCGCGAGCGGCTGCGGGCGTATTCGGCCCAGTCCGGCAGCCCGGCGCGGGCATAGAGGCCGGCGGCGTCCCGGTAGAGCCGCCGCGCCCTTGCCGGGTCGGTCGCAATCCCCGCCCGGGCCAGCGCGACATTGGCGCGGCCGCGCACGGAGACCGCCCTGAGGTAGATCGCGTGGGCTTCGTCCAGCAGGAGCGCGGCCTGCTCGCGCGCGCCGCTCCCCGCCTTCACCGAGGCGAGGCCGACCAGCGCATTCGCCTCCCCGACGCTGTTGGCGAGGCCGGCGAAGAGCCGCCGGGCGTCGAGATAGCGCCGTTCCGCGCGCACGAAATCCCTGCGGGCGAGCGCCATGTCGCCGAGCCCGTGCAGCGCATCCGCCTCCCGCCTCGCATCGCCCAGCGCCGCAAAAGCGTCGCGGGCCTGCCCGTAGGCGCGCTCGGCATCCTCCGCCCGTCCCGCGCTCCGGGCGGCCAGCGCGTCGCCGAACGCGGCTTCGGCTTCCGCAACCGATATGGCCGGGCGCATGTCCGCCTTCGGGCTCTCTTCGGCAGGCTCCTGCCCCGACTGGTCCTCACCAGCCGAAGGTGCGGCGGCGCTAACGCCGCCATTCTTGATATTCGCCGCGTTGGGCGCGGCGGCGGTGGCCGGAGCGGTATCGGGGCGGCCGGAGAGGCCGCGATGCGCCACCACCTGCATCAGCGCCGCGCCGAGCAGCAGCACCAGGGCCGCGGTGAAGGACCGCCTGCCCGCCCACCGGCTCCAGCCGCGCTCCCGCCTGGCGAGCAGCCCGGCATAGACCAGCAGCAGGTGGATGCAGCCGAGCGCAAGCAGGCCGAGGCCGCCCGCTACCGCCAGCCATGCGACGCGCTGGAGCGTTTCAGCGGCTTCGAACACCGCGCTGCGCGCTTTCTGTTTCGGCCATGGGGCAGAGGGGCCTGTTTCCGCACAGGAGGAGGCGATTATGCCGCCCCGGCCCGGCCCGCCGCAACCGGACCTTCATTCCCGGCGCCCGGAACCGCCGGTTCCGCCCTTGCGCCCCGGCCCGGCCCGGACGAACATCGGGGCCACAGACAGGGAGGGCCGGACCATGCCGCGCATCGGAGTCGCATTCTCGGGCGGGTTGACCGCGACGGAGATCGCCGACTGCGCCGAGCGGGCCGAGGCGCTGGGATACGAATCGGTCTGGGTCGCGGAAGGGCACGGCGGCGACCAGTTCGCCATCCTCGCGGCCTGCGCGCTGCGCACGAAGCGCGTGCGCCTCGGCACCGCCATCACCAGCGTGTATGTGCGCACCGCGCCGACGATAGCGATGGCGGCCGCGGCCGTGGACGAGCTCTCCGGCGGCCGGTTCGTCCTCGGGCTCGGGTCGAGCCACAGGGTCCAGGTGGGGCCCGAGCACGGGGTGGAATATTCCCGGCCCCTCGGCCGCGTGCGGGACACGGCGGCGGTGGTGCGCGCGCTGCTGCGCGACGGCGAGGTCAGCCATGCGGGAGAGACGGTCCGGATCGAGCGCTTCGACCTCTGGTTCCGGCCGTTCCGCGACGACCTCCCGATCTACCTCTCCGCGCTCTTCCCGAAGATGCTGGAGCTTTGCGGCGAGGTGGCGGACGGCCTGATCCTCACCCGCGGCACGCTGGAGACGGCGGCGCGGGCGCGCGGGCACATCGCCGCCGGGGCCGCCCGCGCCGGGCGCGACCCGGCCGCGGTCGAGATTTCGTCGCTCCTGCCGGCGAGCGTTTCCGCCGATCGCAACGAAGCCTTCGCCGCCGCTCGTCCCGGCCTCGCCTTCTATGCGGGCTTCTTCCCCCGCTACAACCGGCTGATTGCCGAAAGCGGCTTCCCCGGGGAGACGGCGGCCATTGCGCGGGCATGGGCCGGCGGCGACCGGGCGGCGGCCGAGCGCGCCGTCACCGACGAGATGATCGCCGCGACCGGCATCGCCGGCGAGCCGGCCGAGTGCCGGGAACGGCTCGACGCCTATCGCGCCTCGGGCCTCGACCTGCCGATCATCAGCCCCTTCGCCCGCGGCCCCGGCGCGAAGGAGAAGTTCCTCGCGGCCATAGAAGCCTGCGCGCCCCGTTAGCGCGGCAGGCGCCCGCATGCCGCCGCCGATCCCGGCGGAAGCGAAGCGGCGCGGCGGCGGGGCCCGCCCCACCGGGCAGTTGCGGGATGTCATGTTTTGTCATGCGGGCCCGGCGGAACCCCGTGCGATATGTCATGGGATGTCATGATCCGCACGCGCAGGGCGCATATGCTGTGTGCTGTCCGGGCATGGGCTCCGGGTATTCTACCAACGATGCCGGATTGCGGCTCATAGGAGTTGGCTGCCTCAACTGTCACCCCGGCTCGGAGGCCGGGGTGACAAAAAGGGAGTGCAGGGACAAGGAAAGGCGGCGGCATCGGTTCCGATCAATGACCGTTGGTATTCCATCCGGTTTCTCCGGTCCCTCGTCTTCGGCATGGGCCTGTCCTTTCGATCCATCTTCGTTCCGTTCTTCCCGCCGCCCGGCTGGCCAGGCGGCGGGACCCTGATTCGCGCGTATCCTGCGCGCGCCTGCGCCGGCGCGGGCGCGCGTATCGCGGCGGCGCGGCTCGTGCGCCTGATTGCGCGCGCGAGACGCAGGGCGCACCTCTCCTGTGCGTTCCTCAGGGGGTTTTTCGCGCCGGTGCGGAAAACAAGGCGGCCTCCGGACGCCGCTTCCTTCCTCCGGCGCCATAATAGCACGGAAATCTAGATAATCAATGATTTTATGGGAATTATTACACGAAATTAATGTTCGCGAATCGGAGTCCCGAAACAGGGCGGCAATGCCTATATTGCATGGAGCCGCCGCACCGCGGGAGCTCCCGCGGCCCGGTTCGCGACCGGGATCCCGGGAGACAGCCCGCGACAGCGCCCCGTGGCGCTCGCGCGGCATGCCGGCGCGGACGACGCGAAAGGATGTCTCCCATGGCGGTCCAGCCCGATACGCAGCAGACGGAACTGTTCGAGGAAATCGCCGCGCTCGCAAGCGGGCGGCTGGGCGGCGGGGAGCTGGATGCCGCGCTCTCCTTCATCGCCCTCTATTACGCGGGCGTTTCGCAGGAAGATCTGGCCGAGCGCCGGCCGGACGACCTCTACGGCGCGGCGGTGGCGCATCTCAACCTCGCCCGCCGGCGCGCGCCGGGCGAAGCGAAGGTCCGCGTTTACAACCCCGAAATCGAGCAGCATGGCTGGCAGTCCACCCACACCATCGTCGAGATCGTCACCGACGACCTGCCGTTCCTGGTCGATTCCGTGCGCATGGTCCTCAATGCGCGCGGCTATACCAGCCACCTCGTCATCCACCCGGTCATGCGCGTCCGCCGGGAGGCCGGGGGACGCATCGAAGCGGTGCTCCCGGTCGAGGAGGCCGGCGGCGGGGGAACGGACGTCGAGGCGGTCATCCATATCGAGACCGACCGGCAGACGGAACGGGGCGTGCTCGACGCGATCGCGGCCGAGATGCTGGCTGCTCTCGGCGATGTGCAGGTCGCGGTGGAGGACTGGGGCGGCATGCGCGAGCGGATGCGCCTCGCCATCGAGGAGCTCGACGCGCTGCCGCCGTCCGACGGCGGCGAGGAACGGGAGGAGGTGAAGGCGTTCCTCGAATGGATCGAGGACAACCATTTCACCTTCCTCGGCTACTGCGAAAGCCGCATGGAGCGGGCCTGCGGCGCGGGCCGGTTCGCGCCGGAACCGGACAGCGGGCTCGGGCTCCTGCGCAGCCAGGACGGACCGCCGCCGGTTCCGGACCTGCCGCCGCCCGGCCCGGGCGGCGCGGACGCGGCCGAAATGCTGGCGATCACGCGCGCCGACCGGCGCTCGCGGGTCCACCGGCCGAGCCATCTGGACTGCATCGCCCTCAGGCGGTTCGACGCCGACGGCAATGTCGCGGGCGAGCACCGCTTCCTCGGCCTCTACACCTCCGAGGCCTTCAACCGGGCGCCGCGCGACATTCCCCTGTTGCGGCGGAAGGCGGACGCATTGCAGCGCCGCGCCGGCTATCCGCCGGGCAGCCACGCCGCCAAGGCGCTGCAGAACATCGTCGATACCTTCCCGCGGGAGCTGTTGTTCCAGATCCCGGCCGGGGAGCTGTTCGAGACGGCGACCGGCATCCTGCACCTCCAGGAACGGCAGCGCATCCGCCTGTTCATCCATCCGGACCGGTTCGGGCGCTTCTATTCCTGCATCGTGTTCGTGCCGAGGGACCGCTACAACACGAGGAGCCGGCAGGTCATCCAGGGGATACTGGAAGAGGCGCTCGGCGCGACGGACACCGAGTTCACGGTGCGCCTGTCGGAATCGGTGTTGGCGAGGCTGTTTTTCGTCATGCGCGTCGATGCCGGGCCTGCGCCGCAATACGACCTTGCGGACCTCGAAAGGCGGCTGCGCGTCGCAAGCCGCAGCTGGGCCGACGACCTGCACGACGCGCTCCTCGACCGTTTCGGCGAGGAGGCGGGCACGAGCCTGTTCCGGCGCTACGGCGAAGCCTTCCGCGCGGACTACCGCGAGGCCTATTCCGCGCGGATCGCCGTGCTCGATGTCGAGAAGATGGAGCGGATCCGGGAGAACGGCATCGAGATGAGCCTCTACCGCCCGCTCGAGGCCGAGGAAGGGCGGCTGCATTTCAAGCTGTTCCAGCTCGGGCAGAGGCCGGTCGCGCTCTCCGACGCGCTGCCGATGCTGGAGAACATGGGCCTCAAGGTCGAGGACGAGCATCCCAGCAAGATCAAGCGGACCGACGCGCCGAGAGTGTGGCTGCACGACTTCGGCCTGCTGCACGGGGAAGGCCCCGATTTCGAGCCGGACCGCATCGAGGCGCTGTTCCGCGAGGCCTTCGCCCGGGTCTGGACGGGCGAGGTCGAGAATGACGGCTTCAACCGGCTCGTACTGCGGGCCCGGATCGGCTGGCGCGAAATCGTCATCCTGCGCGCCTATTGCAAATATCTGCGCCAGGCCGGGACCGCCTTCAGCGAAGCCTATATCCAGGATGCGCTCGCCGCCAATCCGGAGATCGCGGCCATGCTGGTCGAGCTGTTCGAGGTCCGCCTCGACCCCGCCCGCCAGGAGGACGCTCCGGAGGGCAGGAACGGGGCGGTGGCCCGGATCGAGGCCGCGCTCGAAGTGTCGACCCGGATCGAGGCCGCGCTGGAGCAGGTAGCGAACCTGGACGAGGACCGGATCCTGCGCAGCTATCTTGGCGTCATCGGCGCCACGCTGCGCACCAACTACTTCCAGCCGGGCCCGGACGGGGCGCCGAAGCCCTACCTCTCCTTCAAGCTGGACCCGCAGCGGATTCCGGAACTGCCGGAGCCGCGGCCGCAATACGAGATCTTCGTCTATTCGCCGCGCGTCGAGGCCGTGCATCTGCGCGGCGGCGCGGTGGCGCGCGGCGGCATACGCTGGTCGGACCGGCGCGAGGATTTCCGCACCGAGGTGCTGGGCCTCGCCAAGGCCCAGATGGTGAAGAACGCGGTGATCGTCCCTGTCGGCTCCAAGGGAGGCTTCTTTCCCAAGAAGCTGCCGGTCTCCGCAGGCCGCGAGGCCGTCCAGGAAGAAGGGGTGGCCTGCTACCGGACCTTCGTGCGCGGCATGCTGGACATCACCGACAATCTCGCCGGCGGCCGGGTGGTGCCGCCGGCGCAGGTCGTGCGCCATGACGGCGACGACCCTTATCTGGTCGTGGCGGCCGACAAGGGCACGGCGACCTTCTCCGACATCGCCAACGGCGTGGCGGCGGAATACGGCTTCTGGCTTGGCGACGCCTTCGCCTCCGGCGGCTCGCAGGGCTACGACCACAAGGGCATGGGCATCACCGCGCGCGGCGGGTGGGAGTCGGTCAAGCGCCATTTCCGGGAGCTCGGCGTGGACTGCCAGACGACCGGCTTCACCGCGGTCGGCATCGGCGACATGGGCGGCGACGTATTCGGCAACGCGATGCTGCTTTCCCCGCATATCCGGCTCGTGGCCGCCTTCAACCACATGCACATCTTCATCGACCCGGACCCGGACGCCGAAGCCGCCTTCGCGGAGCGCCGGCGGCTCTTCGCCCTGCCCCGCTCGACATGGGACGATTTCGACCGCTCCATCCTGTCCGCCGGGGCCGGCATCCATCCGAGAAGCGCCAAGTCCGTCCCGCTCAGCCCGGAGGCGCGCGAGGCGCTCGGCACCGACGCCGAGGCACCGACGCCGACCGAGCTGATCGCCCTCATCCTCAAGGCGCCGGTCGATCTGCTCTGGAACGGCGGCATCGGCACCTATGTCAAGTCGCGGCGGGAAAGCCACGGCGATGTCGGCGACCGGGCCAATGACGCCGTGCGCATCAATGGCGAAGACCTGAGGTGCCGGATCGTCGGGGAGGGCGGCAATCTCGGCTTCACCCAGCTCGGGCGCATCGAATATGCGGCGAAGGGCGGGCGGATAAACACCGACGCCATCGACAATTCCGGCGGCGTGGACTGCTCGGACCACGAGGTCAACATCAAGGTGCTGCTGAACGAGGCGGTGGCCGCCGGCGACATGACCGGCAAGCAGCGCAACCGGCTGCTGGAGGACATGACCGGCGAGGTGGGCGCGCTGGTGCTGCGCAACAACTACCTGCAGACCCAGGCGCTCAGCGTGGCGGCGGCCCATGCGCCCTCCATGCTGGAGGTGCATGGCCGGCTCATCCGCCGGCTGGAGCGGGACGGCGAGCTCGACCGCGAGATCGAGTTCCTGCCCGGAGCCGAGGAGTTCGCCGAGCGCCTCGAGGCGAAGGGGCGGCTCTTCACCCCGGAGCTCGCCGTGCTGATCGCCTATGTGAAGCTCGGCCTGTTCCAGCGCCTGCTGGCGTCGGAACTGCCGGACGAGCCGTTTGCGGCGAACGAGCTCCGGGCCTATTTCCCGACCGCGCTCGGCGAGCGCTTCGGCCCGCTCATGCCCTCCCACCGCCTCGCGCGCGAGATCGTCGGCACGCAGGTCGCGAACGAGATGGTGAACCGTTGCGGGATCACCTTCGCGTTCCGGCTGGGCGAGGAAACCGGGGCGGACGACGCGGACATCGCGCGGGCCTATCTCGTCGCGCGCGACGTTTACGGCATGCGCCAGACCTGGGCGGCGATCGAGGCGCTGGACGGCCGGGTGGGTGCGGATGTCCAGATTTCCATGCTGCAGGAGACGCGCAAGCTGGTGGAGCGGGCCGCGCGCTGGCTGCTCCGCAACCGGCCGCGGCCTCTCGATATCGGGCGCGACATAGAGCATTTCGCGCCCGGCGTAGCGGCGCTGCGCGAGAGCCTCCGCGACGTCGTCGCCGCTTCGAGCCGGAGCGCCATGGACGAGACCGCGGGCCGCCTGGCCGGGCAGGGCGTGCCCGAAGACCTCGCGCAGGACGTGGCGATCTGCGAGGACCTGCTCTCGGCGCTCGCCGTGGTGGAGGTCGCCGCGGGCGCGGCGATCCCGGTCGAGACGGCGGCGTCGGTCTATTTCGAGCTCGCCGAGAAGCTCGACCTGCACTGGCTGCGGGACCGGATCGCGGCGCTGCCGAGGGACAACCGCTGGCAGGCGCTCTCCCGCGCGGCGCTGCGCGACGACCTCCATGCGCAGTTGAGCGCGCTGACCCTGGACACGCTGAGGCTCGACGGCGGCGGGGCGGACCCGGCCGGGCGCGTGGATGCCTGGCTCCGGCGCAACCGCATCCCCGCGGCCCGGTGCCGGCAGATCATCGCCGACCTGATGAATGCCGGCCACACCGACTTCACCATGCTCTCCGTGGCGATGGGCGAGATCAGGACGCTGCGCCAGTCGGACTGACCGCCGGTCACGCCGCCGCTCCCGGGTCCGAAAGCGCGGCATCGACCGCGTCGCCATAGGGCACGTCACGGGCGATCAGCCCGCCCGCGAGCAGGGCCGCCTTGAGGCGGGCATAGGCCGCGGCCGGCAGCGCCGTGCCGCGCGGCCACACACGCGCCTCCCGGTAGCCGGCCACGATGCGCGCAAGGCCTTCCGGCGGCAGGTTCGGGAAGAACGCCGGGCCGACCAGGGCTGCGGTCTCCTCCGGCTCTGTCTCGTGGATGCGCGTCAACGCCGCCTGAATAGCACGGGTGAGCGCCATGCAGGCGCCGCGGCGTTCGGCGGCGAAGCGCCGGGTCGTGTAGAAGCTGGTGAAGGCGATGTCGCCGCGCACCGAGAAGCGGTGCCAAAGATGCCCGTGCCCGCCGGAGACGAGGCGCTCGGCGTGGGGCTCGAACAGCTGCACGACATCGATCTCGCCGCGCTTCAGGGCCTCGGCGTTCTCCGCCATCGGGGCGTCGGGGGCGCGGGTGAGCGCGGCGGGGTCGATGCCGGCGCGGTCGAGGTCGTCGTAAAGCAGCATCCAGGGCGTGGGCACGTCGGTCGCGACGCCGAGGCGCGGGCCGACCAGGTCCTCGAACCGGAAGCGCGGATTGGGCTCGCGCCCGACCAGCACGAACGGGTCGCGGGCCACGACCTGCGCGAAACAGACGAGCGGGCTCGTCCCGCCCCGCGCATGGGCGGCGTCGTGGTGCATCATCACCCGCATCGGCCCGCCGAAGGAGACATCCGCGCGCCCCTCGATCAGCCCCCGGGCGGTCTCCGGCGGCGCGGGCGAGAGCCGGAGCTCGACTTCCAGCCCCTCGGCCTCGAACAGCCCGGCCCACTGCGCCAGGTAGAACGGCGCGTAGCTGCACGCGCGCAGGTTCTCGTAAAGGATGATCTTTTCGCTTGCCATGGCGGGAGAGTAGCGCGGCGGGCCGGCAGGGCGATACCGGACGCCTGCGCACCGCGATTTGACAACACGCAGCGGTCTGGGCCTAACTGCCGCAGCGATGCGAGGAACAGACACTCGCCGCTTCCGTGCCCTCGGCGCGCGACCCGCGCGCGGCACCGACACAGTGGGGGAAGCCAGAATGAGAACCAAATCGACAATCGCCGCCGCCGCAACGCTGTTCGCCGGGCTCGCCCTGTCGGGCGCGCCTGCGAGCGCAGAGCAGCAGTGGAGCATGGCCACGCCGTGGGGCGGCGGTCCGCTGCTCGAATACACCGCCAAGGGCATCGCCAAGGAGATCGAGTTCCTTACCAATGGCGAGATCAAGGTCGAGGTGTTCCCGGGCGGCACGCTCGGCAAGGCGCTCAAGGTGACCGACACCGTGCGCAAGGGCGTCGCGGAGATCAGCCATAACTGGGCCGGCTACGACTGGGGCGTCGACCGGACCGGCGTGCTGTTCGGCGGCTTCGCCGGCACCATGGAACACGAGAAGATGGTCCACTGGATGTTCCGCGGCGGCGGCGCCGACCTGCTGATGGAATGGCGCATGGCCAAGTTCGACATCGCCTCCATTCCCTGCGGCTCCGCGCCTCCCGAGGTGTTCATGCACAGCCACAAGCGCGTGGCCTCGCTGGCCGACTATGAGGGCATGAAGGTGCGCACCTCCGGCGCCTGGGCCGAGATCGCGCAGACGCTGGGCGCATCCACGGTCATCCTGCCCGGCGCCGAGGTCTATCCCGCGCTCGAGCGCAAGGTGGTGGACGGCATCGAGTGGGGCACGCCGTGGATGAACGAGTCGGCCGGCTACGAGAAGATCGCCAAATACATCGTCGTGCCCGGCATCCACCAGCCGACCGCCTTCCACGAGTGCCAGATCAACAAGGATGTCTGGGAAAAGCTCTCCGACCGCAACAAGATGCTGCTTCAGCGTGCGGGCGAGCGCATGACGTTCAACTTCTGGATGGAAATCGGCCACCAGGACGCGCCGTCGTTCCAGAACTTCCTGAAGGGCGGCAACGAGGTCGTGGACCTCGACGCGGACTTCATCGCCAAGGCAAAGACCGCCACGGACGAGTGGGCCGCCAAGCAGGCCGCCGAGAACGAGTGGTTCGCGCGCGTCTGGCAGAGCCAGCAGGACTACGCCGCGACCTGGTCCGAGGCGCACCGCTACCGCTAGTGGCGGACGAGCGGGCGGGCCGCGAGGCCCGCCCGACTCCCTTCGCGGTCACCCCGGCCGCCGCGGCCGGGGCCCCACGCTCGCCTCACCGATGAGGAATGACACGGCATGGTTGCCCTCATCCGAGGAATAGAGCGCCTCTCCCAGTCGCTCGGCGTGGTCGGCGCCTGGGTCATGGCGCCGCTCATCCTGTCCATGGTCTATGAGGTGCTGGCGCGCCACCTGTTCGACGCGCCGACCTTCTGGGCCTATGAGGTGGGCTACATGCTGGCGGGCACCTGCTACCTGTGCGGCATGGCGTATTGCATGAAGGAGCGCGGCCACATCCGCGTCGACTTCATCTACGACAATATCGGGCCCAGGGGCCGGGCGGTCGTGGACATCTGCGGCTTCGTGTTCCTGATGCTGCCGGGCGCGATCTGGGTCACCTTCGGACTCCAGGAATACGCCTACGAGGCATTCGAAAGCGGCGAGGTTTCCGGCGAATCCGCCTGGAACCCGGTGATCTGGCCGTTCAGGACGGTCTGGGTCGTCGCCTTCGCGGTGCTGTGCCTGCAGGCGTTCGCCGAACTGGCCAGGTCGGCGCGCGTGCTGCTCGGCCTCGCCCGGGAGGAAGGCTTCGAGCCGCATGGAGTCGAGCTGTGACCCTCGGCATCGGCCTCATGATGTTCCCGGCCCTGATGGTGGCCATCTTCATGGGGTTCCCGGTGGCGTGGTCGCTGATGGGAATCGCCGTCATCTTCGGCTACTACCGCTTCGGCGACGCGCTCGTCTATCAGCTCGTGGCCAAGGTGGACGACGTCGCCTCCTACTATGTGCTGGCCGCCGTGCCGCTGTTCGTCTTCATGGGCGTGATGCTGGAGCGCTCCGGCATCGCCGAGCGCCTGTTCGAGGCCATCCACCTGTGGACCCGCCGGCTGCCGGGCGGCCTGGCGGTCGGCACCGTGCTGCTGTGCGTGGTGTTCGCCGCGGCGAGCGGCGTGGTGGGGGCGACCGAGTCGGTGGTCGGCCTGCTCGCCATCCCGATCATGCTGCGCTACGCCTACGACAAGGGCCTCATCTCCGGCACCATCTGCGCGGGCGGCTCGCTCGGCACCATCATCCCGCCGTCGGTGGTGGTGGTCATCCTCGGTCCGGTCGCGGACGTGTCCGTGGGCGACCTGTTCGTCGGCATGCTGTTCCCGGGGCTGCTGCTCGCGCTCTCCTACGTGCTCTACATCCTGGTCCGGTGCATGCTGAAGCCCGGGGACGGGCCGCGCCTGCCGCCGAGCGACGACGACCCGCCCATGGCCCGGCGGATCTACATCACCGCGACGGCGATGATGCCGCCGCTGGTGCTCATCTTCGCCGTGCTCGGCACGATCATGCTCGGCTGGGCGACGCCGACCGAGGCGGCGGCGATGGGCGCCATCGGCACCGTCATCCTGACCGTCGTGTACGGCCGGTTCAACGTCGCCACCCTGCACGCCGCGTTCATGAAGACGCTCCAGGTGACGGCGATGATCCTGACCATCCTGCTCGGCGGGACCATGTTCGCCGGCGTGTTCGTCGCGCTCGGCGGAATCAGCGCCGTGGAAGGGTTGCTGGAAGCGGCGAACCTCTCCCCGACCGCGACCATCTTCATCCTGCTGTTCATCGCCTTCATCGCCGGCTTCGTGCTCGATCTGATTTCCATCGTGCTCATCATCATCCCGGTGGCGGTCGCGGTGCTGCGCAAGATGGGCGTCGATGACGTCTGGTTCTGCATCATGTTCCTGATCGTCATCCAGACCAGCTACCTGACGCCGCCGATGGCGCCGGCCATCTTCTACCTGCGCGGCATCAGTCCGCCGGAGATCAGGCTGGCGGACATGTATCGCGGCGTGATCCCGTTCATCCTCCTGGAACTGGCGGTGCTGGCACTGGTGTACTGGTTCCCGGGGATTGCGCTGTGGCTGCCGAGCGTGGTGTTCAAGACGTTCTAGCGGCCGATCCGTCCGGGTCGAAACGGGACCCGTCCGCAGGGCCTCAGTCTCCCGGCAGGGCGCGCCAGTCCTCGAAGGAGATGGCGCGGCCGGGATAGGCGGGGCTGGCGAAGGGCCAGGTGTCGGCGATCCAGGCGCGGACCGTCCGGTAGAGTTCCCCGTCGAGCCCGCTCGCGAGCGCGTCGGCGCGCACCCACATCATCACCTTGCAGTCATGGCCGCGCTTGCGGGTGGGCTTGATATAGACGCAGCCGAGGCAGCGGCCTTCGTCCGGCGCCATCACGGTGTAGGCGAAGGAGGCGCGGTGCCTGAACTCGTGCTGGTGCCAGCCGAGATCGACGAGGTCGTCCTCGATGGTGAGCCCCTCCGGCCATGAGCCGCCGCTTTCCGGGCTGTAGGTGGCGCGCAGGTGCTCGACGCTCGACATCACGGCGTCGTAGTCCTTGACGAGATCGTTGACCGTCAGCATCCGCAGGCGGAACCGCGGATGTTCGAGGACATCGGGAACGTCGAAACCGTCGGGGACGAGGCGGCGGCGGTCGTGCATGGGGCGCGCTCCGGCATGGCGTGTTCGCGGGCGGCCATTCTACCGGCATCGGCGCTGCATGTGTCGAAAGGCGGCGTCGGCGCCGTGTCTGTCGAATGGCGGCGTCGGCGCCGCCGCGCGTGTCGAATGGCGGCGTCGGCGCCGCGTGTGTCGAATGGCGGCGTCGGCGCCGCCGGGGCCGAAGCGCGCCGATTGCCGCCGGTTCCGCGAGGGCCTACGGTCGCCGGCGGCCCGTTTCCGGGAGTGCGCCCCTTGCCCGTCTTCCCCTTCCACGAATTGCGCCGCGCGGCCTGGAACCTCGCCGGCGGCAATGTGCGCCCCGGCGAGGACGTGCTGGTGGTCGCGAGCTCGGACCAGGAGCCGGCGCTGGTCGATGCGCTGGTGGCCGCGGCCGACGCGGCCGGCGCGGGCACGGCGACGGCCGCCATCGTCGCCTGCCCCGCCGACATGGCCGACTACCGCCACCCCGCCCCGGTCGTCGCCGCGGCCGAGCGCGCCGGGCTCACCATCGTGGCGACGTCGATCCGCTTCCCGCGCGCCTATGACGACCTCAGCCGCGCGCTGTTCGCCGCCGGGCGCCGGCAGGTGCTCATCAACAACGCGCCGCTGGCCGATTTCGTGCGCGGCGCGGCGCTCGCAGACCCCGACGCGCTGCTGGCGCGCACGCGGAAGCTCGCCGGGGCCGTCTCGGCGGCGCAAACCGTGCGCGTCACATCGCCGAACGGCACGGACCTCACCGTCCGCGTCTGCCGGCCCTGCCTGCCGCTCACCGGCTTCGCGGAGGAGGACACCGGCTTCGGCTCCTTCCCGAGCGGCGAGGCCATGCTGTCGCCGGAGGAGGGCAGCGCGGAGGGCGTCTTCGTGGCCGACGCCTTCGGGCAGATGGTCTATCTGGCGGATGCCGGCCCGCAGCTCGGCCTGCTGGAGGACCCCGTCCGGCTGGAATTCGCCGGCGGCCGGCTGGCCCGCCTTTCCGGCGGCAGCGCCGCAAGGCGGCTGGAGGCGGTGCTGGATGCGGCCGACGGCAATGCAAGGCTGCTCGCCGAGCTCGGCCTCGGCACCAACGGCCACGCGCGCGCCCTCGGCCATGTGGAGAACAAGTTCCGCCTCGGCACCGCCCACATCGCGCTCGGCGACAACCACCTGATCGGCTGGCGCGCGGCGGACAAATACGGCGGCACGATAACCAGCAACCGCCACATCGACCTCGTCGCCGACAATATCCGCATAGAGATCGACGGCGAGCCCGTGACGCCCTGAGCGCGGCAACAGGTCGTTAGCGCCCTGTGGAAGTGGACGTCCGAAGCGCGCCCTGCAGCTTTCTTGCGGGATTACATACCAAGGTAACAACGGTCGTATAAATAAGAGGATTATATACTTGACCTATGAGCGGTGATGCCCTATATTCGGCTTAACGACGCTGAAACAGGGGCTTAGGCCATGGCGAAGCACAAGGGACCGGGCAAGGCAGACCGCGAAGGCATTAGCCTGATGCAGCTTACCGCCATGTTCCCGGATGAGGCGGCCGCGACCGCGTATTTCGAGTCGCTGGTATGGCCGCACGGCCGCTATTGCCCGCACTGCGGTTGCACGGAGACGGTCGAGGCTGCGCCGTCCGCGAAAATGCCCTACCGCTGCACCGGCTGCCAGAGGACCTTTTCGGTCAAGATCGGGACGGCGCTGGAGCGGTCGCGCGTGTCGATGCGCCAGTGGGTTTTCGCCATCTATCTGGAAATGACGAGCCTGAAAGGCGTTTCGTCGATGAAGCTGCATCGAGACATAGGCGTGACACAGAAGACGGCTTGGTTCATGCTTCACCGCATCCGGGAGGCGTGGGGCGGTCTGAAAGAGACCTTTGACGGCCCCGTGGAAGCGGACGAGACCTATATGGGCGGGCGTCGGGCGAACATGTCCAAGGCGAAGCGGAAAGAGCTTGCGGACACGGGCCGGGGCACTGTCGGCAAGACCGCCGTTGCCGGCGTGAAGGATCGGGCGACGAATGAGGTCCGGGCGAAGGTCGTTGCCGATACGACCGGCGCGACGCTGCAAGGCTTCGTGCGCCAGCACGCGGCGCCGGGCGCAACCGTCTATACCGACGAGGCCACCGCCTATGCCGGACTGGCGGCCGACTTCGAGCACGAAGCCGTCAATCACAGTGTCGCGGAATATGTGCGCGGGCAGGCGCATACGAACGGCATGGAGAGCTTCTGGAGCATGTTGAAGCGCGCCCATAAGGGCGTCTATCACAAGCTGTCCGCGAAGCATCTTGACCGCTATGTCCGGGAGTTTGCCGGACGGCACAATGTCCGCGAGGCGAACACGGTGGACCAGATGGCGTCCGTGGTCGCCGGGATGGTCGGCAAGCCCCTGATGTACCGCGACTTGATCGCCTAGCCCAAGTTTAACAGACTTTATTAAAGTTCGTTTATTATCAGCGTGTTAAGAAGCAATATTTTTGCGTGGGGCACTACATTTCAGTTTTTGGGCGTTGGAGGGGGGTCAGACGATCATTTTCCGGACGCCTCCGGGT
>JAJEIH010000050.1 GCA_022827685.1 Alphaproteobacteria bacterium
ACCCGGAGGCGTCCGGAAAATGATCGTCTGACCCCCCTCCAACGCCCAAAAACTGAAATGTAGTGCCCCACGCAAAAATATTGCTTCTTAACACGCTGATAATAAACGAACTTTAATAAAGTCTGTTAAACTTGGGCTAGGACAAGGAACTTCGACATGGTGACGAGCAGGTCGAACGCGGGGCCGCCGATGCTGAGCGTATGCACGTCGCTCGAGATGCAGTCGGGCATGAACCCCGCCGCCAGCATGGCCCGCCCGGTGCCGAAGCCGAAGGAGCCCTTGCCGTGGCCGATGTCGAAAATGACGCCGCGCTCGCGCGCCGCCAGCGTTTCCTCGCGCACCCGGCCGTCAGCCCCCGCCGGGCTGTTCGGGAAGGAGCGGAAACAGTGCGTCAGCACGTCCCCGGCGCGCAGCCGGTCCATCACCTCGCGGCGGCTCGGCGGCGGGAAGTCCAGATGCGCCATGACCGGCAATCCAAGCTCCTCGGCCACCTCGATGGCGATGTCGAGCGGGGCGATGCCGCTCGATCCGCCCGCGCCGAGGCCGACGCGCACCTTGATCCCGACGACGAGGTCCGCGTGCTCGCGCGCCACCCGCACGCATTCGCGGGCGTCGAGGAGGCGCATGTCCTGGCACTCGCCCACCATCACCGCTTCGCTGAAAGCGAAAATCCCCGGAAAGGAGACGTTCAGGAACGGCAGCACGCGCGGCCTGGCCGGCTCGATCACATGGCGCCGGAAGCCGGCCATATTGGCGGGGCCCGCCGTTCCGGCATCGACCAGCGTCGTCGTCGCGCCCTGCCGGGCAATCGCTTCCGGATCGACGCCGATGGAGGTGCCGCCCCAGTAAACATGCGTGTGCATGTCGATGAGGCCGGGTGCCACGATGCGACCGCTCACGTCGCGCACGTCGCGGGCTTCTCCCGCCGGGAGGTCCGGCCCGATCTCCGCAACCCGTCCCCCGGCGAAAGCGACGTCGGCCACGCGGTCCACGCCGCGGCCGGGATCGATCACACGTCCGCCCTTCAGCAACAGGTCGTGCATGCCTTCCTCCTCTCAGGCGCCGAGCAGCGCCTCCAGCTCGTCCGGTCCGGTCACGGGAAGCGAGCAGACGGGCCCCCGGCAGACATAGGCGGTCGGCCGGCCTTCCACGGCGGTCTTGCCGGCGGCGGGATGGCCCGCAGGCAGGGTTTCGGCGCCGCCGATGAGCGCAAGCACGCGGCTCGGCAGCGAGACCCGCTCTACCGCCCGGCGCAGCCGCCCGTCGTCGCCCGCCAGAACCACCTGCACCGCCTCCTGCAGCAGCGCATTGGCGCTCAGCAGCGTGGACAGCGGGAAGATGTTGCGCGCCGTCTCGCCGGCGAAGGCCGCCACCGCCGCTTCGGCGCGCTGGCGGTAGCGCGCCTCGCCCGTCAGCCACCAGAGCCGGGCCAGCGCCTCCACCATCATGCCGTTGCCCGACGGTGTCGGATTGTCGGCGGCGGTCCTGGCGCGCACGATCAGCCGCTCCGTGTCGTCGGCGGCGAAGAACCAGCCGCCCGTCCCGTCGCCGTAATGGCGTTCGACGATCTCCAGCCAGCCGAAGGCCTTCTCGCGGTAGCGCCGCTCACCGGTCGCCTCCTCCAGCAGCAGCGCGGCGCGCATCATCGCGGCGTAGTCGTCGAGGCTCGCCGGATGGCGCGCCCGGCCGAGCCGCCAGCTGTGCCGGAGCCGCCCGTCCGGCGCGGTCATGTGCGTGGCGACGAAGGCGAAGGCGCGTTCGGCCAGCGCGATCCATCCGGGCTCGTCGAAGGCGGCCCCGGCGCGGGCGAGCGCGGCGATCATGAGGCCGTTCCAGTCCGCCAGCACCTTGTCGTCGCGCAGCGGCCGCTCGCGCCGGGCGCGCACGGCCAGCAGCGCGTCGCGGGCCTCCGCCAGCGCCGGGTCGTCGGGCACATCCATCGAGTCCAGCCGGTTGAGGATGTTGCGGCCTTCCCAATTGCCGGCCGCCGTCACGTCATAGACGTCGCAGAAGCGCGCGGCCGCCGTGCCCAGCACCGCCTCGATCTCGGCCCGGTCCCACACATAGAAGCGGCCTTCCTCGCCCTCGCTGTCGGCGTCGAGCGCCGCGGCGAAGCCGGCCGCGCCGTCTTCGGCGGCGGGCGCCGTCATCTCCCTCTCCAGCCAGCCGATCGTCTCGCGCACCCGCTGCGCGAAGAGCGGGGTGCGCGTCTCCTGCCAGACAAGCGTCAGCAGTTCGATGAGCTGGGCATTGTCGTAGAGCATCTTCTCGAAATGCGGCGCCAGCCACCTCTCGTCGGTGGAGTAGCGCGCGAATCCGCCGCCGAGATGGTCGTAGATGCCGCCCTCGCACATATGCGCGAGCGTGTTCAGCACCTGGTTGCGATAGACCTTGCCGCCATCCCGATGCCGCGCCCGCCAGAGATGGGTGAAGATGCCGGTCTGCGGGAACTTGGGCGCGCCGTCTATGCCGCCGAAGAAGGGGTCCACGGCGCGGGCGAGCCGCATGGCGATGCGCGCATCCGTCTCCGCGTCGATGCCGGGCCCGGCAGCGGGTTCGGCCAGCCGCTCCGCGGCTTTCCGGAGGCGTCCGATATTCTCCGCCACGGCGTCCGGCTGCGTGCTCCAGGCTTCCGAGAGCGAACGCAGCAATTGCGGGAAGCCCGCGCGGCCCCAGCGCGGCTCCGGCGGGAAGTAGGTGCCGCCCCAGAAGGGCTCGCCCTCGGCATTGAGGAACATGGTGAGCGGCCAGCCCCCCTGCTCGCCCATGCCCTGGAGCGCGTGCTGATAGACGGCGTCCACGTCGGGGCGTTCCTCCCGGTCCACCTTCACATTGACGAACAGTTCGTTCATCAGCCCGGCGATGGCCTCGTTCTCGAAGCTCTCATGCGCCATGACATGGCACCAGTGGCAGGCGGCGTAGCCGACCGAGAGCAGCACGGGCCGGCCGGTCCGTCTCGCCTCCTCGAAGGCGTCGGCCCCCCAGGGCCGCCAATGGACCGGGTTGTCGGCATGTTGCAGCAGGTAGGGGCTGGTCTCGCGGCCAAGCAGGTTTTCGCTCATGGCCCCGAAGGGTAAACTGGCGCACTCCCGGACGCGAGGAAGGAAATCATGGCGGACGCGCTCTACTACGACGCGCATGTATTCTGTTGCACCAATACCCGTCCGCCCGGCCATCCGCGCGGCTGCTGCAGCGAGAAGGGCTCGGAGAAGCTGCGCGCCTACATGAAGGCGCGCGCCAGGTCGCTGCCCAAGGCGCGTATCAACATCGCCGGCTGCCTCGACCGCTGCGAACTCGGGCCGACCATGGTCATCTATCCCGAGGGCACCTGGTACCGCTACGAGAACGAGGCGGATATCGACGAGATCCTCGAAACGCACCTGAAGGGCGGCGGCCGGGTCTCCCGGCTCATGCTCGACCCCGACGCCTGACGGACCTGCCGGACACGATCTTCGCCGAGGCGACGGCGCCCGGCCGCGCCGGCATCTCCGTGCTGCGCCTCTCCGGGCCGGAGGCGGGCCGGGCGCTCGCGGCGCTGGCGGGGCCGCTGCCGGAGCCGCGCCGGGCCGTGCTGTGCGCCGTCCGCGACCCGGAAAGCGGCGAGCTGCTGGACCGGGGGCTTGCGGTCTGGTTCCCGGCTCCCGCGAGCTTCACCGGCGAGGACGCGGCCGAATTGCACCTGCACGGCGCCCCGGTTGTCATGGATGCGGTGCAGACGGCGCTGATGCGGCTGGACGGCCTGCGCCCGGCGGAGCCCGGCGAGTTCACCCGGCGCGCCTTCGAGGCCGGGCGCATGGACCTGACGGCGGTGGAGGGGCTCGCCGAGCTGATCGACGCCGAGACGGAAGGCCAGCGCCGGCAGGCGCTCCATGCGCTCGGCGGCGGGCTTGCGCGGCGGTTCGATGGCTGGCGGGAGCGGCTGGTTCAGGCGCTCGCCCATATCGAAGCCGCCATCGATTTCAGCGACGAAGAATTGCCGGAGGGGCTGGAGGCGGAGGTCTCCGGGACGGTGGGGGAGGTCCGCGCCGGCATGGCGGAAGCGCTGGCCGCGGGCGCGCGCGGCGAGGTCGTGCGCGACGGCTTCCGGGTGGCGCTGGTGGGCGCGCCCAATGCCGGCAAGTCGAGCCTGCTCAACGCGCTCGCGGCGCGCGAGGTCGCCATCACCTCGCCGGGCGCCGGCACGACGCGCGACGTGCTGGAGGCGCGGCTCGTCATGGAAGGTTATCTGGTGCGCCTGATCGACATGGCGGGCCTCCACGAAAGCGACGACCCGGTGGAGCAGGAAGGCATGCGCCGGGCGCGCGCCGAGGCGGCGGCGGCAGACCTCTGCCTGCTGCTGACCGCCCCCGACGCGCCGCCGCCGCCGGACATGGCGGGCCTCGCCGTCCGCACCAAGGCCGATCTCGGCGCCGCGCCCGGCCCGGGCCCTGCCGTCTCGGCCCGGACGGGCGAGGGGCTGGAGGCGCTGCGCGGCGCCATCGCGGAAGCCATGCGCGCGCGCGTCGCCGGCCCGCCCGGCGCGCTCCGCGCCCGCCATGTCCACGCCCTCAGCGAGGCAGCCGAGGCGCTCGACCGCTTCGCCGCCGCGCCCCAGACCGACCTCGCCGCCGAAGACCTCCGCCTCGCCGTCCGCGCGTTGGGCCGCGTCACCGGCCGCGTCGATGTGGAAGACCTGCTGGATGCGATTTTCAGGGAGTTCTGCATCGGGAAGTAGGCAGTGTGCGGCCGGAAGGGGGCAGGTTTCGCCTGTCGTGAAAAATATCGTTTGTTCATGGAATAAGAAATATTTCTGTATTTTATTGACATCGGCGAAATTTATCACTAGATAGGGTGCGGGGAAGGAGGCGGCGTCCCGGGAGCCGCCTGCTCTTCCCGGTTCGCGCCGGCGCGAAAAAACCCCTGAGAAACGCATGGGAGAGGTGCGCCCTGCGTCTCGCGCGCGCAATCAGGCGCACGAGCCGCGCCGCCGCGATACGCGCGCCGGCGCGCGCGCGGACACCCGCGCAGGATACGCGCGAATCAGGGTCCCGCTGCCCGGGCGGGCCGGCGGCGGAAACAGAACGATGACGGACCGGGAGGAGAAAGCCATGCCGGACAGACGAAGCCGGAGAAACCACGCGGAATGCCCGGAACCCCCGCCCGGAACCGTGGCTTCATGCCCGAAAGGACTACCGCATATGCGCCATATGCATCCAGATCATGACATTTCATGACACATTGCAGGGGACCGCTCGGGATGCCGCATGACATGCCACGACACTTCGGCAGTAGTCCCGCCCGCCGCCTCGCGCACGCGGACGCGCGCACAGCCGGGCGCGCATTATGCGCGGGCGACGGGCACGGCTCCGGCAACGGGGCGTCCGGGACCACGGGCCGACAAGCAGGCCGCGATACCTTGCAAACGACCCTCGGACCGGCGCAAACGGCCGGGGTGGGGATCGGTCCCATGATGAAAACATGACACATCATGACATCCCATGACGCTCTGGCAGGTCTCCGCGCTCCGGAGGGAGGCAGGTTGTGGATGCCGGCCATGCGGCTGCCGTCGAAAGAACCGCTCCGGCGTCTTGAATCCCCGCCGCGCATCCCCATCTGGAGGTGGTCCGAAGCTCGCCGGGTGACGGGGGCGGAGGACGGCGGGTCCGGCCGATGAGCGGCGGGCCCCGGAACATCGACAATCGCTTCTCAAGGAGGATGACCGATGACGGCATTCGATTTCTCCCCTCTCCTGCGGTCCACCATCGGCTTCGAACGGCTGATGAAGAACTTCGACCGCGTCATGAACGCCGACGCGACGGCGGAGCACTATCCGCCCTGCAACATCGTCAAGACCGGCGAGCACACCTACCGCATCGAGATGGCGGTGGCCGGCTTCGGCGAAGAGGACCTTGCGATCGAGGCAAAGGGCGACGAGCTCGTGATCGCCGGCAAGGTCCGCAACCAGGGCGACGACCGCGTCTTCCTGCATCGCGGCATCGCGACCCGGCAGTTCCGGCGCACCTTCCGCCTCGCCGAGCATGTGAAGGCCGCCGGCGCGAAGCTGGAGAACGGCATGCTCGCCGTCGAGCTGGTGAGCGAGGTGCCCGAGGCGCTGAAGCCGCGCCGGATCGAGATCGGCTCCGGCGCGCCCGAGGCCATCGAAGCGGCCTGAGCGCGCGCCGCCCTCTGCATACACGCAACCGGACGCCGGGCCCCTGGGCCCGGCGTTTCGCTTTCGGCCTCTGCGAGAGTAATGACCCTGTTGTATTTCCGAAATCGTCCGGGGCGCCGACCGGCCCGCTGCCAGAGCGCCGGTCCGCTACAAGATGCCCGGGCCGCCCGCAGGTCCGGAAAGAATCACGGAACCTGTTTCTCCGTTATAGGTCATGGTGAAGTGCCGAGGGAATGTCCTTCCTGTGAGCGCGCTGTGCGGCTGGCCGCCGGCATGAAGATGAACGCTCGCAAAAGCCCCGTAGATGGCCACATTCAAGGCAGGAACATAGAGCGGCGCCAAATGGATATTCACTTCGCCGCTGCCATGCGCTCCCGCGACCGGCCGCCTGTCGATGACCGGCAGGCCCATGGCGACGGCGACGGAAGAATCGATACAGCTTTCCTGTGCCCCGGTGTCCACAAGGGCTTGATATTCTTCGTCAGGCAAATCCGGAACGGTCTCCCGAACGGCATCCGGATCGAGGCCGATGCGTATCGTCATTGTGGGACCGAAACGAACCAGAATTTCCGGCTGACCGATAAATCCGCAATCAGTTTCCAACACCGGTTGGCCCCGTCCGATGGAGAACCGATGCCGGAAGCACGAGCGGTGGCGCACCGACCTCCCTTATCAGATAGGGACCTCTACCGAAACGCTGCACCGCGTCCGAGGCGGCGCGATCAAAGGAATCGTAAACTCCCGCCAGGTCTTCGTCGTGAAAAACGACCCACTTGCCGGAATGATCGATTTCCAATTCGCGGCGCATGCCTTCATAGGCCGAAATATCTCTTGTCAGTGTGGACACAGCCACCCCGCGCAATTCGCCAAGAGCCGGACTTCCACCGTTCCCTACATGTTTGCCGTACCGGTCCGCAAGTCAATCCCTCGCGCCATTCGGCTTCGCGGCTTACCCGACCCGCCTGCCCGAACGGCTTCTTCCACCCCGCGGCGCTCGGCGGCGCGCTGACGCACTTCGTCCAGCATCCCTGAATGCAAGCCGCTACCGCTCCGCCCGGCGCTCGGCTAGATTGCGCGCCATGACACTCGCTATCCAACCGCTTTCCGACGTGCTGGCTGCCGAGGTCCGGGGCGTCGATCTGCGCGAACCGCTCGACGACGCCGACCGGGCCGCGTTACACGAGGCGTTCCTTGACCGCCATGTCCTGTGCTTCCGCGACCAGACGCTCGACAAGCCGGCGCAACTGGCGGCAACGCTCCGGTTCGGCCCGCTCGACGTGCATATCCAGCGCAACAAGGGCGACGATGTCTCGCTCGTCCACACGGTCTCGAACCTCGACGCGGACGGGAACCCGAAGCCGGAGGCGGCGGCGAAGGGGAACCTGCGCTGGCACTCGGACAAGTCCTACCGGACGGTGCCGTCCTGCGCGACCTTCCTCTATGCGGTGAAGGTGCCGGCGCAGGGCGGGCGGACCGAATTCGCCAACATGAGCCGCGCCTTCGAGGCTTATTCCGCCGAGCGGCAGGAAGCGTTCCGGGGCATGAAAGTGGTGCATGACTGGGTGCGGTCATGCCAGAAATCCGGCGAGCGCGAGGCGAGCCCGGAGGAGGCGGCCGTTTATCCGCCCGTGGCGCATCCGCTGGTGCGGCGCCATCCGGAGAGCGGGCGCGAGGCGTTCTTCATCGGCAACCACGCCTCGCACATCCTCGGCATGGACAGGGACGAGGGCGAGGCGCTGCTGGAGGAGATCGAGGCGCACAGCACCGCCGAGCGCTTCGTCTGGCGCCACCAGTGGCGCGAGGGCGACCTGCTGATGTGGGACAATCGCTGCCTGCTGCATCGCGCCGAGGAGCGCGCCCGCGACGCCCGGGTGCTGCACCGCACGGTCACGCGCGGCACATCGCCCTTCTGAGCGGGAGCGCCGGCCCCATGGACGCGCCGACGGGCAGCGATTTCATCCGCGACCGCATCCGCACCGACCTTGGCGAGGGGCAGGTCGCGTCGGTCGTCACCCGCTTTCCGCCGGAGCCCAACGGCTTCCTGCATATCGGCCACGCCAAGTCGATCTGCCTCAATTTCGGCGTCGCGGAGGAATTCGGCGGCCACTGCAACCTGCGCTTCGACGACACCAACCCGGCAAGGGAGGAACAGGCCTATATCGACGCCATCCAGGAGGATGTGCGCTGGCTCGGCTTCGAGTGGGCGGGCGAGCCGGTCCATGCCTCGGACTATTTCGAGACGCTTTACGAGTGGGCGGAGCACCTGGTCGGGACGGGCCACGCCTATGTCGACGAGCAGTCGGCGGAGGAGATCCGGGAGACGCGCGGCACGCTGACCGAGCCCGGCCGGCCGAGCCCCTGGCGCGACCGGCCGGCGGCGGAGAGCCTCGACCTGCTGCGCCGGATGCGCGCCGGCGAATTCGGGCCCGGCGCCTGCGTGCTGCGCGCGCGGATCGACATGGGCTCCGGCAATGTCAACATGCGCGACCCCGTGCTCTACCGCATCCTCGACCACGCGCATCCGCGCACGGGCGACGCCTGGCGGATCTACCCGACCTACGACTATGCGCACGGCCAGTCTGACGCCATCGAGGGCGTGACGCACTCGCTCTGCACCTTGGAGTTCGCCGACCACCGCCCGCTCTACGACTGGCTGCTGGAGCGCGTGCCGGCCGCCTGCCGGCCGCGCCAGTACGAGTTCGCCCGGCTCGACATGACCGGGACGATCCTCTCCAAGCGCGCGCTCACCCGCCTCGTGCAGGAAGGCCATGTGGCGGGTTGGGACGACCCGCGCATGCCGACCTTGCGCGGGCTCAGGCGGCGGGGCGTGCCCGCGGAGGCGCTCCGCGACTTCATCTCCCGGCTCGCGATCTCGAAAAGCGCCGGCCGGGTGGAGGCGGCGCTGCTGGACCATTGCGTGCGCGAGCAGCTGAACCGCACCGCCGAACGGCGCATGGCCGTGCTGCGCCCGCTCAGGGTCGTGGTCGAAAACTACCCCGAGGGCGAGGTGGAGTGGCTGGAGGCCGCCAACAATCCGGGCGACCCCGAAGCGGGCAGCCGCAAGGTTCCGTTTTCGCGCGAGCTCTGGATCGAGCGCGACGACTTCATGGAAGCCCCGCCGCGGAAGTTCTTCCGCCTCGCGCCCGGCCGGGAAGTGCGGCTGCGCTACGCGTTTTTCCTCACCTGCCTCGAGGCGGTGAAGGACGATAGCGGCGAAATTGTCGAGCTGCACTGCCGCTACGACCCCGAGACGCGCGGCGGCAGCGCGCCGGACGGCCGCAAGGTGAAGGCGACGATCCACTGGGTCTCCGCCGCCCATGCCGAGCGCGCCCCGGTCCGGCTCTACGGCCCGCTCTTCGCCTCCGACGAGCCGGCCGGCCTCGAAGACCTGAACCCGGACTCGCTGGAGGTCCTGGAGGACTGCCGCATGGAGCCCGGCCTGGCGGGCATGGAGCCCGGCGGGACGGTGCAGTTCGAGCGTCTCGGCTATTTCGCCGCCGACCCCGACGGCGGCTTCAACCGCACCATCGGGCTGCGCGACGACTGGGCCCGGATCAGGGCGCGGGAGGTCAGGGCAACTCCTTGAGGGACTCGCGCGCGGCCTCGAGCGTGTTCGCGATGTCCTCGTCGGTATGAACGACCGAGAGATAGAATTTGCTCTCGCCCTTGAAGATGCCCCGGGCGCGCAGCCCGGCGTTGAAGGCCCTGGTCCTGACCGCATCGCCGCGCATGGTCGCGCGGTAGTCGGCGACCTCGCCGCCGGCGAAGATGACATCGAACATGGGCGGCGAGCCGAGCACCTGCCCCTCATGCCCGCTCTCCTCCAGCAGCGTGTTCAGCCCGTCGATCAGGGCCTCGCCGATCTGCTCATGGCGCTCATAGACGCCGGGCCTGCCCAGCACCTCCAGCGTCTTGAGGCCGGCGACGGCGGCGACGGGATTGCCGCTGAGCGTGCCGATCTGCTGGGCAAAGCGGTCGCCGTCCACGCGGCCGGCGTCGAAATGCGCCATGACGTCGTCCCGACCGGCGACGGCCGCCAGCGGATAGCCGCCGCCCACCACCTTGCCGAGCGAGCAGATGTCGGGCGTGACGCCGTAGCGCTCCTGCGCGCCGCCCCGCGCGAACCGGAAGCCCGTCACCACCTCGTCGAAGATCAGCACGACGCCGGTTTCCTCCGTCACCTCGCGCAAGGCTTCCAGGAAGCCGGGCTTCGGCGGGATCAGCCGCTGGAACGGCTCGGCGATGACGGCCGCCAACTCGTCGGCATGGTCGCGGATCAGCTGCACCGCGGTTTCGGCGTCGTTGTAAGGCGCGATCAGCACCTCGTCGCGGACGGCCACGGGAATCCCGGCGCTGTCCGGCGCCGCCTGCGGGAAATTGCCGGGCCGTTTCGGCGCCATCGACATGAGCGCGTAGTCGTTCATGCCGTGGAAACCGCCCTCGAATTTCAGGATCTTGTCGCGGCCGCGAAAGGCGCGCGCGATCCGCATGGCGTAGAAGGTGGCCTCCGTGCCGCTGGAGACGAAGCGCACCTTTTCGGCGCAGGCGACCCGCTCGGTCACGACCTCGGCCAGCCGGATGCCATGCTCGTTGTTGGCGAAGAAGGTCGTGCCGCGCCCGACCTGCTCCATCACCGCCTCGACGACCTCGGGGTGGCAGTGCCCCGCCAGCATCGGCCCGGAACCGAGCAGGTAGTCGATATATTCGTTGCCGGAGACGTCCCAGACATGGCTGCCCTGCCCGGAGCGAATGACGGTCTCGAAGGGCACATTGCCGAAGCTGCCTGCCGGCAGCACACGCCGCGCGGTCTCGCGCAGCGCCGTCTCCTCGGCGGTAAGCACGGGTTCAGCCATTGCGTTTCCTTTCCACTGCCGCACGGATCAGCTCCAGGCGGTCATTGCCGAAATACATGTCACCGCCGTCGAGGAAGAAGGTGGGCGAGCCGAAACCGCCCCGCTCGATCAGCTCGTCGGTCGTGTCGAACAGCATCTGCTTGATCCCCGGATCGGCGATGGCGGCGAAGAAGCGCTGCTTGTCGAGCCCGGAGGACTCGACCACCTCGGCCAGCACGTCCTCCCGGCCGATATCGCGGTCGTCGCGCCAATAGGCCTCGAAGCAGCCCCGCGCGAAGGCGGACACCCGGCCCTCGTCGATGGCGTGAAAGCAGCCGCGCATGGCCTTGACCGAGTTGACCGGGAAGACCGTGGGCTTGCCGATGACAATGCCCTCGTAGCGGGCCCAGTCGTCCATGTCCTTGCGGTAATAGGCGTCCTTGGGCGGGACGGGGTTCTCGCGGCGCTGATAGACGCTCGGGTTCACCTTGTTGAACACGCCGCCCACCAGGAACGGCTTCCAGACCAGGTCCAGCTCCAGGTCGGCGCAGAAGTCCTCAATGCGATGGAAGGCGAGGTAGGTCCACGGGCTGGAGACGTCGAAGAAGAATTCTAGTTTGCTGCTCATGTCGCGATAGGGCTCCTAACGGGAAACGGCGCCGCCGTCGATGGTGACGACGGTGCCCGAAATATGCTTCGCGCGGTCGGAGGCGAGGAAGACCACGATGTCGGCGCAGTCCTCCGGCTCGCCCGGCGGCGGGTTGGTCGGCATGCATTCTTCCCACCGCTCCTCGTCGCCGAACCTGTCCAGCGCCTGTGCGCGCATGATGGTGGTCAGCCGCTCGGTCAGGATCGGGCCCGGATTGACGCCGACAATGCGGAAGCCGTCATCGGGGCTCTTGCCGCCGAGCGCGCGGGTAAACGCGATGAGGCCCGCATTGCCGCCGGCGCCCGCGATATAGCCCGCGCTCGGCCGCTCGCCGCCGGTGCCCACGACATTGACGATCACGCCCGCCCGCTTCGCCTGGAAGACCGGATAGAGCTCCCGGCACATGTTGATGTAGCCGAATACCTTGAGGTCCCAGGCCTCGCGCCAGCGTTCCTCGTCGATCATGTGGATCGGGCCGCCGGGAATGGCGCCTGCATTGTTGACGACGATGTCCAGGCTTTCGCCGGTCTCGGCGACCAGGCGCTTGACATTGCCGCCGTCCGAAAGGTCGAGCGGATGGATCGTGACGGCGACATTGTGCCGGCCGCGGATGGTGTCGCGCGCCCGTTCGAGGTCGGCCCCGGTGCGCGCCACCAGATGCAGGTCGCAGCCTTCCTCCGCGAAGAGTTCGGCGCAGGCGAGCCCGATGCCTTTCGAGGCGCCGGTGATGAGCACGGTTTTCCCGGCCAGTCGCAGATCCATTGGATGGGGTTTCCTTCCCTTGTCATCGTCGGTTTCGGGAAAGGGAACACCGGATAGGCGCGGACGGCAAGGCTGTTGGCCGGAAGCCGCAATTCACGCTCAGCACGCGCCGGCGAAGAGCTCCGGCGGATCGGCGGCATCCGGCGGCGCGAGGTCCGCCGCCCCGAGCCCGATCAGGCGGAAGGCGCGGCCGTCCGCCTCGGGCCGGAGGAGCCGCTCGGCCTCTTCCAGCAGGCGGTCCGCGCGCTGCGTGGCGAAGGCGAGCGCGTGGCTGCGGGTATGCGTGCGGAAATCCGCCGTCTTGAGCTTCAGCACGACGGAGCCGGCGGCAAGGCCGGCCGTGTCGAGGCGGGTCGCGACGGTCCGGGCCAGCGGCGGCAGGGCGCGGGCGAGGTCGTCATAGCCGCTGCGGTCGTTCTCGAAAGTGGTTTCGGCTGAGATGCTGCGCGTCTCGCTCGCCGGCTGGACGGGCCGGTCGTCCCGGCAGCGGGCGAACGAGTAGAGGCGGCGCCCGAATGCGCCGAAGCGCGCCGTCATCTCCGCTTCCGTCCAGCGGCGCAGGTCGGCGACCGCAAGCACGCCCTCGGCCCGGAGCCGCCGGGCCATCGCGGCGCCCACGCCCGGGATGATCGTGACCGGCTTCCCGGCGAGGAAGGCCGGCGCCTCCTCCGGGCCGATCACGGCGAAGCCGCGCGGCTTGTCGAGATCCGAGGCGATCTTGGCGAGGAATTTGTTGGCCGCCAGTCCCACCGAGACCGTGATGCCGACCTCGTCCTCGATCCGCCGGACAAGCCGGACGGCGGCGGCAGCCGGGAGCGCGTGTTCGCTGAGGTCGAGAAACGCCTCGTCGATGGAGATCGGCTCGACCAGGGGCGTGGCCTCGCGCATCAGGCCCCGGACCTCGCGCCCCACCTTGCGGTATTTCGCCATGTCGGGCCTCAGCACGACCGCATGGGGGCAGGCTTCGAGCGCCTTGTACATGGCCATGGCCGAGCGCACGCCGAAGCGCCGCGCGACATAGCAGGCGGCGGCGACGACGCCGCGCCGCCCGCCGCCGATCACCACCGGCCGGTCGGCGAGACCCGGGTCGTCCCGCTTTTCGATGGCGGCGTAGAAGGCGTCGCAGTCGAGATGCGCGATGCCGACGCGGGCAATCTCGGGATGCGCGGCGAAGCGGGGCGAGTGGCAGGACGGGCAGCGTGTCGGAACGGGCGCGGCGGCGGGACGGCCGCAATTCCGGCAAACGGCCGCGACCTCGCCGGCTTCCATGAAATCCCGTCCGATAGGCGGCCCGCGCCCGCAGCAGGCGAAGCGGCTGGCGCCGCTATTTCATCTTCTGTTCCTTGAAGACGACATGCTTGCGCGCGATGGGATCGAATTTGCGGATTTCGAGCTTCTCGGTCTTGGTCCGCGGGTTCTTCTTGGTGACGTAGAAATAGCCCGTGTCGGCCGTGCTGACGAGCTTCACCATGACGGTTGCCGGCTTGGCCATCGCATGCGCCTCCGCTGCAATACTGGAACGGCAGGCAAACTAGGGCCCGGCCCGCCGGCTGTCAAACCGCGTTTCGCCGCCGGCCGGCCTATTCCTGCCTGCCGTCGGCGATCATCACCATCGCCGGCAGAAGGAAGAGGACGAATATGCCCGCCAGCACGAGCCCGCCCAGCATGCTGGCGACGAACGGCACCAGGAAGAGCAGGGCGTCGCTGCGCTCGTAGAGCAGGGGCGAGAGGCCGAGCACCGTTGTCAGGCTGGTGAGCAGCACGGCGCGGAAGCGGTGGCGCGTGGCGGCCGCCGCAGCCGCAATCGCCGGCAGGGCGTCGTTCTCCCGGCGGATGATGTTGTAGCGGTCGAGCAGCACCAGCGCATCGTTCACGACGACGCCCGACACGGCCACGATCCCGAACACCGACATGAAGGAGAAGTCCCAGCCAAGTATCCAGTGCATCAGCACGGCGCCGGCGAAGGCGGCCGGGATTCCGGCCGCGGCGACCAGCGGCTTCCAGTAGCTGCGCAGGAACGCCGCCATGACCGCATACATGGCGATCAGCGCAAGCGGCACCAGCGTGGCCAGCGTTTCCAGCACCCGCCGCTCGTTTCGCGCCCCGCCGTCCCTCTCCACCGCGATGCCGGGATGCGCCGCGCGCAGCTCCTGCAGGACGCCGTCCTCGATCAGCCTGCGGGCCTGGATCGGCGTGATGACCGCGGCGTCCGCCTTCGCCTCCACGAAGACGGCCGGCTTGCCGTCGATCCGCGTCAGCTCGGCCAGTTCCTGCTTTTCGGTGAGCGTCGCCACCAGGGAGAGCGGCACCTCGCCCCCGCCGGGCCGGTCTATGCGCATCCCGGCGAGCTCCTTCAGGCTCCGCCGCCGTTCGGCGGGATATCTGACGACGACCTCGATTTCCTCGCGGCCCCGCTGGATGCGCTGCGCCTCGGCCCCGTGAAGCCGGGCGCGCAATTGCGAGCCCAGCAGCGCCGGAGAAAGCCCGGCGGCCTTGCCGGCCGGGGTCAGCTCTATCTCAAGCTGGCGCTTGCCCGGCGAGAGGTTGTCGTAAACGCCGTAAACGCCGGGTATCGCGGCAAGGGCGAACCGCAGTTTCCCCGCGGCGTCCTGCAGGACCTGCGGATCGTCATGCCGAATCGAATAGGCGAGGTTCGGCCTGATCTTGCTTCGGCTCGTCACATATTCCACATGCTCCAGGCTCGAAACATCGCCGACGCGGGCCCGCAAGGCGCGCTCCACTTCGCTCGGCTGCGCAACGCGGACCGGGCGGCGATAAAGATGAGCCCTTACCGTCGCCAGGTGGTCGCCCGAGAGCTCGGCGTCTCCGGGCCGGGTGGACAGGATCTTGCCGACCACGATGCTGACCGATTTGATCGATGTGCCTTCCAGGTCCTCGTTGACGCCCTCGGCCGCGTCCCTGAAACGCTCGGCGGCGGCGAGCGTCGCCTCGAACGGCGATCCGGCCGGCAGGCGCAACTCCACCTGCACCGTGTTGGAAACGCTCGCCCTTGCCTCCGCGAACAGGACCCGCACCTCGTGCTGGCGCAGAAGCAGCACCGCGCACGCCACGGTGGCGATCCCGATGGCGAGCGCCGCCCAGACATGGCGCACCGACCAGGACACCGTGGCGGCCACCACACTGTCGCGAATGCCCTCCAGCCATCCGCTGACCGCCTTTTGCCAGGTGCTGAGCGGCCGCGCGCTCCACGGCCTGTCATGCGAGAGATGCGCAGGCAGGATGAAGAACGCCTCCACCAGGGAGACCACCAGCACGAACAGCGCCACCCAGGGGATGACCCGGATGATCTGCCACGTGCCTTCGTTGATGAACAACAAGGGGACCAGTGCGATCAGCGTCGTGACCGCGCCGACGACCAGCGGCCCGGCCACGGCCCGCGCGCCGGCGATCGCCGCGCCGAGCGCCGTCCCGCCGCGGCTCCTTTCCGTCGCTATGCTTTCCCCGACGACAACGGCGTCATCCACCACGATGCCGACCATCAGGAAGAACGCGAACAGGGTGCCCATGTTCAAGGTCATGTCGGCCGGCGTGAAGAAGACCAGCGACCCGACAAAGGCCAGGGGGATGCCGAACGTCGTCCAGAAAGCCACCCGAAGGTCGAACACCGCGACCAGGCATATGAACACGAGCACCGCGCCGATAGCGGCATTCCCCACGATCCGCGTCAACCGCTCGATCGTCAATTCCACCTTGTCGTCCCAGACTTCGACCGAGACATGCTCGTCCGGGCTGTAGTTCTCAAGAAACCCGAGGGCAATGTTCCGGACCTCCTTGACCGATTGCCTGCCCGTGGCCCCTATCCGGAGAAATACGGCCGGTGTGCCGTCGATCTCGGTCAGGACATTTTCATCGACGAAGCCGTCGCGAATCCTGGCGACATCGCCCAGCGTCACCACCGTCCCGTCGAGCCGCGTAATGAGCGGTATATCCTTGAATTCCGTGCTGTATTTGCGCTTTGCAACCACCTGCAGCACGACGCCGCCCGCATCGGTCCGCAGCTCTCCGAAGGTCAGATTGAGCGAGGCGCGCCGGATCGCCTGCCGGATGTCGGATATCCTGAGCCGGTTTCGCCGCAGGTCCTCCTCGCTCAGCTCTATCGTGATCTCCCGGTCGCGCGCGCCCTGGAACTCTATGTGGGAGATTTTCGGCAGGGCCAGCAGCGAGTCGCGCAAATTCTCCGCCGCGAGCCGGAGGCCGGCTTCCGTCGCCGAAGCGGACGAAACCGCAATCGTCACGACATCGTTCCGCCATCTGAAAAGGGAGACCTTGGGCCGTTCCGCGTTGGGAGGCGGAAAGTTCTCCAAGGTGTCGATGGCGCCTTCGACGTCGTTCAGGACCGCCTCGTCATCGGCGAAGGTCTCCAGCTCCACATCGATCAGGCCGACGCCTTCCTTCGCCGTGCTGACGACCCGGCTGACGCCGGATATGCCGACAATCGCTTCCTCGACCCGGCGGACGACATCCTCCTGCACTTCCCTCGGCGATGCGCCGGGCGACGGGATCTTGATGGCAATGCGGCGTACGTCGAACTCCGGGGCGTTCTGGACCACGAGCTGCGAGCCGGCGATGGCGCCGGCGACGATCAGGAAGACCATCAGAAGGTTTGCGGCGACGGGGTTCGCCGCAAACCAGGCGATCAGGCCCCGCGGCGCAGGCGTTCCGGTCCCGCCGGCGCCGCCTCCCGCGTCGGTATTGCTCATGCCGCGCCCCCTATGCCTGCGGTTTCGCCGCGGTCACGGCAAGGCCCTCGCGGGCTCCCGGCAAGGAGCCGAGAACGACGCCGTCGCCCGCATCGAAGGCTTCCACCACCCATCTGCCGTCGATCCTGCCCAGAATCCGCGGCTCGACCGAGTTGAGCGCGCCGTCCCTGACGACCCAGACGCGGTCGCCGGCCTGCGCGGCCGCGTCCGGCAACACATAGACGCCCCGGTGTTCCGGACCGGCAATGACGATCTCGGCGAAGGTGTGGGGAAGAGGCAGGGAGGCGGCAGGCAGGTCGTCGGGAAAGTTCAGGAAGAGCGAGGCGAGCCGGCTCTTGGCCGCGACAACCGAGGAGACCGCTGCGACCTTCGCCCCGAAGATTCCCGTCCTGGTGCGGACTTCAGCCGTTCGCCCGACCACCGGGGCGAGATGCCTGAGGTCCCGCTGCTCGATGGGAGCCGCCACGCGGATGGATTCGGGCCGATAGACCCGGCCCAGTATTGCGGCCTTGCCGACCTTTTCCGCCGGGCCGGCAAGCTCGCCGACCTCGACGCTCGAGGAAATCACGCGGGCATCGAAGGGAAAGGAAATGTTCGTCCTGCGAAGCTGCAGCTCCGCCAGCCGAAGCGCCACGCGCGCCTTTTCCAGCTTCAGGGCCAGGCGCGCCGCGTCTTCGTTGCGGGCCTCCGTTTCGCGGATTTCCTGTTCGAGCTCCGCCACCTCCAGTTTCGCTGCTTCGACCCTGAGTTCGTATTCCTCGGGGTCGATCCTGACGAGCACCTCATTGGCCTCTATCGACCCGCCCGGCTCGAATTTCGGCGAGACCCAGACGACGCGCCCGACGACTTCCGATACCACCGCCGCCCGTTCCTTCAACACGACGGAGCCGGTCAGGCGAAGCGTCAGCGCCTGCTCCGTGGGCGTCGGCTGAACGACGCTGACGACGGGCCGCCTTTCCTGCGTCTCCAGCGCCGACCTGTCGATACGCTCGACGCGCTCCGGAGCCCGCGCGAAATAGAGCGCAACGGCGATCGCGCCGAGAATGGCGGCGAGTTGCAGATAACCGAACCATGTCGGCCTGTCGGCGCGCCCGTCGGCGCCTGATGTGTCCTGCGGCATCGTCCTCTCCGACCTGCGATCCAGCGCCATGCACGATTACTGACGGCAACCCCAACGATAACCGATAGAGGGCATCCCGGAAAACAGCGGTAATGCAACCATGCTTCCACCGAATAGTGCTGTTCAGGCCCGGAATTGACCGGCGTAGCCGCCGGACCACCTCCGCACCGTGTCATGAAGTGTCATGAGATGTCATGATCTGAATACTGATGGCGCATATGCGGTAGTCCTTTCGGGTATGAAGCCACGGTTCCGGGCAGGGGTTCCGGGCGTTCCGCGTGGTTTCTCCGGCTTCGTCTATCCGGCACGGCTTTCTCCTCTCGGTCCGTCGTCGTTCTGTTTCCGCCGCCGGCCTGTCCCGGGCAGCGGGACCCTGATTCGCGCGTATCCTGCGCGGGTGTCCGCGCGCGCAGGCGCGCGTTTCGCGGCGGCGCGGCTCGTGCGCCTGATTGCGCGCGCGAGACGCAGGGCGCACCTCTCCTGTGCGTTCCTCAGGGGTTTTTTCGCGCCGGCGCGAACCGGGAAGAGCAGGCGGCTCCCGGGACGCCGCCTCCTTCCCCGCACCCTATCTAGTGATAAATTTCATTGGTGTCAATAAAAATACAGAAATATTTCTTATTCCATGAACAAATTATTCATCGCCGGCCTGTCCAAAGCATCAAGCCCCCGCGAGCGCTCCGACATGCGCGCCGACGCATTCCTCCAGCGCATCCAGGTCGTAGCCGCCTTCGAGCACGGCGGCGAGCCGGCCGCCGGCATGGCGCCGGGCGGCGGCGAGCAGCTGGCGCGTGGCCCAGGTGAAATCGGCCGCGTCGAGTTCGAGCTGCGCCAGCGGGTCGGCGCGGTGGGCGTCGAAACCGGCCGAGAGCAGCACCAGGTCCGGGCGGAATGCCTCCACCGCCGGCAGCACGCGCTCCTCGAAGCGCCGGCGGAACGCCCCGCCGTCCGCGCCCGGCGGCAGGGGCGCATTGACGACCTGGCCGTGCGCGCCGCATTCCCGCTCCGCGCCCGTGCCGGGATAGAGCGGCATCTGGTGCGTCGAGGCGAACAGCACATCCGGCTCGTCCCAGAAGACCGCCTGCGTGCCGTTGCCGTGATGCACGTCGAAATCGACCACGGCGACCCGGCCGACGCCGTGGACCGCGCGGGCATGGGCCGCGCCGACGGCGACGCTGTTGAAGAAGCAGAACCCCATGGCGCGGGCGGGCTCGGCATGGTGGCCGGGCGGGCGCATGGCGCAGAAGGCGGTGTCCGCCTCGCCGGCCATGAGCGCATCCACCGCCGCCGTCGCGGCGCCTGCCGCCCGGAGCGCGGCCTCCTTCGTTCCGGGCGAGGCGACCGTGTCGGCGTCGAAGCGCACATAACCGCGCTCCGGCATGTTGCCGAGCACGACGTCCACATAATCCCGGGAGTGAACCCGCTCAAGCGCTTCCCGCCCGGCCTCCGGCGGCTCGCGGCGCTCGAGGCCGCGGACGTCCGGCGCATCAAGCGCGGCGGCGACCGCCCGGGCCCGCGCCGCGCGCTCGGGATGGCCGGGGCCGGTATCGTGCCCGGCAGCGGAGTCATGGACGAAGAGCAGCGTGGTCATGTCGAATCCGGCCTCCCGGCGGCGCGCGGTTCCCGGTCCCGCCATCATAGCCGGATCGTCCGGCAGAGGGGCCCGTCCCGTTGACTTCCTTGCGGCCCGGCTCCAATTTGCGCCGCCGTCCGCCGGTCCTGCGGCGGCAAGAGAGCTGCCCATGGCAATCATCGCGGCGCGGTTTCCATCGCTGCATTTCCTGCCCCTCGCCGCCGGTTCGGCGCTGTTGGCGTTCCTCGCGCTCTGGCCTGCCGGGGCCGAAGCCCAGCGCCCGTCGCCGGTCCGGGTGGACAAGGTCGTCGTCGAGCCGCTGGCGGAGACCGCGCCGGTGTTCGGCAGGCTCGTGTCGCGGATGCGCGGGTCGGTGGCCGCGCAGACCGTGGGCGCGGTCACGGAAATGCGGGTGCAGGTGGGCGACCGGGTGGCGAAGGGCGACGTGCTGGCGGTGCTCGACATCGAGAAGCTCACCTCCGAGCGCGCCGCCCGCGCCGCCACGGCCGATGCGGTCGCCGCCCGCGCCCTGGCCGCCGGGGCCCGGCTGGAGCGGGTCGAGCAGGAGATCGCGCGCTACGAGAAGCTGCGCCGCTCGGCCGCCTTCAGCAAGGCGCGCCTGCAGGACAAGGAACAGGAGCGGGCCTGGCTGCGCTCCGAGCTGGATGCGGCGCGCGCGCAGCTCGTGCAGGCGAAGGCCGGCCTGGCGCTGGCGGAGATGGATCTCGCGCGGGGCACGGTCCGCGCGCCCTATGACGGCGTGGTGACGGCGCTTCACACCGAAATCGGCTCCTATCTGAAGGAAGGCGGCGCGGTGGTGGCGCTGGTCAACGACCGCAAGCTGGAGATCGAGGCGGACGTGCCGGCAGCGCGCATTGCCGCGCTTGCGCCGGGCGCCGAGGTGGTGGTGCTGCTGCCGGACGGCACGAAGCACCGCGCCAGGGTGCGCGCGGTGGTGCCGGACGAGAACGCGATGACGCGCACCCGGCTCGTGCGCTTCACGCCGGATTTCGGGCGCACGGCGGTGCCGCTGGCCGCGAATGCGGCGGCGACTGTGGTGCTGCCGGTCGGCGATGCGGCGCCGGCGCTCACGGTCCACAAGGATGCGATCGTGCGCCAGGGCCAGCAGGCCCTCGTGTTCGTCGCGAAGGAGGGCAAGGCGGACCGGCGCCGGGTGCGCCTCGGCCGCGCCTCGGGGGCGCGCTTCGAGGTTCTGGACGGGCTGGCGGAGGGCGACCTCGCCATCGTGCGCGGCAATGAGCGGCTGCGCCCCGGCCAGGCGGTGCTCGTGCCCGGCGCGAAGGCCGCCAAGCCCGGCGAGCCCGGCAAGAGCCCAGGGAAGGCGAAGGCGGGATGAACCTCGTGCGCTTCGCCATAGACCGCCCGATCGCTGTGATCGCGGCGGTGCTGATGGTGGTGCTGTTTGGACTGGTGGCGCTGGAGACGATCCCGATCCAGCTGACGCCGGACGTGCGCAAGCCGATCATCACCGTGCAGACGCTCTGGCCGGGCGCGGCCCCGGCGGAAGTCGAGCGCGAGGTCGTCAATCGCCAGGAGGAGATGCTGAAGGGCGTCGAGGGCCTGGAGGATGTCGAGAGCCGGTCGGAAAACGGGCGCGCGCGGGTGACGCTCACCTTCTCCATCGGCACCAATATGGACCGGGCGCTGCTGCTGGTCGCGAACCGGCTCGACCGCGTATCCGGCTACCCGGACGAGGCCGACCGCCCGACCCTGCGGACGGCGAGCGCGGAAGATAACGCCATCGCGTGGTTCTCGATCCAGACCGCGAAGGGCAACCCGCGTCCGGTCCACACCTATGGCGATTTCGTCGAGGAAGTGATCCAGGACCGGCTGGAGCGCGTGGAGGGCGTGTCCCGGACCGACGCCTTCGGCGGCGTCGAGCGCGAGCTGCACATCACCGTGCAGCCGGAGCGGATGGCGCAATTCGGCCTGACGGTAACGGAGATCACCCAGAAGCTGCGGGCCGCCAACGCCTCGGTCTCCGCGGGCGACGTGGAGGAAGGCAAGCGGCGCTACCTCGTGCGCGCCGAGGGCGATCTGGACACGCCGGAAGCCGTGCGCGCGGTCGTGCTGCGCACCGCGTCCGACAGCGCCACCGGGCGGATCGGGCGCGTGACGGTCGGCGACATCGCCGAGGTCTCCTACGGCTATTCGGAGCCGCGCGCGCGCATCCGCCGCCTCGGCAGGAGCGCTGTGGTGATGAACGCCAAGCGCGAGGCCGGGGCCAATGTCATAGAGACCATGGAGGGCGTGCGCGCCGCCGTCGCCGAGCTGAACGAATCCGTGCTGCCCGGCGAGGGCCTCGTCATGGAGCAGGTCTATGACGAGACCGACTACATCATCTCCGCCATCGACCTGGTGCGCCAGAACATCGTCGTCGGCGGGGTGCTGGCGGCGATCATGCTGCTGCTGTTCCTGCGCTCCTGGCGGCCGACGCTGATCGTCTCGCTGGCGATCCCGGTCTCGGTGGTGGGCTCCTTCGTCGCCATGGCCATGCTCGGGCGTTCGCTGAATGTCGTGTCGCTCGCCGGCATCGCCTTTGCGGTCGGCATGGTTGTGGATGCGGCCATCGTGGTGCTGGAGAACATCTACCGGCTGCGGGAGCGCGGCATGCCGCCGCGCGAGGCCGCGCTGCGCGGCGCGAGCCAGGTCTGGGGGGCGATCCTGGTCTCGGCGCTGACGACGGTGCTGGTCTTCGTGCCGATCCTCGCCATGGACCTCGAGGTCGGGCAGCTGTTCCGCGACATCGCGGTGGCGATCTCGGTATCGGTCATGCTCTCGCTCATCGTCGCCGTCACGGTCATCCCGGCGCTCTCGCGCCGCCTGCTCGTCACGCGGGTCTGGACCGGCGGGCGCGTCGAAGTGCCGGTGCTGGACGGCCTGGCGCGGCGCTATGCGCGCGCGACGCTCGCCTATGCCGGCGCGGTGGTGCGGAACCGCAAGGCGGCGCTCGTTTCCGTCGCGGCCATTGTCGGGATGGCGGTCGCCGTCGCCTGGTGGCTGACGCCGAAGCTCGACTACCTGCCGGACGGCAGCCGCAATTTCGTGCTCGGCCGGGTGCTGCCGCCGCCGGGCTACAACCTCAGGACGAACAGCGAGATCGCCGAGGAGATCGAAGGCGCAACGCGCGCGCTCTGGGCGAGCGAGACCGGCCCCGAGCCCGAGCCCGGCGGGCCACCCAAGATCGCCAATTTCTTCTTCGTGGCGCTGCCGTCCTACACGTTCGTCGGCGCGTCCTCCACCGATCCCTCGCGGCCCGAGGAGCTGGTGCCGGTCCTCCAGCGGGCCTCGTTCCGCGAGCCCGGGACCTTCGGCTTCTTCACCGTGGCGTCGATCTTCGGGCGCGGCATAGGCGGCAAGCGGGCGATCGACCTCGACATTTCCGGGCCCGACCTCGAAACGGTGATGGCGGTCGCCGGCAGGGCGACCGGCATGACCGCGAAGGCGCTGCCGCGCGGCGAGGGCAACCAGCTCCGCCCGATTCCCGGCCTCGAACTCGGCGCGCCGGAGGTGCGCGTGCAGCCGGACCGGCTCCGGCTCGCGGACAACGGCGTCTCGGCGCGGGAATTCGCCGACACCATCGACGCCTTCAATGACGGGCTCAGGGTCGCGAGGGTGACCATAGACGGGCGGCGCACCAACCTCGTCCTGAAGGGGCCGACCGACAATGTCGCCTCCACGCAGGGCATCGACTTCCTGCCGGTGGTGACGCGGAACGGCGTCATCCTGCCGGCGTCCTCGCTCGCCAACATCGAGGTGACCAGCGGGCCGACCGAAATCCGGCACAAGGAGCGGGTGCGCACGGTCACATTGCAGATCCGGCCGCGCGCGCAGATGCCGCTGGAGGAGGCGATGGACCTCGTGCGCGCCGAGGTCATCGGCCCGCTCCGGGCGGACGGCCTGCCGGCCGGGGTCAAGCTCCGGCTCTCCGGGGCGGCCGACCAGCTCACGATCACCTGGAACCACATCGTCATCGACCTGCTGATCGCGGTGGCCATCGTGTTCCTGGTCATGGCGGTGCTGTTCGAGAGCTTCGTCTATCCGCTGGTCATCATG
>JAJEIH010000119.1 GCA_022827685.1 Alphaproteobacteria bacterium
CCCCGGAACCTCAACACAAAAATAAAATGGCACTACACCGACAAGCCCAAAACCACAATCAAGCTATATCAACACCTTGCCGAACCAGAACACTTCAATATCAACCGAAGCCACCGCCAAACTGTTAAACTTGGGTTAGGGCCGCATGAACAATCTCGCCACAGACATTCTCGACTCCCTGCCCGATCCCGTCCTGCTGCTGGACGCCGGGCGGGTGGTCACGCGGATCAATCCCGCTGCGCGCGCGGTGCTGGGCGATCCCGCCCTCGGCCGGGACCTCAGCCACAGCCTGCGCCATCCGGACGCGCTTCGCGCCGTGGACGCCGTGCTGACGGAAGGCGGCCAGCACGGCGTCGAAGTCAGCCTGCCGGTGCCGATCGCGCGCGCCTTCGACCTGCAGGCGCTCGCCGCTCCCGGCGGGCAGGGCGGCGCGCTGGTCATCATGCGCGATGTCACCGCGCTCCGGCAGAACGAGCGGATGCGCGCCGATTTCGTCTCCAATGTAAGCCACGAACTCCGCTCGCCGCTCGCGACTCTGATCGGATTCATCGAAACCCTGCGCGGGCCGGCGGCGGACGACCCGGAGGCGCGGGTCCGGTTCCTGGAGATCATGGACGCCGAAGCCGCGCGCATGTCGCGGCTTGTGGACGACCTGCTGTCGCTGGCGCGCGTCGAGGCGCGCGAGCACATCCAGCCGGAAACCGCGCTCGAACTCGCGCCGCTGCTGAAAGGCGTCGCGGAGACGCTGGCGGCGCGCTCGGACAGGCCGGTCGTCCTCGACATCGCGGACGGGCTGCCGCCCGTGCTCGGCGACCCGGACGAACTCACGCAGGTTTTCGAGAACCTGCTGGACAATGCGATAAAGTATGGCGGCGACAATGTGCGGCTGGAGGCGGTGGCGGTCGCGCGCATTCCCGACATCGGCCTTCCCGGCGCCTGCATCGCGGTGACCGACGCCGGCCCCGGCATCGACGAGGCCGACCTGCCCCGCCTGACCGAGCGTTTCTACCGCACCGACAAAGCCCGTTCCCGGAGCCTCGGCGGCACAGGACTCGGCCTCGCCATCGTGAAGCATATCGTCAATCGTCACCGGGGCCGGCTGGTAACGTCCAGCGCTCTCGGCCGGGGCAGCCGCTTCAACGTGTATCTGCCCGCAGCCGATAGCCTGCCGGCGGCATAGAATTCGCGAATTTTCTGCGCCTTCGGGCGTCATATTTCCGTAACGAAATTGCAATAGATGGATAACCGCCGTGCGCGAAGGTCAGGTCGTGCGGCGAGGCACAGCGCGGTCGCCGCCGTAACCATGTCAACAAGGGACGCTCCCAGATGAAAAAGACGCTGCTCGCCGGGCTGCTCGCCGGCGTAGCCGTCACGGGCGCCGCAGAGGCCCGCGACCAGATCCGCATCGTCGGATCCTCAACCGTGTTCCCGTTCTCGACGGCAGTGGCCGAACGGTTCGGCAAGACCACCTCGTTCAAGACCCCGATCGTCGAGGCGACCGGCTCGGGCGGCGGGCTCAAGCTGTTCTGCGCGGGGATCGGCGAAGGCCATCCCGACATCGCCAACGCCTCGCGCCGCATCAAGGAAAAAGAGGTGAAGAAGTGCGCGGAAAACGGCATCGCCGACGTGATCGAGGTCAAGGTCGGCTATGACGGCATCGTGCTCGCCAACTCCCGATCGACGGACCGGATGTCGCTGACCCTCAGAGACGTCTTCCTGGCGCTGGCGCACGAGGTGCCGAACGGCGCCTGCGGAAGCGCGGACGCCTGCCCGATGAAGGCGAACCCGAACAAGACCTGGAAGGACGTCAATCCGGACCTGCCGGACATGCGCATCGAGGTGCTGGGCCCGCCCGCGACCTCCGGCACGCGGGACGCCTTCGTCGAGCTCGCGATGGAAGGCGGCTGCAAGCAGTTCGCCGGCATCAAGGCCATGAAGAAGGCCGACAAGAGGGCCTACAAAATGGTCTGCCACACGATCCGCGAAGACGGCGTCTATATCGAGGCCGGCGAGAACGACAATCTGATCGTCCAGAAGCTGACGACCAATCCGCGCGCGCTCGGCATTTTCGGCTTCAGCTTCCTCGACCAGAACGACGACAAGCTGCAGGGCAGCATGGTCAACGGCGTGGCGCCGGAGTTCGAGAAGATCGCCGAGGGCAACTATCCCGTCTCCCGCGCGCTGTTCTTCTATGTGAAGAAGGCGCATGTCGGCGAGGTGCCCGGCATCGCCGAGTTCATCGCCGAGTTCACCAACGAGGCAACCTGGGGCCCCGAGGGCTATCTGGCCGACAAGGGCCTGATCCCGATGTCCGACACCGAACGCGAGGAATGGCGCGCCGCGGCCAACGGGCTTCAGAACCTGTCGATGTAAGGCGGGTCGGCGGCGGAGCCCGGAATGGCAGAAGCAGTGACAGCGGGGGAGAGCGCGCCGCGCTCATCGCTGCTGGCAGCGCCGGAAGGACGGCGCGCCCGCCAGGTGCTGGGCGAGCGCATCCTGCTCGGGCTCCTCGCCGCCTCCTCCGTCGTCGCAATCCTGACCACGATCGGGATCGCGCTGTCGCTTCTGTTCGAGACCCTCCGGTTCCTCGACGCGGTTCCGCTGTTCGACTTCCTGTTCGGGCTGAACTGGAGTCCGCAGATCGCCATTCGCGAGGATCAGGTGGGGTCGAGCGGGGCCTTCGGCGTAGTCCCGCTGCTGGTCGGCACCGGGCTCATCGCCGCCGTGGCGATGACCGTCGCCGGGCCGCTCGGACTGTTTTCGGCAATTTACCTTGCGGAATATGCCAGCCCCCGCGCCCGGTCCTTCGCGAAGCCGATCCTCGAAATCCTGGCCGGCATCCCGACGGTCGTTTACGGCTTCTTCGCGGTGCTCGTCGTTGCGCCTTTCGTGCGCGACAGCTCGGAGGCCGCCGGCTTCGAGGTGTCGTCCGAGAGCGCGCTGGCCGCCGGCGTGGTGATGGGCGTGATGATCGTGCCCATCGTCTCGTCCATCGCCGACGACGTCATTTCCGCTGTGCCCCAGTCGCTCCGCGAAGGCGCCTACGGGCTGGGCGCCACCAAGTCGGAAACCGTCCGGAACATCGTGCTCCCGGCCGCGCTCCCCGGCATCGGCGGCGCGCTCCTGCTCGGCGTCTCGCGCGCCATCGGGGAGACCATGATCGTGGTCATGGCGGCAGGGCTTTCGGCCCAGCTGACCGTCAATCCGCTTCAGGCCGTGACCACCATCACGGTGCAGATGGTCACCCTGCTGACCGGCGACCAGGAATTCGACAGCCCGAAGACGCTGGCCGCCTTTGCGCTCGGCCTCCTGCTGTTCATTGCGACGCTGATCCTCAACCTCATCGCGCTCATGCTCGTGCGCCGCTACCAGGAACGCTATGACTGACCCGCGGCAGAGCCCGACCGAAACGATCCTGGCGTCGCTGCCGCGGCGGCGGCGGGCCGAGGCGCGGTTTCACTTCTACGGCATCGCCGCCATCGGCATTGCGCTCGGCTTCCTCATCCTGCTGATCGGCGCAATCGGCCACCAGGGCATCGGCGCCTTCTCGCAGACCGAGATCGCCCTCGACGTCACCCTGGACGAGAGTGTCCTCGACCCCTCCGGCACACGCGACCCCGAAACCCTCTCCACCGCCAACTACCGGGCGGTCGTCCGCGCGGCGCTCGGCGAAATCTTTCCCGAGGCGGTGCGCAAACGCCGGGACCGGCGGAAGCTGACGGCCCTGGTGAGCATCGGCGCCGGCTTCGAGCTGCGCGAGCTGGTCCTTGCAGACCCCGGCCTGATCGGCCGGACCATGCGCGTCTGGGTGCCGGCCGACGACGAAGTGGACATGCTGTTCAAGGGCGTGACCGTCCGCGATTCCGGGCGCTTCACCGAGAAGCAATTGGGGTGGCTCGACCGGCTGGAGGCGGAAGGCCGCATCCGCAGCGCCTTCAACTGGCGCTTCTTCTCCAACGGCGACAGCCGGGAACCGGAGCTTGCCGGCATTCTCGGCGCGATGTCGGGCTCGTTCTTCGCGCTCGTGACCTGCCTTGCGCTGAGCTTTCCGCTCGGCGTGATGGCGGCGATCTACCTGGAGGAGTTCGCGCCGCGAAACCGGTGGACCGACCTGGTCGAGATCAATATCAACAATCTCGCCGCCGTGCCCTCCATCGTCTTCGGACTGCTGGGCCTCGCGGTCTTCCTGGGCTTCATGGGGCTGGCGCGCTCCGCGCCGCTGGTAGGCGGCATGGTGCTCGCCCTCATGACCCTTCCCACCATCATCATCGTGACGCGGGCCTCGCTCCACGCGGTGCCGCCCTCGATCCGCGAGGCCGCCATCGGCCTCGGCGCCAGCCGGATGCAGGCCATGCTCCACCACACGCTGCCGCTCGCCACGCCGGGCATCATGACCGGCACGATCATCGGCATGGCCCGGGCGCTCGGCGAACTGGCGCCGCTCATCATGATCGGCATGGTCGCCTTCATCGTGGACGTGCCCCAGGGGCTGCTCGACCCGGCATCCGCCCTGCCTGTGCAGGTCTATATCTGGGCCGACAGCCCGGAACGCGCCTTCGCCGAGAAGACCGCAGCGGCTATCATCGTGCTCCTCGCGTTCCTGGTCGTCATGAACCTGACGGCCGTCATTCTGCGCCGGCGCTTCGAGCGCCGCTGGTAGGAGGCCCGATCCCGTTGGACATGTCCCCGAGCACGATTAGGCCCAAACTGACGGCGCGCGGCGTCAATGTCTTCTACGGCGACGCGCAGGCGCTGAATCAGGTCGATCTTGACATCCGCGCACATGAGGTCACGGCGCTGATCGGCCCCTCCGGCTGCGGCAAGTCCACCTTCCTGCGCTGCCTCAACCGGATGAACGATCTGATCGAGATCTGCCGGGTGGACGGGGACATCCGTCTTGACGGCGAAGACATCTACGACCCGGCCGTGAACCTCGTCTATCTGCGCGCGCGCATCGGCATGGTGTTCCAGAAGCCCAACCCGTTCCCGAAACCGATCTACGACAATGTCGCCTACGGGCCGAAGATCCACGGGCTGGCGCGCTCGCGCGCCGAGATGGACGAGATCGTCGCGTCGAGCCTGGAGCGCGCCGGCCTCTGGGACGAGGTGAAGGACCGTCTCGACGCGCCCGCGACCGGGCTATCGGGCGGGCAGCAGCAGCGCCTGTGCATCGCGCGCGCAATTGCGGTGCGCCCCGAGGTCATCCTGATGGACGAGCCCTGCTCCTCGCTCGACCCCATCGCCACGGCGCGCATCGAGGCGCTGATGGACGAACTCAGGCAGAACTTCACCATCGTCATCGTGACCCATTCGATGCAACAGGCCGCGCGGGTCTCGCAGCGCACGGCCTTCTTCCACCTGGGCGACCTTGTCGAGGTCGGCGATACCGACACGGTGTTCACCCAGCCTGTCGATCCGCGCACCGAATCCTATATTTCCGGCCGGATCGGCTGACGGAGCATCGGGAGAAGCCTTCGGATGAACGATCGAGCCGAGCATATCCACAAGGCGTTCGACGAGGAGCTGCGCCAGCTCGACAACCGGCTGGCCGAAATGGGCGGCCTTGTGGAAGCGCAGCTTGCCGGCGCTGTGGAGGCCCTCAGGCGCGGCAACACCGAACTCGCTGAACAGATCGTCGCCCGCGACAAGGAGATCGACGCGCTCGACATCGAGATCGACCTGTTCAGCGTCCGCCTGGTGGCGCTGCGCCAGCCCGTGGCGGCGGATCTCAGGACGATCTTCGCCGCCATCAGGATCTCCTCCGACCTCGAGCGGATCGGCGACATGGCCAAGAACATCGCCCGGCGGACGCACGCCGTAAGCCGCTTTCCGCCGCTGGCGACGACGGCCTCGATCGCATCGATGGCGCGGGTCGTGCAGACGATGATCAAGCAGGTGCTGGACGCCTGGACTGCGCGCGACACCGAGGCCGCGACCGATATATTCGCCCGCGACGCCGAGGTGGACCAGCACTATGCGAGCCTGTTCCGCGAGCTGCTGACCTACATGATGGAGGACCCGCGCAATATCGGGCCCTGCACCCACCTGCTTTTCGTCGCCAAGAACCTGGAGCGCGTCGGCGACCACACGACCAATATCGCCGAGCAGATCGATTATGCCGTGCTCGGCACCCGGTCCGCGGAGCGGGAGACGCATGATCCCACCAATACCCACATCCCGGCGGCGGAGGGCCAATGAGCGCGGACCGCCCGCATATCCTGGTGGTCGAGGACGAGGCGCCCATCGTCGAACTGCTGCGCTACAACCTCGAGACCTCCGGCTATTCGGTATCGGTGGCGACGGACGGCGACGAGGCGCTCGAACGGGTGGCCGAGGAGCCGCCGGACGCGGTGCTGCTGGACTGGATGCTGCCCCGCAAGTCCGGCATCGAGGTCTGCCGGCAGCTGCGCGCGAAGGCGGGGACGCGGATGCTGCCGATCATCCTGCTGACGGCGCGGGGCGAGGAGGCCGACCGGGTCCGCGGCCTCGACACCGGCGCCGACGACTACATCGTCAAGCCGTTCTCGCCGAAGGAGCTGGAGGCGCGCCTCAAGGCGGTGCTGCGCCGGTCGCATCCGGCCCTGGTGGAGGAGAGGCTCGAATATCGCGGCATCGTCATCGACCTCGTCCGCCACCGCGTCTCGCGCGACGGTCGCAACGTGCATCTCGGCCCGAAGGAATACCGCCTGCTGCGCACCTTCATGGAACGGCCGACGCGGGTGCTGACGCGCGCCCAGCTTCTCGACTATGTCTGGGGCCGGGACGTCTATGTCGAGGAGCGCACGGTCGATGTCCATATCCGCCGGCTGCGCAAGGCGCTCAACGGCGACGGCGAGCCGGACGCGATCCGCACCGTGCGCTCCGGAGGCTACGCGCTCGACCTCGACCGCTGAACCGGGGCGCCGCCGTCATGGCGGGGCGCCGGAGCCTCGCGCTATAGTGGCGGACCGCTGGCGGAGCGCCTCACATGATCGACGCCTATTACTGGCCGACCCCGAACGGCTGGAAGATTTCCATCGCGCTGGAGGAGATGGAGCTCGACTACCGTGTCGTGCCGGTGAATATCGGGCGCGGCGGCCAGTTCGAGCCGGATTTCCTGAAGATCAGCCCGAACAACCGCATGCCCGCCATCGTGGACCACGACCCGCCGGGCGGCGGCGCGCCGGTCTCGGTGTTCGAGAGCGGCGCGATCCTGCTCTACCTCGCGGAGAAGACGGGGAAGTTCCTGCCCTCCGACCTGCGCGGGCGCATGGAGGTGATCGAGTGGGTGATGTGGCAGATGGGCGGCCTCGGGCCGATGCTGGGGCAGTCCGGCCATTTCCGCTTCTACGCGCCGGAAACGCTGCCCTATGCCGTCGAGCGCTACACCAACGAGATGCTGCGCCTCTACGGCGTGCTCGACCGGCGGCTGGAGGGGCGCGAGTTCATCGCCGGCGGTTATTCCATCGCCGACATGGCTTGCTGGCCCTGGGTCATCACCTACAAGCGCCAGGAAGTCGATCTCGACAGCTTCCCCAATGTGAAGCGCTGGTACAAGGGCCTCCAGCAGCGTCCGGCGCTCCGGCGCGGTTACGAGGTCGGGCGCGAGTTCGGCAGGCCGACCGGCCAGTGGGACGAAGAGGCCCGCAAGCATCTCTACGCCCATCCCGATCCGGGAGCAGCCCGATGATCGAGATCAACGGCATGGCGCATGTCATCCTGACCGTGAGCCGGTTCGAGGAGTCGCGCGAATTCTACTGCGGGCTCCTGCCTTTCCTCGGCCTGCAGAAGGTCTATGACGGCAACAATTTCGTCTATCACGTGGGCGGGCGGACCGCGCTCGGCATCCAGCGCCCGGCGCCCGAATATGAGGGCGAGCGCTTCGAGCAGAACCGGGTGGGGCTGCACCATCTTTGCTTCCGGGCGCGCTCGTGCGAGGATGTGGACGCGGCGGCGGCGAAAGTGCGCGAGCTCGGCGGGAAGATCGACCGCGGCCCGCTGGAGGGCGATTTCGCGCCCGGCTACTACTATTTCGTCTTCGAGGACCCGGACGGCATCCGGCTGGAGGTCAACTACGTTCCCGGCAAGGGCCTGCTCGCCACCGAAACGCCGATGTCGCCCAGCGACGACCCCGACTGGGACCAGAACCCGTAAGGCGAAGCCGCCATGTCAGAAACCGGACGGAGAATTTGAACGATGCGCTTCTGGATTGTTTCGACGCTCGCTTTCCTGCTTTCGACCGGAGCGGCTGCGGCCCCGCTGGTCGAGTGGACCTCGGAGGAAAGCGCGGCGCGCTTCTCAAGATCCGCGCACAAGGCGGACTTCTTCCCCCTCAGCAACCACTTCGTCAGCCAGGACAACCGGATCTATTGCGGCCCGGCCTCGTCGGCGATCGTGCTGAACGCGCTGCGCCTCGGCAAGCGCGAGGGCCTGCCGAAGGACCGCCGCCCCATCGCCGCCGAGGACATGGCGTGGCTGCCCGAGGGCTTCGATCCGTTCCTCGGCAAATACACGCCGAACAACGTGCTGATCGCCGGCACGAAGAGCGTGGCCGAGGTGCTCGGCAAGCCCATCGAAATCGAGGGGGAGTTGAAGAAGGACTTCGGGCTGCAGCTTCATCAGCTGGCCCAGGTGCTTCGCGCGCACGGCCTCACCGTGACGATGCGGGTCGTGGACGACGGCGCGGCAACAGCGCCCCTGATCGACGAGCTCGCCCGGAACCTCGCCGCCCGCGACGACTATGTGCTCGTCAATTACGCCCGCAAGGCGCTCGGCCAGACGGGCGGCGGGCACATCTCGCCGCTCGCCGCCTATGACCGGGACAGCGATTCCTTCCTCATCATGGATGTGAACCCGAACCGGGCGCCCTGGGTTTGGGTGGAAGCGGCCGACCTGATCGCCGCCATGCGCACCTTCGACACCGTCGAGAATCGCGGCTACCTGCTGATTTCCGACCCCTGACCCGGGCTCTCACCCGGGCAGCGAGTCGAGGAAGCCCTGGAGGATATAGACGGCCGCCAGCGTGTCCTTGGCGGCGCGGCGGCGGCGGCGGCTCGCATCACCGGCGAGCATGGCGCGCTCGACGGCGTTGGTGGAGAAGCGCTCGTCCCACATCAGCACGGCCAGGTCGCGGTGCGCCATCAGGTTGACGGCGAACTGGCGAACCTGCCGGGCGCGCCGCCCCTCGCGCCCGTCGAGGTCGAGCGGCAGGCCGACCACCAGCGCCGCCGCGCCCCGCTCGTCCAGCGCCGCCAGCAGCATCGCGGCCGTGTCCGCAAAGCGCTTCGCGCGGCGGACGCTTCCCGCCGGAGAGGCGACACGCCGGTCCGGGTCCGAGACCGCCAGCCCGACCGTCCGGTCCCCCACGTCCAGCGCCATCAGCCGCCCGGCAGCCGGCAAATCCTCAGCTTCGACGAAGGGCATGGACCGGGCCGCTTTCCGTCCGGCCGCCGTCGCGACGCCGGTTTCCGACGGGACCCGGCGGGCCGGTCAGGGGATCAGCTTGACGGCAGCGAGCAGGACGGCGTTGGCGGCAATCACGATGCCGACAAGCCGCCAGCCGAGGGAAGACATGCGCTCCATCAGGTCCGTCTTGAGAACGGCGAGCGCGGCTTCGAGTTCCGGGCGCGCAACCGGGTCGCCGGCGTCGGAGGCGATCCTGAACTGTGCGACCATGAGGGAATCCTGTCCTGCGGAGTGGGTCGAAGTCAAGATACCGCCCATCTGCGCCTCCGCCGGACATCAATCCTCCTGCGCCAGCAATTCGCGTTGCGTGCGGCCCTTGTATTCGGTGCGGAAGCGGCCGCGGCGCTGGAGGATCGGCACGACCTGGTCCACGAACTCCTCGATGGCGCCGGGCGAGTAGATCGAGGAGAGCATGAAGCCGTCGCCGCCGGCCTCGTCGAAGAACGCCTCCATCTGGTCCGCGACGCTCTCCGGCGTGCCGACGAATTGCGGCAGGCTCACGCTCTGCCCGTGGCGGCGTGCGACCTCCGCGAGCGTCATGGGCGTGCCGTCCTCCTTGCGGAAGCGGGTCCGCATGCGCACCAGCTCCGGCTCCGGGCGCTCCAGCATGATGTCGTCGTCGCCGATCCCGGCGAGGTCCATGTTGAGATGGGCGGAGAGGATGGCCTTGCCGCCCTCGACCGGCACCAGCCCGTTATGCTCCTCCTGCTTCTCGCGCGCATGCGCCTCGGTCTCGCCGAGGATGGGCTGCATGCCGAACAGGATGCGGCAGGCTTCGGGCGGCCGGCCGAAAGCCGCCATGCGCTCCTTGATGTCGGCGAGATAGGCCCCGGCGTCCTCCGCCCGCGGCTGGATGGCGAACACGGCGTCGGCGTAGCGGGCGGCGAAGTCGCGCCCGCCGGGCGAGGTGCCGGCCTGGAGGATCGCCGGGCCGTTCTGCGGCGAGCGCACCACGTTGAGCGGCCCGCGCGAGCGGAAGAACTCGCCTTCATGCTCGATCCGGTGCACCTTCGAGGCGTCGGCGAAGCGCGCGCCCTCGCGGTCGAGCAGCACGGCGTCCTCGTCCCAGCTGTTCCAGAGCTTGCGGCAGACCTGCATGTATTCGTGGGCGCGCTCGTAGCGGCGCTCCGTCGCCTCGCGCTCGACGCCGTAATTGGCGGCCTGGTTGCTGTTGATGGAGGTCACCACGTTCCACCCGGCCCGGCCGGAGGTCATGTGGTCGAGCGTGGCCCAGAGGCGCGCGGCGTAGAAGGGGTGCTGGTTGGAGACCGAGAAGGTCGCCGCGACCCCGATGCGCTCCGTCACCGCGCCGAGCCAGCCGAGCAGCGGCACCGGGTCGTGCTCGGGCGCCTGCACGGCGTAGCGCAGCGCCGGCTCCAGCGAGCCCTGGTAGGTATCCGAGATGTAGTTGAGGTCGGCGAAGAACACCATGTCGAACAGGCCGCGCTCGCAGGTGCGCGCGATATGCTCGTAGAGGCCCGGCCGCGCCCAGTCCCATGAGGGGTCGGTCTTCGGGTGCCGCCACATGGCGAGGCTGTGGTAGGTGGGCCCGTGCGTCAGGAACTGGGCCAGATGCATCTTGCCGCCGCGCGCCACGGGGCCCCTCCCTAGCCGTCTGTCAGCGCATCGCCGCCGAAGCGCTCGCGGGTCGCGATCTCGGCGACGCTGCGGCGCCGGAGCTTCGTCAGCTGGCGGACCGGCCTGCCGAGCGGCACGACGGCCGCCACGGCGAAGTTGTCCGGGATATCGAGCAGGCGCCGGACCTCCGGCTCCTCCGCGACCGCAAGCGTGGTGATCGTGCCGCCGAGCCCGGCCTGGCGGGCGGCCAGCAGCGTGTTCCAGACGAACGGGTAGATCGACGCGCCGGAGATGACGCCGACGCGGTTGAGATAGCGGTCCATCGAGGCGACGGCGCCGAGATCGACGATGAAGACCAGCACCACCGGCGCTTCCCGGAACGGCTCGGTGAGCCGCGACGGCGGCCGGGTGGCGGCCGCCTCCTCGTCCGTGACCGCGGAGGGATGCACCGTGTTCCAGGGGCTCTCGCCGCGCTTGACCTGGGCGGTGTAGCGCCTGGCCGCCGGCACGGAGAGCTCCGCCAGCCGGTCCCTGGTCCCGGGGTCGCGCACCACGATCACCCGGTTGCCCTGCCGGTTGCCGCCGCTCGGCGCGAAGCGCGCGACCTCGAGCAGCTTGCAGATCGTCTCGTCAGAGACCGGGTCTTCCGTGAAGTCGCGGCAGGCGAAGGTGGTCCGCATCGCCTCGTCGAGTTCCATGCCCTCCGTCTCCCCCGATTGCCTGACCCAGGCGGGACTTTCGCAGCAACCGCCCCAACGGGCAAGGGAGGGCCGGCCGTGCCGCGCGGCCCCCTCCCGGCCTGACGGAGCGTTGCCGGGCCGCAGCGCCGCCGGCTCTCTCCCGGCTCTCCCGAAGGCGGGGGAAGGGAGGAATGGCGGCGACCCCCTCGCGAAGTGTCATGGAATGTCATGTTCTGTCATGCGCGCCGGCAGGACCCTGTGCAATGCGTCATGAAATGTCATGATCTGCATGCGCCGGGCGCATACCCTGTGTCCCGTTCGGGCATGCGCTCCGGGTATTCCATCCGGTTTCTCCGGCTCTTC
>JAJEIH010000139.1 GCA_022827685.1 Alphaproteobacteria bacterium
CCCCGGAACCTCAACACAAAAATAAAATGGCACTACACCGACAAGCCCAAAACCACAATCAAGCTATATCAACACCTTGCCGAACCAGAACACTTCAATATCAACCGAAGCCACCGCCAAACTGTTAAACTTGGGTTAGGCTTTCCCGGCGCGACGAAGGGGGGCGGCGATGAAGCTCGGCATTTTCAGCTACAACACCGAATACGGAACCCGGCCCGACGAGCTGGCGAAGGCCGCCGAGGAACGGGGCTTCGAGTCCTTCTGGGTCGGCGAGCACACGCACATCCCGGCGAGCCGCGACACGCCCTATCCGGGCGGCGATCCCCTGCCGAAGCCCTACTACCACATGGCCGACCCCTTCGTGTCGCTGATGGCCGCTGCGGGCGCGACCTCCACCATCAGGGTCGGCACGGCCGTCTGCCTCGTCATCGAGCGCGACCCCATCGTGCTGGCGAAGGAGGCGGCGACGCTCGACTACCTCTCGAACGGCCGCCTGCTGCTCGGCATAGGAGGCGGCTGGAATCGGGAGGAGATGGCCAATCACGGCACCGACTTCGCGCGGCGCTGGCAGGTGCTGCGGGAGCGGGTCGAGGCCATGAAGGCGATCTGGACCGAAGAGGAAGCAAGCTACGAGGGCGAGTTCGTCAGCTTCGCACGCATCGTCTCCTTTCCCAAGCCGGTCCAGCAGCCGCATCCGCCGATCATCTATGGCGGCGCGACGCCGCTCGGGCTGAAGCGCACCGTGCGCTACTGCGACGGCTGGATGCCGATCGACGTGCTGCTGGCCGACTTCCCCGCCGCCATCGCCGAGCTCGACCGGCAGGCCGAGGAGGCCGGGCGCGACCCGGCGTCCATCCCGGTCTCGGTGTTCGCCTTCAACGGCGCCAATGAGGAAGCGCTCAGGCGGCTCGCGGAGAACCCGCGCATCGAGCGCGCCGTGCTGGTGGCGCCCCGCTACACGGAGAAGGCCCTGCCTTTCCTGGACGCGTTCGGCGCGCTCATCCCCGCATTGGCCTGAGGTCGGCCGCGAGTTCGCGCAGGCGGTATTTCTGGATTTTCCCGGACGCCGTGCGCGGCATGGCGTCGATCAATTCCAGCCGCTCGGGCAGGTAGGGCTTTGCCAGGCGGCGCTCCAGCAGGAAGCCGCACATGGCCTCGAAGGTCAGCGCGTCGGCGTCCGGGCGGAGGGTCACGAAGGCGCAGGCGCGCTCGCCGAGGCGCTCGTCCGGCATGGCGACGATGGCGCAGTCCGCCACGCCGGGATGGCGGTAAAGCAGTTCCTCCACCTCGACGACGGGAATGTTCTCGCCGCCGCGGATGATGATGTCCTTCGACCGTCCGGAGATCCGGATATAGCCGTCGGCGTCCATCCGGGCGTTGTCTCCGCTCTCGAACCAGCCGTCCTCATCCGTGTCGAAGCGTTCCGGGCGTTTCAGATAGCCGACGAACTGGCCCGCGCCCCGGACCTGCAGGCGCCCTTCCTCATCGTTCGGAACCGGCGATCCGTCCTCGCCGACGACACGCACTTCCAGGCAGGAAACCGCGCATCCGTCCGTCCCGAACACGCGCTCCGGGGGGTCCGATTTCCGCGTGCCCGAGCCGAAGCCGTTCTCGGTCATGCCCCAGCCGGAATGGACGAAGCAGCCGAGGCGTTCGCTCGCCCGCTCCACCAGCACGCGCGGAATCGGCGCGCCGGCGGACACGAAGGTCTCCAGCGTCGAGATGTCGTAGCGGTCCAGCACGGGGCTGCCCGCGAGGTCGGCCAGGAAGGGCGTCGCCCCCATGGTGAAGGTCACCGCCTCGTCCCGGATCAGCCGGAGCGCCGCTTCCGGGTCCCAGATGTCGAGATAGCAGGTCTTGGCGCCGAGCACCGGCGAGAGAATGAGGCCGTACATGAAGCCCGTCTGGTGGGCGAGCGGCGAGCCCATCAGGATCGCCGTGTCCTCGCCGAGCCCGATGCGCTCCACATAGCTCATCACCATGGCGAGCAGCGTGTTGGAGGTGTGCATCACGCCCTTGGGCTCGCCGGTCGTGCCGGAGGTGTAGAGAAGCTGGATCACCTCGTCCGGCTCCGGCCTGCCGGCGGCGAACACCGCCCCGGCGTCCACCTCCCGGTCCAGCCCGGGGTCCAGCAGCGCGGCCTCGAAATTCTCGCCGATGACGAACAGGTGCTCCAGCTTCGGCAGGGACGGGCGGAGCTCCCGCGCCATCGCCGCATGGTCGTGCCCCCGGAAGACGCCCGGCGTCACCAGCGCCTTCGCGTCCGCGAAATCGAGCATGAAGGAGAGTTCGCGCTCGCGGAAGATCGGCATCAGCGGATTGGAGCACACACCGATGCGCAGGCAGGCCATGTGCAGGCAGTAGAACTGCCACCAGTTGGGAAGCTGGAAGGCCAGCACGTCTCCGCGCCTCAGCCCGTGCGCATGGAGGCCGAGCGCCATCCTGTCCGAAAGCCGCTTGAGCTGGCGCCAGGAAAGCACCGTCTCGCCTCCGTCCTCCACCCGCCGGGCCACTACGGCCACGGCATCCGGTTTGCGCGCGACCGCCTCGTCGAAATAGTCGAGCAGGGTGCGGTCCCGCCAATGGCCTTCGGCGCGGTGCTTCTCGCCCCTCCAGGCCGGCAGGATCGGATCGAAGATCATCGGCGCTCCCCGATAGCCGTGAATGGCATCCCTCGCATCGTCGAATCCTTCCCCGAATGCCGGGCCGCTCGCTTGACCCGTCGGCGCGGAGCGGCTAGAAGCCGCCCCTTGTCGCCCAGGTAGCTCAGTTGGTAGAGCAGCGGACTGAAAATCCGCGTGTCGGTGGTTCGAGTCCGCCCCTGGGCACCATTCCCTTCCGTGTTTTCGATCCGTCCCGTCAGGCGTCCGTCAGCACATGGATCGTCCGGTTGGCGAGCAGGTCCTTCACCTTCGCCGCATAGGCGGCCATATGGGCGGACGCGCCATGCGCGCGGAGTGCATCCAGGCTCGCCCATTTCTCCACGACGACAAAGGTGTCCTCGCCGTATTTCGTCTGGATCGCGCCTGCATCGGCGTCCACGGCCGCGCCGTATTCGATGCAGCCGTCCTCCGCATGCACCGCCGGCACATTGGCGTTGAAGGCTTCGAGGACCTCGGCGCGGCGGCCGGGCTTGGCCTGGATGACGGCGATTACATGGACCCTGGACATGGATGTTCTCCTGTTCCCGCCGCCCCCTCGGCAACGGTTGTCCGGCTGTTATTGACCGCTTTCGGCCTCCGGGGTCAAGATTGGGGCGTTCCCCGACCGGCCGGAGGCCATGCCGATGCCCGAAGCGCGCGCCCTCTGCTCTTCCTGCGACATTTACTGCCAGGTCATGGTCGAGACCGACGCCGGGGGCGCGGTCCGGGTCAAGGCGATCGACCCGAGGCCGGGCAGGGCCAACATCTGCATGAAAGGCGTGCATGCGCCCGCGGGCTTCGCCCACCCCGACCGGGTGTTGCATCCTCTCCGCCGCAAGGGGCCGCGCGGCTCGGGGGAATGGGAACGGGTCGAATGGGACGAGGCGCTCGACGACATCGCCGAACGCCTTCACCGGGTCGTGGACCGCTACGGGCCGGAAGGGTTTGCGGTCTCGACAAGCTCCTGGAACACGCAGACCGACAATGGCATGTGCCGGCGCTTCATGAACCTTGTCGGCTCGCCGAACTGGATTTCCGGTGTCGCGCTCTGCGCCGGCAACACGGCCGCCGTCAACCGGCTGGTCTATGGCTGGTTCCCCTATCCCGACTTCACCAAGACGCAGTGCATCGTGCTGTTCGGGCACAACCCGAAGCCGCATTCCTGGACGCCGGAATACAACGCCATCCGCCGCGCGCAGGAGCGCGGCGCGAAGCTGATCGTGCTCGACCCGCGCCGGTCGGAGAATGCCGAGCTCGCGGATATCTGGCTGCCGCTCAAGGTCGGCACGGACGCCGCCATGTGTTTCGGGTGGCTCAAGGTCATCATGGACGAGGGGCTCTGGGACCGGGATTTCGTCAAGCGCTGGACAGCGGGCTTCGATGAACTCCGCGCCCGCGTGGACGAGTTTCCGCTGGACCGGGTCGCGGAGATCACCGGCGTGGCGCCGGAGCGGATCGCCGAAGCCGCGCGCCTCTATGCGCAGTCGGGCCCGGCGGTGATCCCCTGGTCTCCGATCACCGACCAGCAGCGCAACTCGACCTCCGCCATCCGGCTGCAAGCGATCCTGCGCGCCGTCTGCGGCAATCTCGACGTTCCGGGCGGCGACGTGCTGCACGGCTTCCACCCGCGCATCGTGCCGGAGACCGACCTGGAGTTTCACGACGCGCTGCCGCAGGCGCAGAAGGCCAAGCAGCTGGGGTCCGACACGCACCCCGTGTTCACCTATCGCGGCGCCGCGCCCCTGGAAGAGCCGACCTTGCGCGTCTGGGGGCGGCGATACGCCAATCTCGTCTCCGGCTGCTACATGGCGACGCCCTCGGCGGTCTTCCGCGCCATGGCGGACGGCGAGCCCTATCCGGTCAAGGCCTTTTTCGCGCTCGGCAACAACACGCTGCTGAGCTTCGCCAACATGCAGCTGATCCAGAGGGCGCTCCTGAACCAGGACCTGCTCGTCACGTTCGAGCACATGAAGACGCCGACGGCCGCGCTCTCCGACTACATCCTGCCGGGCGATGCCTGGACGGAACGCAAGGCGCTGGCGGACGGCTTCGGCTGGACCGCCATCTGCCGCAGCTCGCAGCAGGCGACGGAGCCTCCGGGAGAGGCGCGCAGCGTTTACGATTTCTGGCGCGGCCTGGCGGTGCGGTTCGGCCTCGGCAACCATTTCCCGTGGGAAACGGCGGACGCCGTGCTGGACCATCGCGTGGCGGGCCTCGGCATGGATTTCGACAGCTTCGCGCGGGAGCACGCCGCGCATACGGACGGCCTCCGGTTCCGGAAATACGAAAAGACGGGCTTCGCGACGCCCTCCGGCAAGGTCGAGCTTTCCTCCTCCGTGCTGGCCGAATTCGGCTTCGACCCCTTGCCCTACTGGCGCGAGGAGCCGGCGGCGTCGGACGACATGCCGCTTCGCCTCTTCACGGGCCTGCGCGAAGACGCCTATTTCCAGACCGGCCACCGCCATATCGCGGCGCTTCGCGCCCGCGCTCCCGAACCGCTGCTCTTCCTGCATCCGGAAGACGCGGAGGAAGCCGGCATCGCGGACGGCCAGGCCGCCATCGCCGAAACGGCGCAGGGACAGGTTCGGATGAAGGCCGCCGTCCGCGGCGACATGCAGAGAGGCCTGGTGCGGATACCGCATGGCTGGTGGCTGCCCGAGGTCGGGCTGGAGAGCGCCTGGGAAATGGCCGACGCCCAGCTCTGCCCCGACGACGAGGACTTCCTCGACCGCGAACAGGGCATCCCGCACTTCAAGGGCATCCCCTGCCGGGTAGCGCCGGCGGCTTAGGACGCAGCCCGATCCGGATGACCCGACGGCCATTCGGGACAGAACCGCCCGTCGCCGGCTTCCGGTGGAGGCGGCGCGGCGGCGGGGACATGCTTGCGGAAGTGTCATGAGATGTCATGTTCCGTCATGCGGGGGCCGCGCGATGTCATGGGATGTCATGTTTTGCATGCGGACGGCGCATAGCCTGCAGCCGTTCCGGGCATGAGGCCGTCGGGCCCGGCCGGCGCCCCGGACATTCCATCCGGTATCTCCGGCTTCTCGTTTTCGCCATGGTCTCTCCTTTCCGTCCGTCCTCTCTCCGTTCTCCCCGCCGCCGCGCCGAACGCGGCGGGACCCTGTTTCGCGCGTAATGCGCGCCGGCGCCCGCGCGCCTGCCCCCGCGCGTTTCGCGGCGGCGCGGTTTGCGCGCCTGATTGCGCCTGCGCCCGCGCGCGCGAGCCGGACGCAGGGCGCACCTTGCCCGTCTGCCGAATCGGGGTCGTTCCGCGCCGGCGCCGGCGCGAAGGAACAGGGCGGTGTCCGGACGCCGCCCCGTCGGGACCAATATGGGCGCATAATTTTGATCAGTCAAATGATTTTAGGAATTATTACGAAAAATTAACGAACGACAATCCATCTGCTTCTTCACATCCTGTTCGTCTCCCCGGATCGAAATGCGGTTCCGTTGGGAGAAGTTCCGCACAGACAGCAGGTAGCGCCCCGGGGGTGAGCCTTTGGGATGGGACAGTTTGCGGCTGACAGAATGGAAACGGTTGGGAATACTCTGGCGAACCGAGCCGGGGCGGCCGGCGCCGGGGGAGGGCCGGATGAATATCGACAAGTGCATCAATCTGGACGACCTGCGCGTACTCGCGAAGAAGCGCGTGCCGAAGCTGGTTTACGACTTCATTGAGGGCGGCGTGGACGACGAGGAAGGGCTCTGGCGCAATGAGGACGCCTTCCAGCGGCGCTCGCTCGTGCCGCGCTACATGGTCGATGTCTCGACACTGGACCAGTCGGTGGAACTGTTCGGGCGCCGATGGTCCAGCCCTTACGGCATCGCGCCCACCGGAGGCATCGGCAATTACCGGCGCGGCGGCGACATGATGCTGGCGCGCGCGGCGCGCGACGCCAATATCCCCTTCATCATGTCGGGCGCCGCCAACGCATCGATGGAGGAGATGGCGCGCGAGGCGCCGGAGCATGGCTGGTACCAGATGTACACGGCGAATGACCGGGCGATCTCCGAGGACATGATCCGGCGCGCGGCCGACCTCGGCATTCCGGCGCTCGTCGTCACGGTCGATGTGCCGGTCCATTCCAACCGGGAGCGCAACCGGCGCAACGGCTTCGGCCGCCCGCTCAGGCTGACGCTCGGGACGAAGCTGGACACGCTCCGCCATCCCGCCTGGCTCCGGGACTACATGAAGCAGGGCTTCGCCATGCTGGAAAACTGGAAGCCCTATGCGCCCGAGGGCGCGAGCGCGCTCGAGGTGGGCGAATTCATGGCCGGGCAGGTCCCGGCCAACCTCACCTGGGCGGATATCGAGCGGTTCCGGGCGCTCTGGCCGCGCACATTCATCCTGAAGGGCGTCATGCGCACGGACGATGCGCTCCGCGCGGCGGAGACGGGCGTGGACGGCCTGATGGTCTCCAACCACGGCGCGCGCCAGCTCGACCGGGCCCCGTCCCCGCTGGACGTGCTGCCGGCGCTCGACGCGGCGGTGGGCGACCGCATGGCGCTGATGCTCGACGGCGGCGTGCGCCGGGGCGCGGATATCCTGATCGCGCTGGCCAGCGGGGCGAAATTCGTCTTCCTCGGCCGGCCCACCCTCTACGGCGCGGTTGCGGGCGGCGCGGCCGGGGCCGTGAAGGCCGTCGATATCCTCCGCGACGAGATCGACAAGGTGATGGCCCAGATCGGCTGCCCGTCTCTCGACCTGCTGGGACCCGATTTCCTCCACCGGGACCAGGAGGACGCGGGGCGCAACATCCGGCTCTGACGGCCGCGGCGGGCGCCGGGAGAGGGCCGGGTGAAGATCGACAATTGCGTCAACCTCGACGATCTGCGCGTGCTGGCGAAAAGGCGCGTGCCGAAGCTGGTTTACGACTACATCGAGGGCGGGGTGGACGACGAAGGCGGGCTCCGGCGCAACGAGGAGGCCTTCCGGCGACGTTCCCTCGTGCCGCGCTACATGGTGGATGTCTCCGCGCCCGACCGGTCGGTGGCGCTGTTCGGACGCACATGGTCGAGCCCCTACGGCATCGCGCCCACCGGGGGCATCGGCTATTTCCGGCGCGGCGGCGACGCGATGCTGTGGCGGGCCGCGCGGGACGCGAATATCCCCTTCGTCATGTCGATTGTCGCCACCGCCCCGATGGAGGAGATGGCGCGCGAGGCGCCCGAGCATGGCTGGTACCAGTTATCCGCGGCGAAGGACCGGTCGATCTCCGAAGACATGATCCGGCGCGCGGCCGACCTCGGCATTCCCGCCCTGGTGGTCACGGTCGATGCGCCGGTCGATTCCAACAAGGAGCGCAACCGGCGCAACGGCCTCGGCGGCAGGCTCACGCTCGCGACGAAGCTGGATGCGCTCCGCCGTCCGCTCTGGCTGAAGGACTACATAAGGCACGGCCCCGCCATGCTGGAGAACTGGCGGGCCTATGCGCCGGCGGGCTCCAACGCCAGGCAGGTCGATGAATTCGTGGCCGGGCAGAGGCCGACCGGCCTTACCTGGGCCGACATCGAGCGGTTCCGGGCGCTCTGGCCGCGCACGCTGGTCCTGAAGGGCGTCTTGCGCCCGGACGACGCGCTCCGCGCGGCGGAGGTCGGCGCGGACGGGCTGATCGTGTCCAACCACGGTGCCCGCCAGCTGGACCGCGCGCCGTCTCCGCTGGACGTACTGCCGGCGCTCGACGCGGCCGTCGGCGACCGGGTGGCACTGATGATGGACGGCGGCGTCCGCCGGGGCGCGGATGTCCTGATCGCGCTGGCCAGCGGGGCGAAGTTCGTCTTCGTCGGCCGGCCGACCCTCTACGGCGCGGTTGCGGGCGGCGCAGCCGGGGCCGCCAGGGCCGTGGACATCCTCCGCGACGAGATCGAAAAGGTCATGGCCCAGATCGGCTGCCCGTCGCTCGACCGGCTGGGGCCGGAATTCCTGCACCGGGACCCGGAGGATGCGGCGCGCAACGTCCGGCTGTGACAGTCACGGCCGGCGCCGGCGGCTTCCAGAGCATGATCCGGTCCAGTTGAAGCAAGTCTGAATGCGCAACTCCACTTGTCACCCCGGACGGAGCGAACCGGAGATCCGGGGTCCAGCCTGTCGAGGTTTTTGCCATGCTTTGCCGGCGGTGCTGGGCCCCGGCTCGGGGGCCGGGGCGACAATTTCGGACTTGGCCTCAATGTCGTTTCAATCCGAATGGAGTGCGCTCTACGCGGACGCGACATGCGTGGCGCCGCTTTCCTGTTGGCCCGTCATGGCGGCGAGTGCGATCAGCGCCTCTTCGGCGCGGCGGCGCTTGGCCTTGTCGGGGTCGCGCTGGACGATGCGGAGCAGCGCGTCGCGCGCCGCCGGGTCGCCCTCTGCGGCCATGTCGAAGGCCATACGGTCGCGGCGGTCGTAATATTGCCGGTCCAGCGGCACGACCCTGGGCGAGAGCGCGCGCCAGAAATATTTGCCCTCGTCCGAGGACCAGTCCGCATAGACCTCCTCCCAGGTCCCGCAGCCGGAATAGGGCACCATGTTGGTGTCCGCGACCGGCTTGCTCGCCGGCTGGTAGCGGTCGTCGAAGGACTGCCTGATCTCGTCCGTGCGGTTGGGCAGCGCGCAATGCACGACGGTGTCCGCGAAGATCAGCGCATCGCCCGCCTCGAAGGCGCCCGTCACCCACTCGCCCGGAATCGGCACGGCAATGTCCATGCCGCCCGCGCCATTGCCGACCCTGGTGTCGAGCACGCCGGCGCGGTGCGAGCCGGCGGCCACGGCGAGCGCGCCCTTCTCCAGCGGGCAGTCGCCGAGCGGCGCCCAGAGCGCATGGTTGGTCGCCCCGCCGATATGCACCTTGTCCTGGTGCGCGCCGGTGGTGAAGTCGAAGGTCTCGGTCTGCGGGAAGATGTTGCGCTGGATGAACATCGGGTGCGCCAGCACCGGCTCGCCGAAGATGCGCTCGAACAGCGCCAGCACATTGGGATGGATGCGGAGCCGGTGCAGCGCCTCGTCCTTCCACATGCCCCGGAACACCTGCATGTAGCGCTCCTCGGGGTCCTTGCAGGCCGCAGCCTTGTTGGCGACGCCCTTCTCCACCGGGTGCGCCGGGTCCAGCCAGCCGCCTTCCGCCGCCGTCTCCAGCATCCGCCGGCGGACTTCCATGACGGCGTCGCGCGGCAGGAGGCCGCGAAGGAAGAGATAGCCGTCGCGCTCCAGCCGCTCGGCGAGCGCCGGGCCGTCCGCCATGAGGCTGGTCGAATCGAGGAATTCGCCCATCGCATCCATGTCCGTTCCTCCCTGTCCGCGCCTGCCGGCGCCGACGTGTCAGATCGCCAGGTCCTTCGTATTATAGTCGCGGATCACCCGCTCGAAGGTCTCGTCATTGTAGCGGAACCGCTCTTCCAGCCCGTCGAAAGGCCGGTAGCGGAAAGACGCCTCCTCGGGAAAGCGCTGCCGCCGCGCGTCTATCGCGACCTGGATGACGGCCGAGCGCTCGAAGATGCGCTGTTCGTCATAGACCTCGCCGGCCTTCATGCTGAGCTTGCCCTTCTGGCCCAGCACCGAGCGGCGGCGGTGGAAGCCCATGGTGATCGAGATGCGCTTGTCGGGCGAAGTGTTGGCGAAGGAGCCGTGCAGCATCTGGCGGTTGACGGCGGTCACATCGCCCGGCTCGCAGATGAGCGGCACGGCGTCCGGGAACTTCTCGTCGCCGCCGTTTTCCCGGACCCGGCCCGGAATGTCGATCCGCCCGCCCTTGTGGGTGCCGGGCACGACCCAGAGGCAATTGGCAGGCGTCGTCGGGTAGAGCTGCACCTGGAAGTTGAAGCCGTGGCTGCCCTCGTCCCAGTCGGGCGAATCCCAGTGGGTCACGCCGTCCTGGTGCCAGGCGACGGAGCCGCCGACGCCGGCCTGCTTGACGAAGATGGCGTCGTTGTAGGGCACGAAATCCGTTCCGTTGATCGCCTCGGCCACCGCGAGCAGGTGCGGATGGCCATAGACGCGCAGCGCCGCCGGCATCGCCTGGCACATGCCGTACATCAGGAAGACCACATAGTCCGGCGCATCGGAGTCGGGCTGCGGCTGGGTCATACGGTGGGGATGGCGGCCGTTGAGCTTGTCGGTGCCGCCCCAGGGGTCGGAGAGCGGTTTCACCAGCGTGTAGGGATCGCGGGCATAGTCTCGGCCGAGGGCGGGGCGGCCCTCCGCGTCCACATCCGCCCCGGGATGGACCGGCGCGCGCCCGATCATCATGTCGGCGTCGGCGCGCAGCTCGTCCAGTTCCGCCTCGCCAACCACGCCCTCGAAGACATAGAAACCGTGCTTCCAGTAGGCTTCGAGTATGTCGGGGTGGAGCCCGCCGTCCGGGCCGAAGCGCACCGGCCCGCGGTTTGCGAGGCCGCGGGCGCGTTCCTCGCCGGCGCTGAGATAGGCCGCCATGCCTGCGGCATGTTCGGCCCTGGTCGGCTCCGTCTCAAGGGTCGAAACATGGTTCATCGCGTGTCTCCGGCTACGGCGCTGCGGGGCGAAATCCTATGCATGGGCCGGTTCGGTGGCAACCGGACCGGGGCGGCGGCGTCAGGCCCGCCCGTCCAGCGCCCCGCAATGCTGCGAGAAGGCCGGCAGGACATCCCCGGCGAGGCGGCGCATGGACGCGCGGCAGAGTTCCGGGTCCTCCCAGTCATGCATCCCGATGAGCAGCGTGCCGAACGCGCCGATCTCCTCGCGCAGCGCGACCAGCCGGTCGAGCACGGTGCGGGCCGTGCCGCAGATCGGGATTTCCGCGACCGCCTCCTCGACGTCGAGCAGCGCGTTCAGCTCTTCGGCCGGCGCGTCCGCAATCGCCTTCACCTCCGGCAACCGGCGCAGGCTGCGCAGGTAGCGGAAGTAGAAATGGAACAGCCCGTCCGGGTCGCCGAGAATGTCGTTCGCCTGGCTCTCGCTTTCCGTCACCAGCAGGTTGCGCGCCACCCGCCAGACCGACGGGTCCGCCGGCCGGCTCGCCTTCTCGGCCGCCTCAGCGTAGAGCGGCCAGTGGGTCGCCACGTCGCGCGAGGGGATGAAGTTCGCCGAGATGGGTATCCAGCCGCGCCCGCCGCAGACGCCCGCCGACCCCGAGTTCGCCGAGACCATCGCCATGGCGATGGGCGGGTGCGGGTCCTGGTAGGGCTTGGCGATGAGGCCGACGCCGTGGCGCGGATAGACCGCCTCGTCGATGGCGATGTCCCACCACGGGTTCTCGAAGCGGTAAGGCGGCTCGCCGCGCCAGAGCTCCAGCACGATGTCGATGGCGGCGAGCATCATGCGCTGGCGCTCCGCCGGGTCGTGGTGGCCATACATCTCGGCGTCGCTGACGAGGCCGCCCGGCCCGATGCCGAACAGGAACCGGCCTTCGGAGAGCTGGTCGAACAGGGCGACATGGCTCGCGACCGTCACCGGATGATGGTGGGGGATGTTGATGACGCCGGTGCCGAAGCGGATCGAGCGCGTCTCGCGGATGAGCGTCGCGAGGAAGATCAGCGGCGAGGTGATCTGCTCGACCTTGGAGGTGAAATGCTCGCCGATCCAGGCCTCGGAATAGCCGAGCCGGTCCGCCAGCAGGATCGCCTCGCGGTCCTCTTCCAGGGTCTGCAGGAACGGCTTTTCGGGCCGATGCAGGGGCATCGAGAACAGGCCGAGCTTCATGCCGCGCTTCCTCTCCGGCGCCGGGACGGGGGCAGGCTACAGCACCTCCGCCTCAGGGGGAATCGCCGCCGCGCGCCTCGCGCCCGAGCGCGGCCAGGCGGAGGGCGTGGACCCTGCCGGCGACGTTCTCCGAGGCCTTCATGTCGGCGATCAGCGCCCCCCGCGCCGGGTCTTCCGGCAGGTCCAGCGCCTCATAGGCGGCGAGGAAATCGCGCTGCTGCTGCTTCGCCGCCAGCAGGCGGGCGTCGTCCCTGCCGGGGAAGGCGGCCAGCGCCTCGAAGGACACCAGCCTTGCCGCGAGTCCGCCGAGCGCCTCATCCCCGAGCCCGGCGTCGGCCGCGTCGTCGAGCAGCGCCTCCATCGCGCCCCGCTGCGAGCCGAGCTTCAGCAGGTCCTCGACATTGCGCAGCGGCTTCGCGAAGGCGCGCCATATGTCGATGTCCGGGCCGAGCTCCGCCGAGGCGGGCAGGCGGACATCGCGGAGGTCGAGGCCGCAATGGCCGGTCGGGCGCAGGAACTCGACAGCGCCGGCCTCCGTGCGCGCAAGGCCGGGCGCGTCCGCCGGCACCAGGAAGGCGCCGAACCGCTTGCGCCCGCCGCTCTCGCCCTTGACCGCCACCACGATGAAGAGGCCGGCCGCGGGGCCGTTGGTGATCCAGGCCTTCTCGCCGTCGAGCCGCCAGCCGCCCCCCGGCAACTCTTCGGCGCGCGCCTTCAGATATTTGGGATGCGCGCCGGCCCCGGGCTCCGAGATCGCCGCCGCCAGCGTGGTTTCGCCCCTCGCCAGGCGCGGCAGCCATTCCCGCTTCTGCGCCTCGTCGCCGAGGCGGGCGAGCGCGAAATGCGAGAGCGTGCAGTGAACCTTCCAGGCGAGCATGGCGCCGAGGCTGCGGCCGTGGCGCACCATGTCCCGGCAATCCTCCGCAAGCCGTTCGAGGTCCCGGCCGCGGCCGCCATATTCCCCGGGAACGGTGAGGCCGAGCAGGCCCGCTTCGGCGAGGCCCCGTCAGAGGTCGGCCGGATAGTCCCGGCGGGAACGCAGGTCCTCGCGGCCGCGGATCAGGCGGGCGGCCGCCGCCGCGACATCGTTCACCGGCGGTGGATCGGGTAGCCGTGCTCGTCTGACGCGCCGTCGCGGTAGTTCACGATCCGCTTCGGGCTGAGGTGGATGCCCATGAGCCGCATCGGCTTCTCGCCCACGGCGGCGAAGTTGTGCCGGCGCTCCGGGGGCAGGGCGACCGTGTCGCCGGCTTCGAGGCGGGTGCGCTCGTCCTCCGCGCCCTCCAGCCAGACATCGCAGCTGCCTTCGAGGATGTGCAGGATTTCCACATAGGGATGCGCGTGCAGCCCCGGCTCGTAGCCGGGCTCGGCGGTCTGGATGCCGACCCGGATGGGGAACCCGGCCTCCTCGCCAAGCAGGATCGGGTTGTAGAAGGAATCGGCCGCGAAGGGCACGGTATCTGTCTCGGAAAGACGGACGATCTTCGCTTCGGTCATGGTCTCGGACATGGGGCGCATCCTCCTCGGGCGCCATTCTCGCAAAAGCCCCGCCCGGCGTCGAGGCGTTGCGGCCCGGGTTTACGGGAACCCCTTGCGCTCCAGATGCTTCAGCGCCTCGCGCCGGCTCAGGGGCGAGAGGCCGGGGTGGCTGTCGATGAACGCCGTCACCCAGCCGGGATCGGTCTTTGAATATTCGCGCAGCGCCCAGCCGATGCCCTTGCGCAGGAAGAACTCCGATGAGCCGATGGACGGCCGGATGGCGTCGGCCAGCAGCGCGGTGTCCGTCGCCCGCTTCGCCCGAAGCTGCGCGAGCATGGCGGTCCGCCGCTTCCAGATGTCGCCGTCCCGCGCCCAGTCGCGGAGCAGGGCCTTCACCGGGTCGGGGTGGGCGGCGAGCATCGTCCCCATCCCCCGGGCGGCGATCGGGTCCACATAGTCCCACCAGGCGCCGGTGACCACCAGTTCCTCGACCATGGGCACGCGCGCCGGCTCCAGCCAGCGCGAATAGCGCCCGGCCAGCAGAAGCTCTACCGCCGCATAGCGTTCCTCGCGGTGGGCGGCCCCGCGCCAGAGGTCTAGGACCGCCGCTTCCCATGCGCCGGCGTCCGGCAGCGGATGCGCCCCGGCCACCGAGCCCACGATGCGCCGGCACTGCGGCACAGCCACGCCGAGGAAGGGCATGCCGGACTTCATGTAGGCCTGCTGCCGAGGCGCCCTCGCCGGGTCGGCGGCCTCGCGCAGGGCGGCGATGACAATATCCCGAAGGTTCATTTCCCATTCTTAGCCGCAAGCTGAGGGCCGGTGAACGGCTTCGGCGGTGAGGGCCGGCCTGCGGACCGGCCGTCGGTCGACGCCCGCCTGCCTCAAATGCGCTAACCTGCCCCGGCGCCGCACGCTATGGCCGCGGCAGCCACGAACCGGAAGACGGGAGGACCCCCATGGCGCTCAACAGATACATCATCGAACGCGACATTCCCGAGGTCGGGACGCTGGAGCGGCAGCAGCTGGCCGAGGCGGCCGCGAAGTCGAACGGGGCTTTGGCCGAACTCGGGCCGGACATCCAGTGGGTGGAGAGCTTCGTCGCCGCCGACAAGACCTTCTGCGTCTATCTGGCGAAGGACGAGGCCATCATCCACAGGCACGCGGAGATCAGCGGTTTCCCCGCGACCAAGGTCACCGCCATCGGCAAGACCATCGACCCGACCACCGAAAAGGCCGGCTGACGGTTTCCCTGCCGGGTCGGGGCCAGGTCCCGGCCGTTCGCATAAGCGCTACGCAGCCGATTGGCGGGGCGTCACGCGCGCCGCGATCTCCCGGCCCGACTCGATTTCCGCCCGGCGAAGCTCCCAGGTCTTTTGCAGGTTCATCCATAGTTGCGGCGTGGTGCCGAAATACCGCGCGAGCCTGAGCGCCGTGTCCGCGCTCACGCCTCTCTCGCCGTTCAGGACCGCCGTTACCCGGTTCGCCGGAACGCCGAGCGCCTTCGCCAGCCCATTGGCCGAAAGGCCGAGTTCCTCGAGTTCCTCGCGCAGGACTTCGCCCGGATGGACCGGCCGCATTCCGTTCCTCGCATTCATGCCCGCACCCCTTCAGTGATAGTCCACGATTTCCACGTCGCACGGTCCGTCACCGGTCCAACGGAAACAAATCGGGATACTTGAAGCCCCTTATCGTCCCCACTCACCTGCTTGCAACCCGCCACCGTTACATTTTCCGTGAAGGTATGGCAGCGAGCGAATTCATGTGACCCTCCCTGGCGCCTTCTTCGGCGGGGACGCTATGCTTCCGGAGACGGCACGGCGCTGCGGTGGAAGGGACTGTTTCCAGTCATGCATTACGGACGATTCGGCTTCTGGTATCCGACCGACCGGCTGGACGGGGCGGGGCTCGGCGAACTGGTGCGCGGCGCGGAGGCGCTCGGCTGCTCGCATCTCTGGTATCCGGAATCGACCGGATACGAGAGCCTGTCGCTGGCGGGGCACCTGCTGGCCGGGTCCTCGCGGATCGCCGTCGGCAGCTCCATCGCCAACATCTATGCCCGCGACCCCGTCACGGCGCGCAACGGGCGGCGCACGCTCGCGGACTTCTCCGGGGAGCGCTTCGTGCTCGGGCTCGGCGTCAGCCATCCGCCGCTGGTCGAGGGACTGCGCGGCCACCGCTATGCCGGGCCGGTGGCCACCATGCGCCGCTATCTGGAGGGCATCGCGGCCGACGGGCCGCCGCTCGACGACCCGGACCGGCCGGTGGTGATCGCCGCGCTCGGGCCGCGCATGCTGGAACTGGCCGCCGAACTCTGCCGGGGCGCCATCCCCTACAATGTCACGCCGGAACACACGGAACGCGCCCGCGCCATCCTCGGCCCCGGACGCTGGCTCGCGGTGGAACAGAAAATCTGCCTGCTGGAAGACGCCGGCGCGGCCCGCGCGGCGGCGCGCAAGGAACTCGCGCGCTACATGACGCTCGACAATTACCGCAACAACTGGCTCCGCACCGGCTTTACCGCCGACGACATGGAAGGCGGCGGCTCGGACCGGCTGATGGACGCCATGGTGGCATGGGGCTCCGCGGAGGCGGTGGCGGAGCGGCTCCGCGCGCATTTCGACGCCGGCGCCGACCAGGTCTGCATCCAGCCGATTGCAGCCGCCGGCCCGCCGGACTGGCCGGCGCTCCGGGCAGTCGTGGCCGCGGCAGGCGGGCCGTAACCGGACGCGGCCCCGGTGACGAAGCCGCGCTAGCCGGCCGTCGCCGCCGTCGGTTTGCGGACGAAGAAGAGCAGCGGGATGCAGACGAAGGCCGTGGCGGCGAAGAAGTAGAAGGCGTTCACATAGCCGATCATCTGCGCCTGGCGGCCGATCTCGCGCACCAGCGCCGCCATGCCCGCCCCGCCCTCCAGGCTCCACGGCCCCTCCGATGCGGCCCGGCCGAGCGCGTCATTGTAGGGGTTCACGAAGCTGGAAAGCTCGGAATAGCTCATCTTGGCGGTGTGGATCACCAGCGCCACCGACAGCGAGATGTGGATGGACGAGCCGATATTGCGCATGAGGTGGAAGACCGCCGTGCCTTCCGTCATGTCCTTGGCCTCCAGCGTCCAGAAGGTCGCGATCGAGAGCGGCACCCAGATCAGCCCGACGCCGAAGCCCTGCAGCATCGAGGTCCAGGCGACGCCGAAGGTGGTGAGGTTGATGTCGAACTGCGCCATGGCGAGCCCGGAAATGCCCTGGGTGAGGAAGCCCGCGAGCAGCAGCAGGCGCGGGTCGATGCGCTGGCCGTAGAACATGATGAACAGGAAGCCGCAGAACGTGCCGAGGCCGCGCACCGCCAGCAGGTAGCCGATGATGCTGTCCGGATAGCCGCGCAGGCCCTGCAGCAGCGACGGGAACAGCACCATGGGCGTGAAATTGAGCAGGCCGAACACGAAGGTGAGCGCCAGCCCGATGACGAAATTGCGGTTTGTGAGGATGCGCGGCTGCAGGAAGGGGCGGTCGGTGGTGAAGATGTGGGCGACGAACACATAGAAGGCGAGGCAGGCGACGAACGCCTCCAGGATGATCTCGTTGGAGTTGAACCAGCCGAGCCGCTCGCCCCGGTCGAGCATGAGCTGCAGCGAGGCGATGGCGAGCGAGAGCGCGATGAAGCCGGTCCAGTCGAGCGTCGTCGGATGGCGCTGCGCCCGGCGGCGCACGAAGGCCGCGGCGCACAGGAACGCGACCATGCCCACCGGCACCAGCAGGAAGAAGATCCAGCGCCAGTTGTAGAGTTCGGTGACATAGCCGCCGAGCGTCGGCGCAATGATCGGCCCGATGGTGACGCCGATGCCCCAGACCGCGAGCGCGGTGCCGTGGCGCTCGCGCGGGAAGATCGTCATCACGATGGCCTGGCTCACGGGCACCAGGGGCGCGCCGGCGAGGCCCTGCAGGATGCGGAAGAAGACCAGTTGCTCCAGGCTCTCGGCGAGGCCGCAGCCGGCGGAGACCAGGGTGAAGACCGCGATGCCCCAGACCATGACATTGCGCCGCCCGACCTTCTCCGCCAGCCAGCCGGTGGCCGGCGTCATCACGGCGGTGGCGATGATGTTGAAGGTGACGACCCAGGCGATCTCGTCCTGCGTCGCGCCGAAGGTCCCCTGCATCTTGGGCAGCGCGACATTGGCGATCGTCACCGTCATCGCGTAGAGCGTGGTGGCGAGCGTGACCGTTATCAGCGTCAGCCAGCGCTGCAGCTCGGTGTATTCGGGCTGCGCGGCGGCGGGCGCGGCGGGGGCGGAACTATCGGACATGGGCGCCGGCGGCTTATACGCCTCGCGCCCGGCGCGCGCTATGCTGGCGGGAGGGAGGTGCCTGCATGACCCCGAACTACGAGATCTACGGCCTGCGCTACGGACGCGAGGATTTCCGCCCGGAGAGCGAGATGTATCTGGACGGCGACCCGGCGAAGCAGGCGCCCGGCCTCGATTTCTATTTCTGGGTCATACGCGGCGGCGGGCGGGTCTGGGTGGTCGATTGCGGCTATGCGGTGCGCGTCGGCGACCGGCTCGGCCACGACACGCTCTACGACCCGGCCGACGGCCTGCGCCGGCTCGGCATCGACCCCGCGACCGTCTCGGACGTCATCGTCACCCACTGCCATTACGACCATGTCGGCAATCTCGAAGCCTTCCCGCAGGCGGTGTTCCATATCCAGGACCGCGAGATGCTGACCGTGACCGGCCGGGACGTGACCCATCCGGCGCTCAAGATGTACGGCAAGCGCAACACGCTCACCCTGGTCGGGTTGAACTATGACGGGCGCTGCCGGTTCTACGACGGCGACGGCGCGCTCGCGCCCGGCCTTTCGCAGATCCTGATCGGCGGCCATTCGCGCGGCCAGATCGCGCTGGAGGTGGCGACCCGGCGGGGACCCGTGATCGTGGCCTCCGACGCCGTGCATCTCTACGAGGAGATGGAGCAGGTGCGGCCCTTCCGCGTCTTCTACGACCTGCGCGAAATGCTGGAGGGCTACCGGACGCTGGGCGCGCGCATGCTCTCCCGCGACCACCTGATCCCCGGCCACGACCCGGAGCTTGCGCGGCGCTTCCCGGCGGCCGGGCCGGAGTTCGAGGGCGAAATCCTGCGCTTCGACCTGGAGCCGGCGCAGGCATGATCGTCGAGCGCCGCGAGAGCTGGGAGGCGGTGCGCGCGGCGTTCCGCTGGCGGGTGCCGGCCCGCTACAACATCGCGGAGCACGCCTGCGAGCGGCATGTCGGGAGCGACCGCCCGGCGATGATCTGCCCGGACCCGGCAGGGGGCGAGCCCCGGCTCTGGTCGTTCCGGGAGCTCTCGCGGCTCTCCAACCGGCTTGCCAATGCGCTCGCCGCCGCGGGCGTCGGCCGCGGCGACCGGGTGGCGGTGCTGCTGGGGCAGGGCGTGGAGACCGGGCTTGCCCATCTCGCCGCCTACAAGCTCGGCGCAGTGGCGCTGCCGCTCTTCACGCTCTTTGGCGAGGAAGCGCTGGCCTACAGGCTCGGCCATTCCGGCGCGAAGGCGCTCATCACCGACGCGGAGGGCCGCGAAAAGGTCGCCGCGCTAGACCTGCCGGCGCTCTCGACCGTGATCGCGGAGGACTTCTGGGAGGTGGTCGAGCGGGCCTCCGACCGCTTCGTGGCGGCCGATACGGGGCCCGACGACCCGGCGCTGCTCATCTACACCTCCGGCACCACGGGCCCGCCCAAGGGCGCGCTGCATGGCCACCGGGTGCTGCCGGGGCATCTGCCGGGCGTGGCGCTGCCGCAGGAGTTCTTCCCGCAGCCCGGCGACCTGTTCTGGACGCCGGCGGACTGGGCCTGGGCCGGCGGGCTACTGGACGTGCTGCTGCCGGCCTGGGCGGCGGGCGTGCCGGTGCTGGCCTCGCGCGCGGGCAAGTTCGACCCGGAGGAGGCGTTCGCTCTGATTGCGCGCTACGAGGTCCGCAACGCCTTCCTGCCGCCGACGGCGCTCAAGATGATGCGCCAGGCGTCCGGGGCCGCGCAGCGCACGCCCGGGCTTGCCATGCGCAGCATCGGCAGCGGTGGCGAGAGCCTGGGCGAGGAGCTGCTCGGCTGGGGGCGCGAGGTGTTCGGCCTCACCATCAACGAGTTCTACGGGCAGACGGAATGCAATCTCGTGGTCGGCAATTGCGCGAGCCTGTTCCCGGTCCGGCCGGGCTGGCTCGGGCGCGCGATACCGGGCCACGAGGTCGCGGTGCTGGACGGCGCCGGCGAGCCGCTGCCGCCCGGCGAGTCGGGCGAGATCGCGGTCCGCCGCCCGGACCCCGTCATGTTCCTCGGCTACTGGCGGGACGAAGAGGCGACGGCGGCCAAGTTCAACGGCGAGTGGCTGCTGACCGGCGACCTCGGCGTCATGGACGAGGACGGCGCGTTGCGCTTCGTCGGGCGCGGGGACGATGTGATCTCCTCGGCCGGCTACCGCATCGGCCCCGGCGAGATCGAGGAGTGCCTGATGGGCCATCCGGCGGTCGCCATGGCGGCGGCCGTCGGCGCGCCGGACCCGGTGCGCGGCGATATCGTGAAGGCGTTCGTGGTGCTGCGCGGGGGCGAGGCGCCGACGGAAGCGCTGGAAGCCGCGCTCCGCGCCCATGTCCGCGAGCGCCTCTCCGCCCACGAATATCCCCGCGCGGTCGAGTTCGTGGACGAGCTGCCGATGACCGCCACCGGCAAGATCCGCCGCCGCGACCTGCGCCAGCGGGAGCGCGAGAAGGCGGGCCTCGCGTGAGCGCTCCGCGGAAGACGACGATATGGCGCGCGCCTGGCGTCTCGCGCCGATGAACACGACGGCCCTCATCGTCACCGTCTGCTTCGCCCAGTTCATCGGACAGATGGGCTCCACCACGTTCAACGGCCTGCTCCCGGTTCTCCGGGACGAGTGGGGGATGAGCAACACCCAGGGCGGTCTGATGTCGGGCATCATCTTCGGCGTCTATGCGCTGTCGGTGCTGGTGCTGGTAACGGCGACCGACCGGTTCCAGGCCCGCCGGATCTACCTGATCGGCGTCTTCGCCAGCACGGTCAGCCATCTGGGCATGGCCTATGTGGCCCATGACTTCGTCACGGGCATGGTGTTCCGCGCGATCGCCGGCTTCGGCTGGGCCGGGACCTACATGGTCGGGCTCCGGGTGCTGAGCGACGAGCTGGAAGGACGCATACGCTCGCGCGGCGTGGCCTTCCATGCGGCTGCGATGGGCATAGGCGGCTCGCTCTCCTTCTTCCTTGCCGGCGAGATCGACCGGTGGCTCGGCTGGGAGGCGGCCTTCCTGGTCAGCGCCGCCGGCACGGCGGGCGCCTTCCTGGTCGCGCTTGTGCTGTTCCCGCGCCGCGAGCCGACGCCCTCCGGCACCAATCCGCTCGCCGATTTCGGGCATGTGTTCCGCAACCGCTCCGCCATGGCCTATATCGCCTGTTACGGCGTGCATACCTGGGAGATGTTCGCGGTGCGCTCCTGGGCGGTCGCGTTCCTGACCTTCGCGGCGATACATGCCGGCTATGAGCCCGAATACTGGTTTGCGCCAACCGTGATCGCCATGCTGATGGAACTTCTCGGGACCGCGAGCAGCATCGCCGGCAACGAGCTCGCGATCCGCATCGGGCGCCAGCGCTGGGTATTGCTTGCGATGAGCGTGTGCATGGTACTCGCCTGCGCCACGGGCTTCATCTCCGAGTGGGGCTACTGGGCGGCGGCGGCGCTCTGCATCCTTTACAATATGGCGATCTACGCGGATTCGGCGTCGCTCACGGCCGGCACGGTCGGCGCCTCGGAGCCCGAACGGCGCGGCGCCACCCTCGCTGTCCACTCGCTCTGCGGTTACGGGCTGGGCTTCGTCGGGGCGGTGGTGCTGGGCGGCATCCTCGACCTCATGGGCGGCGAGAGCGTGCTGGCCTGGGGCGTGGCTTTCGCGCATATAGCGCTGGTGATGGCGCTCGGGCCGCTGGCGCTGTTCTTCCTGAAGCCGGCGGACCTTGCGGGCGACCGGGCGATCCGTCCCGGACCGGGAAGGACATGACGGCCATGCACGAAGACGAGGCGCTTGCCGCGAACGAGGCCTTCTACCGCGCCTTCGACGACGGCGACCGCGAGGCGATGCGCCGGCTCTGGGCCGAACGCGCGCCCGTCGTCTGCGTCCATCCGGGCGGCGCGGCGATCATCGGGCGCGAAGCCGTGCTCGCAAGCTGGGACGCGATCCTGGGCGCGCCGACCCGGCCCGCCATCGTCTGCCTCTCGCCGAACGCGCTGTGCTATGACGGTTTCGCTCTGGTAAGCTGCGTGGAGCGGCTGTCCGGCGGCGTTCTGGTCGCAACCAACGGGTTCGTGCTGGAAGACGGCGTCTGGCGGATGGCGCTCCACCAGGCCGGCCCGGCGCCCGGAGGCCGCTGACACGGCCGCCCCGTTTCCGCGTGGAGGAGAACACGCACCATGCCGACCGCCCATGTCAACGGCACCGAGATCTTCTATTCCCTCGAGGGCCCGCAAACCCGCCCGGTGGTGACGCTGTCGCACTCGCTGATGGCGAGCCACCGCATGTGGGATGCGCAGATGCCGGCGCTCCGGGACTATTGCGTGCTGCGCTACGACACGCGCGGCCACGGCGCCTCGGCGGCCCCGGAAGGCCCTTACACGCTGGAGATGCTGGCCGACGACGCCATCGCCCTGCTGGAAGAGCTGGGCATCGAGAAGACGGTGTTCTGCGGGCTCTCCATGGGCGGCATGACCGCGCAGACCCTCGCGCTCAAGCGCCCGGACCTGCTGCGCGGACTGATCCTTTGCGACACCTCCAGCCGCTACGATGCCGAAGCGCGCGAGCAATGGCGCGAGCGCATTGCGGCGGCGGAGGAGAACGGCATGGAGTCCATGGTGGAGGCCACCATCGACCGCTGGTTCTCGCCGGAATTCTGCGAGCATCACGGGCAGGAAGTGGACGCGGTGCGCGCCATGATCCGCACAACCCCGCTTGCCGGCTACAAGGGCTGCGCGGCGGCGATCTCGCAGCTGGACCTGACCGACCGGCTGCACGAAATCCACGTGGCGACGCTCGCCATCGTGGGCGAGAACGACCCCGGCACGCCGGTTTCCGCGCATGAGGTGATCGCGGCCAGGATCCCCTCGGCGGACCTGCTGGTGCTGCCGCGCGCGCGCCATCTCTCGAACATCGAGGACTCGCTCGGCTTCAACACCGCGCTCCGCGCCTTCCTGATGGAGCACTCCGGCGCCCGCAGCAAGGCCGGCGAGATGTACGGGTTCTAGGCGGCCCGCGTCCTAAGCCGCAACCAGGGATTCGATGGTATCGGTGCTGACCGAATTCCGCGCGCAATCGAGATCGTAGGCAGCCTGCAGATTCAGCCAGAATTCGGGTGTCGTGCCGAGGGCTTTTCCTATGCGCAGGGCCGTGTCGGCCGTTACCGACCTGCGCCCGAGCACGATCTCGTTTATCCGCCGCGGCGCGACGCCGATCGTCTTGGCCAGGCGGTATTGGCTGATATCGAGTTCGTCCAGGAACTCCGCAAGGTGTTCTCCGGGGTGAATTGGGGCTGTCATGGGCGGCTCCGGTGCGCTTCAGTGGTAATCGACAATTTCGATGTCAGCGGCTCCGTTCTCCGTCCAGCGAAAGCACACTCTCCATTGATCGTTGATCCGTATGCTGTGGAACCCATTGCGGTTCCCGGATAGGGCTTCGAGGCGGTGCGAAGGAGGATTCCGGAGGTCCGAAAGTTCCTGCGCCGCAACCACCCGCTGAAGGCGCATCCTGGCCCGTCGCAGGATCGTCGGTGGAAGCCTTCGAACGCTCCTTCCGGCGAAGACATCGGCTGTCGTTTTATCCTTGAACAGTTGCATTCAGCCCATCATAACGGCACAGGATAATAACGAGAAGAGATAATATTTTGGCGCGGCGCGGCGGCTTTTGTTCGCAAGGAAGCGGGGCCGCGCCCGTGCAAGGCGCGGCCCCGTCGAGGCGCAAAGGGTTGACCCGCTTCAGCCCGCTGCGGCCAGCGCCTGGTCGAGGTCGGCGAGGATGTCGTCGATATGCTCCAGGCCGATGGAGAGGCGCACATAGCCGGGCGTCACGCCGGTGGCCGCCTGTTCTTCCTCCGAGAGCTGCGAATGGGTGGTCGTCGCCGGGTGGATGGCGAGGCTGCGCGCATCGCCGATATTGGCGACATGGAAGAGCAGCTCCAGCGCATCGATGAACGCCCGCCCGGCCTCGCGGCCGCCCGCGAGCTCGAAGCCCACCAGCGCACCGTAGCCGCCATCCAGATAGGCGTCGGCGCGGCGCCGCGCCTCGCCGTCCATCAGGCCCGGATAGATCGTCTTCGCGACCCTGGCGTGGCCGTTCAGGAAGTCGGCGACGGCCGCGGCATTGGCGTTGTGGCGCTCCATGCGCAGCGGCAGCGTCTCCAGCCCCTGCAGGAACAGGAAGGCGTTCATCGGCGTGGTCGCCGCGCCGAGGTCGCGCAGCAGCGTCGTCCGGGCCTTGATGATGTAGGCGATGGGGCCGAGCGGCTTGACCGCCTCGGTCCAGACCGCGCCGTGATAGCTCGGGTCGGGTTGGTTCAGATAGGGATGGCGCTCCGGGAAGGCCTCCCAGTCGAAATTGCCGCCGTCGATCAGCAGGCCGCCGATGGAGGTGCCGTGCCCGCCGATGTATTTCGTCGTGGAATACATGACGACCGCCGTCCCGTGGTCGAAGGGCCGGCAGACCAGCGGCGCGGCCGTGTTGTCCATGATGAGGGGGATGCCGTATTCGCGCCCGATATCGGCGACTTCCCTGATCGGGAAGACTTCGAGCTTCGGGTTCGGCAGCGTCTCCGCGTAGAAGGCGCGCGTCCGGTCGTCGATGGCGCGGCGGAAGTTCTCGGGATCGGCCGGATCGACGAACCGCACCTCGATGCCCTGGTCCTTCAGCGTGTTGGCGAACAGGTTCCAGGTGCCTCCGTAGAGGTCGGTCGAGCTCACCACATTGTCGCCGGCATGGGCGACGTTCTGGAGCGAGAACGCCGTCGCCGCCTGGCCCGAGGCCAGCGCCAGCGCCGCAACCCCGCCCTCCAGCGCCGCCATTCGATCCTCGAACACGGCCTGGGTCGGATTCATGATCCGGGTGTAGATGTTGCCGAGCTCGCTCAGCGCGAACAGGTTCGAGGCGTGTTCGGTGTCCCGGAACTGGTAGGACGTGGTCTGGTGGATCGGAACGGCGACCGAACCGGTATTGGGGTCGCCCCGGTGGCCCGCATGGAGCACGATGGTCTCCGGACGCAGGCTGCGGTTGCTTGACACTGGCAGGGAACTCCTCTCTTGCCTGAACGGGCGCGCGAACATAGGCGAGCGGCTGGGGAAATCAATTCGGGCGGGAGGCCGAACTCAAGATGCAGGTGCTGATTCTGCCGGGCGACGGCATCGGTCCCGAGATCGCGGCGGCGGCGCGGCGCGCGCTGAAGGCGCTGGACGCCCGCTTCGCGCTCGGATTGCAGCTTTCGGAAGGCCGCGCCGGCCTCGATGCGCTGGAGCGGGACGGGACGACGTGGCCGGATGCCGCAGAGGCGGCGGTGCGCGCCGCGGACCTCACCATTCTGGGGCCGGTCGATACAGCCGCTTATCCGCCGCCGGAAGAAGGCGGCGTCAACCCGAGCGCCGCCGTCCGCACGCGGCTGGAACTCTATGCCAACATGCGCCCGAGCCGCGCGCTCCGGGGCGTGCCGGCGCTCGCCCCCGGCATGGACCTGCTGGTGGCGCGCGAGAACACCGAGGGCTTCTACGCTGACCGCAACATGTTCGCAGGCACGGGCGAATTCATGGCGACCGAGGATGTCGGGCTCGCGGTCCGCAAGATCACCCGCAAGGGCTCGGAGCGTATCGCCCGGGCCGCCTTCGCCGCGGCGCGCGACCGGCGGCGCAAGGTGACGATCGTCCACAAGTCGAACGTGCTGAAACACACGGACGGCCTCTTCGAGCGGGTGGCCTACGAGGTTGCCGCTGAATGGCCCGATGTCGAGACGGACGACGTGCATGTCGATGCCGCCGCCGCGCTGCTCGTGCGCGAGCCCGAGCGGTTCGACGTGCTGCTCTGCACCAATATGTTCGGCGACATCCTCTCCAACCTCGCTGCGGAGCTTTCGGGCGGCCTTGGGCTCGGCGGTTCGATCAATGCCGGCGACCGGGTGGCGGTGGCGCAGGCCGCGCATGGCAGCGCGCCGGACATCGCCGGCAGGGACGAGGCCAACCCGAGCGCGCTGCTTTTCTCGACGGCCCAGCTGCTGGCATGGAAAGGGGTCCGGGAGCAGAACAACACGCTCATGGAAGCCTCGCGGGTGCTGGAAGGCGCCGTCGAAACGCTGCTTGCCTTGCCCGAAACGCGCACGCCGGACCTCGGCGGCCCGCTCGGCACGCGCGCCTTCGCCGACAGGGTCGTTGCCGGCATTTCCGGGGGTTAGGAGCCGCCGGCGATCACCGCCCCTCGGCGAAGCCGGAATTGACCCAGGTGATGAAGCTGTAGATGTCGTGGACGGGCAGGCCCGTCTCGCGGCGCACGGCGGCGGCATAGGGAGCCATGTTGGCGCATTCCAGCACGATGGCGCCGACCTCCGGGCAACGCGCCACGAGGCGGCGGGCGGCGGCCGTGACATCGGCTTCCGCGGCGCCCATGTCGAGCCAGGGCTGGTTGCCGATCAGCACGCGGGTGAGTTCGCGCCCGCTTTCCGTGCCTTCGACCGGCGTGTCGGCGGGCGCGCCGACGGCGGTGAAATGGTCGTCCCAAAGGCTCTCGCGGCTGACCGTCACCACGCCGGTCCGCTTTCCGGGCGGGAGCATGCGGTCGAGCGCCGGCACCTGCATCAGGGTCGATGAGGCGACCGGCACGCCGGCATGGGCGGCGAGCTCCGGCTGGAAGAGCGACAGGAAGCCGCAAACGGTGGTGACGGCCGCAGCGCCGCGGTCCACCAGCCGCCGGGCGGCGTCGAGGAAGTCGCCGTCCAGCCCTTCGGCGCGGCGGCGCACGACCCGCTCCGGCGTGGCGCCGCGCACGATCTCGTAGAGCACCGGGAAGGGCCAGGTGTCGCCATTGCCCATGTCGCCCGGCACGCGCGGGAAGCGGGCGTCCAGCATGAGGATGCCGAGCGCCGCCCCGCCGACGGGCGCGCCTCCGACCGCGACCGTCATCGCGGAAAGACCCTCGGCGCGAGGCTCGCATGGAACCAGGCGAGGAAGCGGGTCCGGTCATAGACGGGCCGGTTGGTGGCGGCGCGGATATCGGAGGCGAAGGGCCCCATCTCCGGCTCTTCCAGCAGCCAGGCGGCGATGGCGGGCCGGTTGGACGCGGCCTGCGTCGCCGCATCCAGGAGGCTGTCCCGCGCGCGCTCCACATCGAGCCTGTCCTCGTCCGCCGCTACGGCGTCGGCCAGATAGCCGGGCGCGGCGATCCTGTCATTGTCCCCGGAGAAGGCCAGTACGCCGACCTCCGCGTCGGGCGGAAGCATGGCTTCGACGAGGCTGCGCTGCACCGCGAGCCCGCCGGCGAAGGGTGCGTCGAGAGCGTCCGCCAGGTCGAATTCGGCGTTGAAGGCAAGGCCGATGCCTTCCGCGCCCTCGTCCAGCAGGCGCTCGGCGGCTTCCAGCGCCGCCGTCCTGTCCGCCTGCTCCAGCACCGCATGGCGCACGCTGAAGGGGAAGCTGCGGGCATTGGCCGGGTCGCCGGGAAGTCGGGGAAAGCGCGTCGGGCGCACCAGCAGCCCGAGCCGGGCGCCGTAGAAGCTCCTGCCGCCGGATGCGACTGTGCCCACGGTTCCGTTGCCCTCCGTTCTTCCCTCGCAGCGGCCCGCCAGCTTACGGGGCCGCGGCGGCGGATGCTATAGAGGCGCCGGCGGCTTCGCGGCAACGGGGCGACCAACGCATGACGGACGACATGCCGGGGCGGGCGGCGCAGTTCGAGGGTCGACGGGGCCCGCTGGCGGGGCTGCTGCTGCGCAACCTCGTGTTCTCGATCCTGACGCTCGGCATCTACCGCTTCTGGGGGCGCACGCATGTCCGCCGCTTTGTCTGGCGCCATACCGTGTTGCTCGACGATGCGCTCGAATATCTCGGCACGGGCGGGGAGCTGTTCATCGGCTTCCTGATCGCCGTCGCGGTCCTCCTGCCGGTGTTCGCTGCCTACTCGCTATTGCAATTCCTGTTCGCGGACGGGCCGGACCATGCGCTGCTCGCGCTCGAAATCCTCTACTATCTGGTGCTGTTCTTCCTGGTCCAGATCGCCATCCACCGCATGCGCCGCTACCGCCTGACGCGCACGGCCTGGCGCGGCGTCCGCTTCGGGCTCGGCGGCTCGTCGCTCGCCTATGCGCGCATCGCCTTCGGCTACGGCCTGCTGACGGCCGCAACCCTTGGGCTTGCCTATCCGTGGATGCGTGTCGCGACTCTCCGTTACTTCGCGCAACATGCCTATTTCGGCACGGCGGGTCTCGGTCTTGCACCGAATCCCGTCTGGCTCTTTCGGCGCTGGGCAGCCGTCCCCGGGTCGTTTGCCGGGGCGTTGGGGCTTTTTGCGATCCTGAATTTCGGAAGCCTCCAAACGATTGCGTCATTCATCGATCAGGAGCTTTATGACACGGCCGATATTGTCTTCGGTTTCATGACCTATTGGCCGCTGTTTCTCCTGTCTGCGAGCTTTTTCCTCTGGATTTGGTACCGGGTGGTCGAGTTCCGGCATATGGCAGGGTGCCTGACCGTCGGCGGCACAAGCTTTTCGTCTGCGGTGCGGAGCCAATTCGTTATTGGCCGGTTCTTTGTCTTTGCTCTTGTCATGTTTGCGTTGAGTGCGCTGCTCGGGAGCATTGCGTTTTTCATCGCGTACGGCGCTGCGAGAGCTGGGGAGGTGGAAGCTGCAGTTGTCGTTGTAGCTGTCTTTATTCCAGTTCTGTTGGTGCTGTTGTTCTCCGGAATAATCCGAATCCTGTTCCTCGACATTCCGCTGCTGAGACATGCCTGCGAGACGCTGGACATCTCGAACGCCGGGGCGCTCGACGAAGTCGTGCAGGCCTCCGCCACCGTGCCGAGTTACGGCGAAGGGACGGCAGAGGCCCTTGATGTCGGCGGGTTCTGACGCATGGCCCGGTATCCGGCGCGCTACTATGACGGGCTGACGGCGCGCTCGCGGGCGGTCGAGGTCGAGATTGCGGCGACGGGGCTCGCCATCTTCGACGAAGCCGGACCCGTTGTCGGGTCCTGGCCGGGCAAGGGCATAAGGCTGGTGGAGAGGCCGCGCGAGGGGGAGCCGGTACGGCTGGGTCTGGCCGGCACGACGGCCAGGCTCATCCTTGACGATCCGGGCATCGTCGAACCGCTCCGGCGGGCGGCGCCGCATCTGCTGCGGCGGCACCGGACTTCGCGGAGGACGGTCGGGCGAATCGCGCTCTGGGGGGTGCTGGCCGCGGCGTCGCTGGCAGGCATCGTGCTGGTGCTCATCCCACTGATGTCGGCCCAGCTTGCGGCCGTCACTCCCGACTCCGCCAAATACCGGCTCGGCCGGACGGTCCTCGTCCATCTCGTCGATCTGCTTCCCGGGCCGCGAACCGCAAGCGCCGGCCGCTATTGCGCGAACGAAGACGGGCTGGCTGCGCTGCGGCGCCTCGTCGAACGCCTCGGCGCGGATCTTGAGGACCGGCCGACGGTGCATGCGGTCGTCGTGAATGTCCCGCTGGTCAACGCCTTCGCGCTGCCGGGCGGCATCATGGTGTTCACGCGGGGGCTGCTCGACGAGGCCGGGAGCCTGGAGGAAATCGCGGGCATCGCCGCGCATGAGCTCGGCCATCTCGCGCATGACCATTCCACCCGCGCCCTCTACCGGTCCTTCGCCGTGGCGCTGCTGGTCGGCGTGCTGTTCGGCGACCTGACGGGCGGCACCCTGGCCGGCGGGCTCGCCGAATGGCTGGTCAACACCGGCTATTCGCGCGAGATCGAGCGGGACGCGGACGCCTTTGCGCTCGAACGGCTCAAGGCTGCGGGCATCGGGACAGAGGGGCTCGCGGACTTCTTTGCCCGCCTCGAGGAAAAGCACGGGGAAGAGAGCGGACCGCTCTTCGGGCTGCTCTCCACCCATCCAGCGACCGCCGAAAGGCTGGCGCATATCCGTGCTGCCGGACTTCCGGGGCTTCGACAGGCCATGGGCGACGAGGACTGGACCTCTGTCCGCCAGACATGCCTGACGCTTCAAACGACGCCGCCGCTGCCCTAGAAAACCGGTCTTGCAGCGGAGGCGCCAGCGGGAGGACGGTCGATGACGGAAGCCGGCCTGACATTCACCTTCGGCATCGAGGAAGAGTTCTTCCTGGTCGATCCGGAAACGCGCGACCTCATCGCCGATCCCGACCCGGGCATCATGGAGCGATGCGAGCGCGAGAGCGGCCCGCATACTGTGGTGCCGGAGCTGCTGCGCTCCCAGGTCGAGACCAACACGCGGGTCTGCTCCTCGATAGCGGACCTGCGCGCGGCGCTCGCCGAGACGCGGCGGCTGGTGGTCGAGTCGGCGGAGGCCCACGGCGCGCGGGCGATGGCGGCCTCCACGCACCCCTTCGCGGCCTGGCGGGAGCAGCGGGTGACGCCGAAGGCGCGTTACCGCGACTTCGAGATAGAGATGCAGGAGGCCGTGCGCCGCTTCCTGGTGGGCGGCATGCACATCCATGCCGGCTTCGGCGATCCCGATTCCCGCATCCGCGTGATGACGGCGATCCGGTGCCATCTGCCGGCGTTCATCGCGCTCTCGGCGTCCTCTCCCTTCAATGCCGGCGGCTTTACCGGCTTCAAATCCTACCGCCCCGTCATCATCGGGGCGCTCCCGCGCACCGGGCTGCCCCGTCCGTTCCGTTCGCGGGCCGAGTTCGACGGCCTGGTGGAGGACTTCCGGCGCATCGGCGCCATACGGGACAGCAGCGAACTGCGCCCGGATATCCGCCCCTCCCACGCCTATCCGACGATCGAGCTCAGGAGCTGCGACATCTGCCCGCGCATGGACGAGTCGATGGCGCTCGCCGCCCTCTATGCCGCGCTGCTGCGGCGGCTGTTGCGGCAGGACGAAGGGGAAGGGCTGCCGCCCGAGCCGGCGACGGAAATCATCGCCGAGAACTGCTGGCTGGCCCAGCGTTACGGGACGCTGGCCTTCATCGGCGATGCGGAGCGGGGCGGGCGGGTGGATATCGCGGACTGCGTCGAGGCGCTGGTGGAGGATGTCGCGGAAGATGCCCGCGCGCTCGGCTGCGAAGCGGACCTCCGCCGGATTTCGGCGATCCTCTATGACGGCCCGTCAGCGGACCGGCAGATCGAGCGCTACCAGCTTTGCCGGATCGAAGGGGCGGACCACCGCGAGGCGCTCTGCGCCGTGGTGGACCAGGTGCTGGAAGAGACGCGCACGCTCGACATCCACGGGAAATGAGCGCAGCCTTTTCCGAACCCCCTGATCGCGAGGCGGCTCCGGATGGCGGGTCCTGCGGGAGAATGGATCGACGGCGAAGCACGGCTGCCGGTCGTCGCCGATGCCGAGGCGGCGGAGACCTGCTGGCGGCGCTGGCGCGAGGCGGCGGACGAGGCCGAAGACGGCGGGCTCCGCGCCTTCATGCTGGAGGCGGAGGAGGATGCGGCGGCCGGACGGCTCCTCTCCTCGGTGTTTGCGAACAGCCCCTATCTGAGCCAGAGCCTGATCGCCGATCCGGATTTTGCGCGGCTGGTGCTCGAAGCCGGGCCGGACGCGGGTTACCGGGCGGCTTGCGACGAGGCGGCGGACCGGACCGGCTTTGCCGGGGAATCCACGGCAGACATCATGCTCCGCCTGCGCCGCGCCAAACGGCGTGCGGCGCTCGCCATCGCGCTCGCCGACATTGCGTCCGTCTGGCCGCTGGAGAAGGTGACCGGAGCGCTCTCCGAATTCGCGGAGGCCGCGCTGGGCGCTGCGTTCCGGCATTTGCTTCGCGAACTGCATGAAGCGGGCGAACTGGCCTTGCCGGAGCCCGATGATCCGGAGCATGGCTCGGGGCTGTTCGCCCTCGGCATGGGCAAGCTCGGCGCCTCGGAGCTCAACTATTCCAGCGATATCGACCTGATCCTGTTCTACGACCAGGACCGCGCGCCCTATATCGGCAGGCGCGGCGTGCAGCGGGCCTTCGCGCGGCTGGCGCAGGGGCTGATGCGCATCATGGGCCAGCAGACCGCGCAGGGTTATGTCTTCCGGACCGACCTCAGGCTGCGTCCCGATCCGGGCTCCACCCCGCCCGCCGTCTCGGTCCGCTCGGCGGAGGTCTATTACCGCACGGCCGGGCGCAACTGGGAACGCGCGGCCATGATAAAGGCCCGCCCGGTCGCCGGCGACATTGAGGCGGGCGAGGCGTTTCTGGAGGCCCTGCAGCCCTTCATATGGCGCCGCCATCTCGATTTCGCCGCAGCCCAGGACATAAGGGCGATCAAGGAGCAGATCGACGCCTCGCGCGGCGCGGGCGGCGACGGGCTGGAGGGGCACAATGTCAAGCTCGGCCGCGGCGGCATCCGCGAGATCGAGTTCTTCGTGCAGGCGCAGCAGCTTCTCTGGGGCGGGCGGAACCCCGGCCTTCGCGGATGCGCCACGCTGGAGTCGCTGGAGGCGCTCGTGTCGGCGGGCCATGTCGAGCCCGATGCGGCGGCGGAGCTGCGCGCGGCCTACGGCTTCCAGCGCGGCGTGGAGCACCGCCTGCAAATGGTGGATGACCGGCAGACCCACAGCCTGCCCGACAGCGACTCGGGTATCGCCGGCATTGCGGCCTTCCTGGCCTTCCCCTCCGCCGGCGCGTTCGAGGACCGGCTGAATGCGCATATCGCGGCAGTGGAACGCCATTACGGGGCGCTGTTCGAGGACCGGCTGGACGCGCCGGGCGCCGAGGGCGTGGATTTCCAGGCGGAGGGCGCGGCGGAAACGGCGCTGGCGGGCATGGGCTATGCCGGCGCCGGAGAGGGCGCGGCGATGGTGCGGCGCTGGCTCGCGGGCGGGGCGCCGGTGCTGCGAAGCGATGACGCGCGCGCGCTGCTTGCAAGGCTGCTGCCGAATATCCTTGCGGCTTTCGCGGCCGCGCCCGACCCCGATGCGGCCCTGTCGCGTTTCGACCGGTTCCTGGCCGGGCTGCCGCCCGACCGGCGTCTGTTTTCGCTGCTGGCGGCGCGGCCCGAACTGCTCGGCATCGTCACGGATGTCGTCGGGTCCGCGCCGCTGCTTGCCGGCTGGATGACGCGCCGTCCGCTGCTGCTGGAAAGCGCGCTCAGCCGCGATTTCACCGATCTCGACCTGCCGGACGAGGAGGGACTGGAACCGGAGATGGCGGAAGCCGCCCGGAGGGGCCTGGTGCGGCTCTTCTATGCGCGGGAGTTCGGCCGGGCGGAGATGCAGGCGGAACTGGAGGCGGCGGCCGGCCGTGCAGACGACCTTCCGGACCTGCTCGATGTCGTGCGGCGCTGGGCGAACGACCGCCTGTTCCAGATCGGTACCCATATGCTGCGCGGGCGGCTCTCTCCGGAAGAGGCCGCGCCGCCATTGGCCGACATTGCCGATGTGTGCGTCGGCGCGCTGATGCCGGCCGTGCAGGAAGTGTTTGCGGGCGCCCATGGGCGCGCGCCGGGCGGCAGGGCGGCGGTGCTGGCGTTCGGCGATCTCGGCGGGCGCGAGATGACGGTCAGCTCCGAGCTCGACCTCATGCTGCTTTACGACCATGAAGGCGCGGCGTCGGACGGCCCGAGGCCCCTGGACCCGGACACCTACTATGCGCGGCTCTGCCGCCGCCTGATGGCCGCATTGACGGCGGAAACGGCGGAAGGCGGTCTTTACCGAACCGACATGCGCCCGCGGGCGACGGGAAGCAGCGGCCCGCTCGCCTGTTCGCTGCAGGCCTTTCTGGATTATCCGCACGAACGCGCCGAGGCGCCGGAATTCGCGGCGCTGCGGCGCGCCCGGGTCGTCTGGTCCGAGGGCGGATTGGGAGAGCGGTTCGAGGAAGCGCGGCGCTCCGCGCTGACGGCGCCCCGCCCGGCGGGCCCGCTCGCCGCCGGGCTGGCCGCGATGCGCGGACAGAGGCCGGACGCCGGCGGCGGCATCCGGGACATCGAGCACAGGCCGGGCGGGCTGCGGGACGTGGGCGCTGCGGCGGATTTCCTGCGGCTGCTCCACGCTGCCGAGCGGCCGGCGATCCTGGAGGCCGGCGCGGCGGAAGTCTTCGAGGCCGCGCACGCGCTGGGCTCCATCGGCGCGGAAGCGGCGGAGGACCTCGCGGAAGCCGCGCATCTCTGGCGCAACCTCTGGGGCCTCGTCCAGCTGGCCGCGGATGGAGGGCCCGCCGGGGAGTCCGGGGAGCCGGCGCTGGCGGGCGTGATCGGCCGGTCCGGCGGTAAATTGGTGTTCGAAGCGCTTTCCCGGTCGGTCGAGGAGGTCTCCGCCCGGGCCGCCGGGCATGTCGATGCGCTGCTTGCGGCCGGTCGCTGATATTGCGCCGGGACCGGCTTCTGTGCGTCCCCGGACGGCTGCGGCCTCCGGTCTCTGCGGGTTGCCGGCAGAGGCAGGCTATGTCCCGGTGCGGGATCGTGTAAGAATGGGGCGAATAACCGCTATAATGCGATGGAACGGTGCATGGGCAGCGCCGGAATCTGTCAAGCGAGGCCAGGAGGAAACGGGATGGAAGTAAGGATGGAACGGCGCGGCGGCGCCCTGCTCGCGGTGCCGGAAGGCCGCATCGACAGCGCCACGGCCCGCGACTTCGAGAGCAAGATGAAGGCCGCGATCCAGGACGACGACCGCGCCGTCGTCGTGAATCTGTCCCAGTTGTCCTATATCAGCAGTGCCGGCCTCCGCGCGGTGCTGGTGATCGCCAAGGGTCTTTGGCGGCGCGATGCCAGCTTCGCGCTTTGCGCGCTGCCCGATACCGTCCGGGAGATCGTGCAGCTTTCCGGCTTCGACAAGATCATCCAGATTCACGGGTCCGAGGGCGAGGCGCTGGACGCGGTGGAGAACTGACGGGCCGGCCGGCGGCTCGCCGTATTCGGGCGGCCCGGGGATGTTTCGGAATATTGGATTCGACGCCTGAAAAGGCGCGGCAAACCTGTATTGAGAGCGGCGCAGGCGGCTTTTCCGCCGCCTTCTTTTGGTGCTGCATTTGCGCCGCGCATGGTTCCGGCTTGGCAGAGCGGAACGGGACCGACATAATCCCTGCGGCGTCATGCTAACCGGGAGGGATACAAGCATGGGTTATCTGACACGCGCCGCGGCGCTCGGCCTCGGCGTGGCAATGCTCGCGGGCTATGCCGGGACGGCGCTCGCGCAGAAGGACGGCGGCGTCCTGAAATTCTACCATCGCGGCACGCCGCCGAGCGGCTCGATCCACGAGGAGGCGACGAACTCGACGGTCTCGCCTTACATGGGCGTCTTCAACAATCTCGTCATGTACAGGCAGGACGTGGCGAAGAACAGCCTAGACACCATCGTGCCGGACCTGGCCGAGAGCTGGAGCTGGAACGGTGACGGCACCGAGCTCACCTTCAAGCTGCGCCAGGGCGTCGAGTGGCATGACGGCAAGCCGTTCACCTCGGCGGATGTCAAATGCACCTGGGAGCTCGTGCTTGGCAAGAGCAAGGCGAAGCTGCGCAAGAACCCGCGCAAGGCCTGGTACAAGAACCTCGAGGAAATCACCACGAACGGCGACCATGAGGCGACCTTCCACCTGAAGCGCCGCCAGCCGGCCTTCATCGCGCTGCTGGCCTCAGGCTATTCGCCGGTCTATCCCTGCCATGTGCCGCCGAAGAAGATGCGGACGAACCCGATCGGCACCGGCCCGTTCAAATTCGTGAGCCTCAAGCAGAACGAGCATGTGAAGTTCACGAAGAACGACAACTACTGGAAGGAAGGCAAGCCGCATCTCGACGGGCATGAGTGGACGATCATCAAGAGCCGTGCGACCCGTGTGCTGGCCTTCATCGCCGGCGAATTCGATATGACCTTCAATGTCGATGTCACCGTTCCGCTGCTGAAGGACGTGCGGTCGCAAGCGCCGCACGCAGTCTGCGAACTGGTCACGACCAATGTCAGCTACAATCTGATCGTGAACCAGGACAACCCGCCCTTCGACAATGCGGACATCCGCAAGGCCATGGTGTTCGCGATCGACCGGCAGGCGTTCATCGACATCCTCGCCGACGGAGAGGCTGTGGCGGGCGGGGCGATGATGCCGCCGCCGTCGGGCGTCTGGGGCATGCCTCCGGAAGTTCTGGAGAAGGTGGCCGGTTACGGCCCGGATATCGAGGCGAACCGGGCGGAGGGCCGCAAGATCATGGAGGGCCTCGGCTACGGGCCTGATAAGCCGCTTGAAGTGAAGGTATCGACCCGGAATATCGCGGTCTATCGCGATGCGGCCGTCATCCTGATCGACCACCTGAAGCATATCCACATTGCCGCCGAACTCGACACGGTCGAGACCAGCAACTGGCATGCAAAGGTGGCCCGCAAGGACTACATGGTCGGCCTGAACCTGACCGGCTCGGGCGTGGACGATCCGGACTCCAACTTCTACGAGAACTACTCCTGCGGCTCGCAGCGGAACTACACGGGCTACTGCAAGGAGGAGATGGAGGCGCTGTTCGAGAAGCAGTCGATGATGACCGACCAGGAGGAGCGCAGGAAGCTCGTCTGGGAGATCGACAAGAAGCTGCAGGAAGATGCGGCCAGGCCGATGATCATGCACAGCAAGGGAGCCAATTGCTGGCAGCCCTATGTCAAGGGCTTCGTCACGCATGTGAACAGCCTCTACAACAACTGGCGCCTGGAAGACGTCTGGCTCGACAAGTAGCCGGATCCTTTCGACATGCGATGAGCCGGGGCGTCTTCTGAGGCGTCCCGGTTTTCCTGCAATCGATCTGCTGCCTGGAGCACGGGCAAGAGGGGGCAAGCCTTGAGCGCCTATATCGTCAAGCGCTTCCTGCTGATGATCCTGACCCTGATCGGGATGTCGATCATCATTTTCGTGCTGCTGCGGCTTATGCCCGGCAACATCGCCGACATCATGTTCGACTCCGCCGGCTTCGTGGACCCGGAGGAGAAAGCCAATATCGAGCGGGAACTCGGCCTCGACCAGCCGATTCCGGTCCAGTATTACGAATGGATTCGCGGCCTGATCGTCTGGGACCTCGGCTTCTCCTATGTGTCGGAGATGCCGGTGGTGGACGAACTGCAGCCGCGTATCCCGATCACCGCCAAGCTCGCCGCGCTCTCGCTCTTCTTCTCGGTCCTGTTCGGCCTTCCGCTCGGCGTCATCAGCGCCGTGCGCCAGAACTCGGCGATGGACTACATCCTGCGCTGCATCTCGCTGAGCGGCCTCTCGCTGCCGTCCTTCTGGCTCGCCCTGCTGATCCTGATGGCCTTCGTCCAGTATGCGGGCACGATCCCGATCTACACGGACCCGCCGGACAATCTGTGGGACGAACTGCTGCTCTACAGCATCCCGGCCGCTGCGGTCGGCTTCCGGTCGTCCGCGCTCATCATGCGGCTTACACGCTCCTCCATGCTGGAAGTGATGCGCCAGGACTATATCCGCACGGCGCGCTCCAAGGGGGCGACCGACAACTCCGTCAACTACCACCATGCGCTCAAGAACGCGGTGCTGCCGGTGACGACCATCATCGGCATCGAGGCCGCCTTCCTGATCGGCGGGCTCATCATCACCGAGACGGTCTTCAACATACCCGGCGTCGCCCACTTCCTGGTCGAGGCGATCCTGATGCGCGACTACCCGATCGTGCAGAACCTCGTGATGCTGATCGCGCTCGTGACCGTGCTCATCAACTTCCTGGTGGACATGCTCTACGCCGTGCTCGACCCGAGGATCAAATATGCGGACTGAGCGACCCACCGACTCTCCGTCCCCGGAGCGCCGCGATGGCTGAAATCGACCATCAGGCCGAACTCTCTCGCGCCGGCGCGAATGTTTCCGGCCATTGGAGCCGGCTCGTTTTCTACATGCGCCAGCACCCGTTGGGCGCCATCGGCGCTGCGATTGTGGTCGTCTTCGTGCTGTCTGCGCTGTTCGCCGACGCCCTCGCGCCCCGCGATCCGTTGCACACCTCCGCTCCGGACTCGCTGAAGGAGCCGGGCGCCGCATTCCTCATGGGCGCCGACATGATGGGCCGGGACGTGCTGAGCCGCATCATCCACGGCGCGCGCATCTCGCTGACCGTCGGTGTCGCCTCGATCCTGCTCGGCGGCGTGATCGGCATCGTGATCGGCCTCATGTCCGGCTATCTGCTCGGCTGGTTCGACCTGCTGATGCAGCGCCTGATCGACATCATGCAGGCGCTGCCGCTGCTCGTGCTGGCGCTCGTCATGGCGGCCTCGCTCGGGCCGTCGCTGGAAAACACGATCATCGCCATCTCGATACCGCTCGTGCCCAATGTCGCGCGCGTGGTCCGCTCCAGCACGCTCTCGCTCAGGGAAATGCCCTTCGTGGAGGCGGCGCGGGCGGCGGGCATGAGCGAGCTCCGGGTCGCCGTTCGCCATGTGCTGCCGAACACGCTGGCGCCGCTGATCGTGCTGTTCACCGCGCAGCTCGGCTCCGCGATCCTGGTCGAGGCCTCGCTGTCCTTCCTCGGCCTTGGCGTGCCGGAGCCGCACCCCTCCTGGGGCCGGATGCTGTCGGAATCGGCCGCGGAATATGTGCGCGTCGCGCCCTGGCTGGTGATCTTCCCGGGCATTGCGATCAGCCTCGCCGTATTCGGCACCAACCTGTTCGGGGATGCGGTGCGCGACATCCTCGACCCGCGGCAGCGGAGCTGAGCCGGAACATGGGATGCGAGACATGACCTCCGACACCATGCCCGCCCTCGACGAGGGAGCGGCGGCGGCCACGGAAGCCCCGGCCGGGGACAGCGCGCTGGAGGTGAAGGACCTGCAGACCTGGTTCTACACGCGCCAGGGCATCGTCAAGGCCGTGGACGGGGTTTCCTTCAACCTGCGCAAGGGCGAGACGCTCGGGATCGTGGGCGAATCGGGCTGCGGCAAGAGCATCACCGCGCTTTCCGTCATGCGCCTCGTGCCGGACCCGCCGGGCCGCATCATCGGCGGCCGCGTGACCCTGGACGGGCGCGACCTGCTGGACCTCGACGAGGCGGAGATGCGCCTCGTGCGCGGCAACGACATCTCCATGATCTTCCAGGAGCCGATGACCTCGCTCAACCCGGTGCTGACCATCGGCTACCAGATCGCCGAGGCGCTGATCCTGCACCGGGACCTGAGCCGGGCGCAGGCGCTTTCGCGGGCGGTGGAGATGCTCGACATGATGCGCATTCCCGAGCCGGCGCAGCGCGCGAGGGAATATCCGCACCAGCTTTCCGGCGGCATGCGCCAGCGCGCGATGATCGCGATGGCGCTCGCCTGCAACCCGAAGGTGCTGATCGCCGACGAGCCGACCACCGCGCTCGATGTCACCATCCAGGCGCAGATCCTGGACCTGATCGTGCGCCTGCAGCAGGAGCTCGGCACGGCCGTCATCCTGATTACCCACGACCTCGGCGTCGTGGCGGAAACGACCCAGCGCATCATCGTCATGTATGCGGGCCGGAAGGTGGAGGAGGCGGATGTCGTGCCGCTCTTCTCCAACCCGATGCACCCCTACACGCACGGCCTGATGGCTTCCGTGCCGCGCCTCGCCATCATGAGCGGCGAGGACAGCGCCGCCGCCGAGCGGCTCGAGGAGATTCCGGGCATCGTGCCGCCGCTGAACAACCTGCCGCCCGGCTGCGCCTTCGCGCCCCGCTGCCGCTTCGCGGACGACCGCTGCCGCGCGGAGTATCCGCCCTACCAGGAAAAGCAGCCCGGCCACTGGGCCGCCTGCTGGCATTCCGAGCGCCTGTTCGGAGCCGCCTCGTGAATGCCCCCGCGGAAGCCGCCGCCCGGCCTCCCGTGCTGGAGGTGGAGGGGCTGAAGAAGCACTTCCCGGTCAAGAAGGGGCTGCTCTCCCGCAATGCCGGCAAGGTCTATGCCGTCGATGGCGTGAGCTTCCATATCGGCCCCGGCGAGACGCTCGGGCTGGTCGGCGAGTCCGGCTGCGGCAAGTCCACCGTCGGGCGCACCGTCCTGCGGCTGATCGACCCGACCGAGGGCACGATCCGCCTCAACGGCCGCGACGTGACCGATCTCGGTAAGACCGACATGCGCGCGGTGCGCCGCGAGATGCAGATCATCTTCCAGGACCCGTATTCCTCGCTCAATCCGCGCATGTCGGCGGGCGATATCGTGGGCGAGCTGTTGCGGGTCCACGGCCTCGGCAGCGCCGCCGAGCGGGAGGAGCGGGTCGCGGAGCTGTTCGAGCGGGTGGGGCTCAGCCGCGCCCAGATGAAGAGCTTTCCGCACGAGTTCTCCGGCGGCCAGCGCCAGCGCATCGGCATTGCCCGTGCATTGGCGCTGAACCCGAAACTCATTGTCGGCGACGAGCCGGTTTCGGCGCTCGATGTGTCCATCCAGGCGCAGGTCATCAACCTGCTGATGGACCTGCAGCAGGAGTTCCGGCTTTCCTACCTGTTCGTCGCGCACGACCTTGCGGTGGTCGAACATATCAGCCACCGGATCGCGGTCATGTATCTCGGCCGCATCGTCGAATACACCGACAAGCGCACGCTCTTCACCGACCCGCAGCATCCCTATACGGAAGCGCTTCTGTCGGCTGTGCCGGTGCCGGACCCGCGGCTCCGCCGCAAGAAGATGGTGCTCCAGGGCGACGTGCCGAGCCCGATCAACCCGCCCTCAGGCTGCCATTTCCACACCCGCTGCCCCTATGCGGAGGAGCGCTGCCGGGTCGAATCCCCGGCGCTGCGCGAAATCGCGCCCGGCCACACGGTCGCCTGCCACCTCCGCTGAGGCGGAGGCCGGGCCGTCAGCGCCTTGACAGTGCCGCCGCCGAACACGCAGTCTGCCCGGCGGAGCGAGGGGAGGGCGTTCGTCACGATGCGCGGCTGGCGGGAACCGGATGTATAGCTATATCGTGCGCCGGTTTGCGTTCGGCGGGATCACGGTGTTCGGCGTGTCGATCATCGTGTTCCTCATCATGCGGATCATGCCGGGCGATCCGCTGACGGCCATTTTCGGCCCGGAGGGCATGACCAAGCTCACCGAGGCGCAGCGGCAGAGTTACATGGAGGAGCTTGGCCTCGCCGACCCGCTGATCGTCCAGTATCTCAACTGGATTCTCGACATTGTGAAGGGCGAGCTCGGCCGCTCCTTCTTCCGCGCGGAAAGCGTCGGCGAGATGGTGATGCGGCGCGGGCCGCTGACGGCGCAGATCGCCATCCTGTCGGTCGTCCTGTCCTGGATCCTCGGCATCCCGGTGGCGATCATCAGCGCGCTGCGGCCCAACACCGCCGCCGACAACACCGCCCGCGTGATCTCGATCACCTGCCTCGCCGTGCCGGGGTTCTGGCTCGGCATGCTGATCGTGCTGGGCCTGCTGTTCGGCTTCGGCTACCGCGCGCCGCAGACCGCCGGCGGGGCGGGGCTGTTCGAGGACCCCGGAACCGTGCTGCAGATCATCATCGGGCCGGCATTCGTGCTCGCGCTCGGCCAGGCCGCCTATATCGCGCGCATGGCCCGCTCCAGCCTGCTGGAAGTGATCCGCGAGGACTATGTGCGCACCGCCAGGGCCAAGGGGCTCAACGGGCGGCTCGTGGTCAGCCTCCACGCGCTGCCCAATGCGCTGCTGCCGGTCATCACGCTGTCGGGCATCCTGCTCGGTTTCGTGCTGGCGGGCTCCATCCCGGTGGAACGCGCCTTCGGCACGCCGGGCCTCGGCTACGCCATGTTCACGGCGGTCAATGAGCGCGACATCTTCGTCATGCAGAACCTCGTTTTCCTCTATGCGGTGGTGTTCGTGATGCTGAACATCACCGTCGATATCATCATCGCCTGGATCGACCCGAGGATCAGATACCAATGAGCGCGCAACCGGAAACCCCGACCGCGGAAGAGTCCCGCCGGGCCGGGCGGCCGCTGCCGGCCCGCATGTGGGGCGGCCTCAGGCATTTCGGGCGGCGCTCGCCGCTGTCGGCGTTCTGGGGCTGCGTCGCGCTCCTGATCGTGGCGATGGCGGTGGCCGCGCCCGTGATCTCGCCCTATCCGCCGCTCAAGTCCGATTTCCGGAGCATGCAGAAGGCGCCCTATGACGAGCATCTGTTCGGCACGGACCAGATCGGCCGTGACACGCTGAGCCGCGTCATCCACGGCAGCCGCACCTCGCTCATCGTCGCCTTCGCGGCAGTGCTGCTCGGCACCACGCTCGGCTCGCTCTGGGGCCTGGCCTGCGGCTATCTCGGGGGGCGGTTCGACATCGTGAGCCAGCGCATCATCGAGTTTCTCCAGTCGTTCCCGGACCTGATACTCGCCATGGCGATCGCCATGGCGCTCGGCTCCGGCACGGTGACGGTCATCATTGCCATTGCGATCACGCGAATACCGTTCGGCGGGCGCGTGATCCGCTCCGTCGTGCTGTCGCTCAAGGAAATGTCCTTCGTGGAGGCGGCGCGCAGCCTCGGCGCCTCCAACATGCGCATCATGCTCTTCCACATCCTGCCGCAATGCGTGGCGCCCTACCTGATCCTCGCCACGACCCATCTCGGCGTGGCGATCATCATCGAGGCCTCGCTCGGCTTCCTCGGCGTCGGCATTCCCCCGCCCGCGCCGACCTGGGGCAACATGCTGGCGGACGCGCTCAATGCCGGCATCGTGCCGCCCTGGTGGCTGGTGCTCTTCCCCGGCGTGGCGATCACCATCACCGTGCTGGCGTTCAACCTGTTCGGCGACGGCATCCGCGACGTGCTCGACCCGCGCCTGCGCGGCGCGGTCTGACGCGGCCCGGCTCTTCCGTCTAAGCGGTTGCTGCGCCGGGCAGCCCCGCCGTTGCGCCCTCGCCGTCATGCAGGTGGCAGGCGGCCCAGTGGCCGGTCTGCACCTCGCGCAGCGCGGGCACGTCGCTGCGGCAGCGCGCCATCGCATAGGGGCAGCGCGAGTGGAAATGGCAGCCTGAGGGCGGGTTGATCGGGCTCGGCACGTCGCCCTCCAGAATGACGCGCTTGCGGCCGCGGGCGCGTGCCTTCGGCATCGGCACCGCGGAGAGCAGCGCCTCCGTGTAGGGGTGCAGCGGGCTGTCGAACAGGCTCGTCTTGTCGGTGATCTCGACGATGCGGCCGAGATACATGACCGCGACCCGGTGGCTGATATGCTCGACCACCGCAAGGTCGTGGGCCACGAACAGGTAGGAGAGCTTCAGCTCGTCCTGGAGGTCCATGAGCAGGTTGATGATCTGCGCCTGGATCGACACATCGAGCGCCGAAACCGGTTCGTCGCCGACAATGAGGTCCGGATTGAGCGCCAGCGCGCGTGCGATGCCGATGCGCTGGCGCTGCCCGCCGGAGAACTCGTGCGGATAGGAGTCCAGGTGCCGGCGGCCGAGGCCGACGCGCTCGAACAGCGCCTCCACCCGCTCCTCGCGCTCCGCGCCTTCCGACACGCCGTGGATGGTCATGGGCTCGCCGACGATTGAACTGGCCGGCATGCGCGGGTTCAGCGAGGCATAGGGGTCCTGGAAGATCATCTGCATGCGCTGGCGGTAGGGCATCATGTCCGCGGCGCCGAGCTCGGTGATGTCTTCGCCGTCCAGGCGGATGCGCCCTTCGGTCGGCTCCAGCAGCTTCAGCACGGTCCGGCCGACGGTGGATTTCCCGCAGCCCGACTCGCCGACCAGCCCCAGCGTCTCGCCTCGTCCGATCTGGAAGCTCACGCCGTCCACGGCATAGACATGCCCCCGGACCCGGGAGAAGACGCCCTTGTAGATCGGGAAGTGCTTCTTGAGGCCCTGCACGTCGAGCAGCGGTGCGGCGTTCCCGGTCGCGGCGCTCATGCCGTTCCTCCCAGCAGCCTGTCCGCGTGCCAGCATGCGACCCAATGTCCCGGACGGTGGTGTTCGAGCGGCGGAAATTCCTGCCGGCAGCGCTCGCTCGCGTAAAGGCATCGCGGCGCGAAGGTGCAGCCCGGCGGCAGGTTGGCGAGCGAGGGCACCATGCCCTCGATCTCGTTCAGCCGCCCTCTGCCGGTCTCGCTGTGGGCGGCCGTCTCGAGGCTCGGAATGGCGCCGAGCAGGCCCTCCGTATAGGGGTGGCCCGGATGGTCGAAGAGTTCGTCCACCTCGGCCTCCTCGACCTTGCGGCCCGCATACATCACCACCACCCGGTCGGCGTTTTCGGCAACGACGCCCATGTCGTGGGTGATCAGGATGACGGCCTGGCCCTGGGTGCGCTGCGTCTCGCGCATGAGGTCGAGGATCTGCGCCTGGATGGTGACGTCGAGCGCCGTGGTCGGCTCGTCGGCGATCAGCACCTTCGGGTTGCAGGAGAGCGCCATGGCGATCATCACCCGCTGGCGCATGCCGCCCGAGAGCTGGTGCGGATATTCGTGCGCCCTGCGCTCAGGCTCGGGGATGTGGACCTCGCGCAGCATCTCGATGGCGCGGTCCATCGCGTCGCGTTTCGAGAGGCCCTGGTGGAGAGCGATGGCCTCGCTGATCTGCCTGCCGACCGTGAACAGCGGATTGAGGGAGGTCATCGGCTCCTGGAAGATCATGGAAATCTCGTTGCCCCGGACTTCCTCCATCTCGGTCTCGGTCGCTTCGAGGAGGTTCCGTCCTTCAAGCCGGATGGCGCCGCCGACGATGCGGCCGGGCGGACTCGCCACCAGGCGCAGGATCGAAAGCGCCGTCACGCTCTTGCCGCAGCCGGATTCCCCGACGACACCGAGGGTCTCGCCCCGGCGCACGCCGTAGGAAACGCCGTCCACCGCGCGCACCACCCCGTCATTGGTGAAGAAATGCGTCTGCAGATTCTCGACTTCGAGAACGCTCTCGCCCGCTCCCGCCGGGGCCTCCTGTCCGCCCCCTTGTTCGAGCGCTTCGGTTCGGTCCATAATCGAGGCTCCTTAGAATGCGGCGGGCTCCCGCGACGCCCGACGGAGAGCCGCCGACACGGGAGCATAAAGCGTCCGGGGCCGCAACGGTTCCGATTCAATTCGGGGGGACATCGCCTCCGATTCAATTCGGGGGACACCGCCTCCGATTCAGGCAGGGAGGAGCATTATGGCTCGCAAAGGATTCATGAACCCGCACTGGTCGCGGAGGCACTTCCTTCAGGGAAGCGCGGCGCTGGCCGCCGCGGGCGCATACGGCTTGTCTTCGCGCAAGGCGAACGCCGCCATTCCGATGGAATATGACGGCTCGAAATTCCAGCTTGCGGCAACGGAGCCGAACCCGAAATCCGGCGGCGTGCTGCGCTACGGCATCACCATGCGTCCGCCGCATCTCGACTTCCACCAGTCGGGCACGATCAACAATCTCGGCAGTCAGGCCTGCATGTACGACAACCTGATCCGCCATGACCCCCGCGACAGCGGACAGTCGATCATTCCCGACCTTGCCCACAGCTGGGAAATCTCGAAAGACGGCAAGACCTACACCTTCTTCCTGCGCAAGGGCGTGCTTTTCTCCGACGGCGCCGAACTCACTTCCGCGGATGTGAAGGCGACCTTCGACCGCATCACCAAGCCGCCGGAGGGCATCAACATTCCGCGCAGCGCGCTGTTCACCTCGGTTGACGAGGTCACCGCGCCCGACAAGTACACCGTCCAGTTCAAGCTGGCCGCGCCCAGGCCGCCGGCCTTCATCATGGGCGCGATCTCCAGCGGCTGGAACGGCATCGTCCGCAAGAAGACGCTCGAGGACAACAACTACAATCTGCGCAAGACCCTCGACGTCCCCGGCACCGGTCCGTTCCGCAGCGTCCGGCGCGTCGAGCAGGAAATCTGGGTGATGCAGAAGAACCCGGACTACTGGATGGAAGGGCTGCCCTATCTCGACGGGATCGAGTTCTACCACGGCCTGCCGTTCTCGCCGGAACTCGGCTCCGCTTTCCTGGCGGGCCGGACGGATTACGCCCGGCTGATCGACCCGGTGACGCGCAGGGAAGCCGACGCCCGCGACGACATGACGGCGACCGACTACTACCAGAGCGTCATCCAGGCGGTCTGGCTCAATGCCGACCGCGAGCCCTTCAACGACCCGAGGGTGCGCCGGGCCATGCATCTGGTCTTCGACCGGCCGGTGCTGGTGGAAGCCGTCAAGGATGTGGCGCCGATGCTGGTCGGCGGCTTCATCTATCCGTTCTCCGATGTGGCGACGCCGACGGAGGAGCTTACCAAGCGCGTCGGCTACCAGCCGGACACGACAGCCTCCATCAAGGAAGCCAGGGCGCTGCTGGAGGCCGCCGGCCACGGCGGCGGCATGAAGGGGCTCGACTTCGTGGTGCGCGACGTGGCGACCTTCAAGATCTGGTCGCAGGCGGTCCAGGCGATGCTGGCGCAGGCGCTCAACATCGAGTGCGAGCTGCGCACCGTGGTGGAGTCGGTCTGGTTCGACGACACCAACAACGGCAAGTTCGACCTTTCGGTCGGCGCCATCGTCTCGACCCTGATCGACCCGTCGGACTACTTCAACACCTGGTACGGCCCGAACGGCCCGCAGAACTACTCGCAGTGGGAAGACCCGCGCTTCACCGAGCTGCTGGCCACCATCGACAACGAGGTCGACCCGGTGAAGCGGCAGGAGGCGATCACCGCGGCCGAGTTGGTGATGGAGGAGAACCCGCCGGTGCTCCCGATCTGCTGGGAGAAGATCAACGACGGCTGGTACAACTACGTCAAGGGCCACAACCCCTACAACTATTTCGGCCTCTACGATGTCGGGCGGTTCGACACCTTCTGGCTCGACAAGTAGCCGCAACCCGACGGTCCGCAGTGGCCGTATCGGAACCATGCAAGCCCGCGCCTACCCGGCGCGGGCTTCTTTGTTGAAGGCGGGAACGGCGCGGGGATGCCGCATCTGGTGATCTTCCTCGGGCTCTGCCTGCTCGGCCTCCTCGTGGGCTGCATCCTTGTCTAGGGCGGCCGGCCTTCTCGCCGCCGCGCTGTTCGCGGCGGCCTGCCAGCCCCTGCCGCAGGTCATGGAGCGCGACAAGGCCAGCGCCCTTCTGGCGCTCCCGGAAAGCGTCGGGGTGCGGGTCGGACCTGTCCACGGAGCCACGCCCGAACTCGAAGACCGGTTGCGGCGGGACCTTGAGGAGGCGCTGCACCGCCGCGGACTGCCGGCCAGCCGGCGCGCCGGCAATCGACTGAGCTACCGGGTGACCGGCCGCGTCGAGCTCGCGGCAATGGCGGACGGAGTCGCTCCGTCCGGCCTTGTCTGGGAGCTTCGCGACTGGGACGGCAGGCTGGCCGCGCGTTTCGAGCAGGAGGTCGAGGGCGGCCGGGAGGAGGCGCTGGCCGTGCTTCTCGAAGAGCTGGCGGACGGGGTCGCCGGACGGGTCCGCGCCGAAAGCCCGGGCGAGGGCAATCCCGTCCGGCTGAAAATCTCCATTGCGCCGATTTCCGGCGCCGCCTCCGAAGCGACGGAGCCGCTGCTGCGCGCGCTCGAAGCGGCGCTTGCGAGCAGCGGGCTGGATGTGGTGCCGCCGGCCGCGCCGAGCCACCTGCATGTCTTCGGCAGTGTGGAGGCCGGCCCGGCCCATGCGGGTCTGCGGGAGCTGCGGCTCGGCTGGTCCGTGGTCTGGTCGGACGGAAACGAGGTCGGCAGGGTGGAGCAGGCCAATGCCGTGCCGGCCGAATGGCTGGAGGGCGCATGGACTTCGCTTGCCGATGCAGCTGCCGGGGGCGCGGCCTCGGGCATTGCGGACCTTGTGTTCAAGGCGCGGATGGAGCTCCGGCCGACGGGTGGAGCAGCGGGGCGTAGCCGGCCCTGAGCGCCCTGAGCGTGGCGGGCGGCGTCAGCACCTCGACCACGCCGCCGGGGCGCTCGACCGCGGCGTCATATCCACCGGGCGTGTAGCGCAGCAGCAGCGGCCCCCTCACCAGCCAGGCCGCCCCCTCCCGGCTCACGAACGCGCCGTCGGGGAGCGTGTCGGCTTCGCGGACATGGATGCGCCGGCGGCGTCCGTCGAGACGTTCGGCATGCAGCACGCGGTCCATCTCTCCGGCTCGGGGGCTGGCGCCCCAGCAGGCGGCATAGGCCCTGGCGGCCTCGCGCCGGCATTCGAAGCAGGGCCGGTGCCCGGCGGCGAGCGCCACCGCCTCGTCGAGAAAGAAGAGCTCCGTGTAGCGCCCCGGAGCCATGACCTGCCGCGTCCTGCCGCGGAATTCGGTGACGCAGCAGATCCATGCCTTGTGTGTCCAGCGCCGCCGGCCGAGCCGCCGATGCCCGTCGTGCAGGATGCCGCGATTGCCCATCATGAGCCCGCGCTCTGGCGTGGCGATGATGTCTCCGAAAGGCGTCACGCGATTTTGCAGCGGCATCCGGGGTCCTTCCTGCGCGGTTCCGGCGGGGAAGGGTATAAGGCATGAAGCGCGGGACGGCTTCACGGCTCTTCGGAGCTGCGGGATGGGGGGCAGCGGTTTGAGCAGGATAGGACGGGCGCGATGAAGGACCGTTCGTTGTCCTGCGACTATCTCGTCGTCGGCTCCGGGGCGGCCGGCTCCGTGGTCGCCGCGCGGCTGTCCGAGGACCCGGACGTCTCGGTCACGCTGCTGGAAGCGGGCGGGCCCGACCGCAGCCCGCTGCTCCGGCTTCCCGGCCTCGGCTTCGCCGCCGCGAACCATCCGAGGTTCAATTGGGGGTTCAGGGCGGACCCTGTCCCGGAGATGGAGAACCGGGAACTCACCTGGCTTCAGGGCCGGGTGCTGGGCGGGTCCAGCTCCATCAACGGCATGATCTACACGCGCGGCCACCCGCGCGAATACGACATCTGGCGCCAGATGGGCTGCGCCGGCTGGGCGTTCCAGGACCTGCTTCCCTATTTCAGGCGTTCGGAGGCGAACGAGCGCGGCGACGGGCCGTGGCACGGCGGCGCGGGCCCCGTGCATGTCCGGCGCGCCCGCCCGGACCTGCCGATCTGCGACGCCTTCCTGGCGGCGGCGGCGGAAGACGGGTTCCCGGTGCTGGACGACCTCAACACCGATGCGGGCGAGGGGTTCGCCCTCTACGACATCAATGCCGGCCGGGGCCGGCGCATGAGCGCCGCCGCGGCCTATCTCGAACCGGCGGCGGGGCGGGCGAACCTCCTTGTGCGCACCGGCGCCCTCGCCCTGCGGGTCCTCTTCGAGGGCGGGCGGGCTTCCGGGGTCGAGGCGGCGGTCGGCGGCCGGCAGGTCCGTATTGCGGCCCGGCGCGGGGTGGTCCTTTCCGCCGGCGCGATCAAGACGCCGCAACTCCTCATGCTCTCGGGCATTGGGCCGGCGGGCGCCCTCGCGTCGCACGGGATTCCCGTCATCCACGACGCGCCGAATGTCGGCCGCAACCTGCAGAACCATGCCTGCTACCGGCTGCAGTATCTCTGCAATGCGCCCGTTTCCGCGAGCCGGCACCTCCGCCCGCACAACGCGGCGGCGGCGGCGCTGCGCTACGCGCTCTTCCGCAGCGGGCCGCTCGCCGAGACCTATGCCGTCGCCGGCGGCTATTTCCGCACCGATCCCGCGCTGGAAGTCCCGGACGCCCAGGTCGTGCTGCTCTCCGCCCTCGGCCCCGCGAGGACCGGCGGGGCGGCCTTCCGCATCCGCGACCTGCTTCCCGACCGGCACGGCTTCGGCCTGACGGTCTATCAGGGCTCGCCGCTGAGCCGGGGCGCGGTGTCGCTGCGTTCGGCGGACCCGCTCGACCAGCCCCGGATCGAGCCGGGCTACTTTTCCGACCCCCGCGACATGGAGGTGCTACTGAAGGCCGTGAAGCGGATGCGGGGCATGATGCGCCGTCCCGCAATGGCGAAATATATCGACCGCGAACTGCTGCCCGGCGAAGCGGTCTCGGACGACCGGAGCCTGGAGGCGGACATACGCCGGAACGGCGCCACCGCCTACCACCAGTGCGGGACCTGCGCGATGGGGCCGGGGGCCGACGCCGTCGTGGACAGCGGGCTTCGGGTGCGCGGCGTCGAAGGGCTGTGGGTTGCGGACGCCTCGATCATCCCGCGCATTCCGAATGCGGCCCTGCACGCGCCCGCGCTCATGATCGGCGAAAAGGCCGCCGCGCTTATCGGGGGAGGAGAGCCGTTATGAGCGAACCGGTGGAACCCGTTCTGGAGCCGGGGCTCCGGATCGTCGATGCCCACCACCATCTGATGGACGGGCCGGGCCACCGCTACACCGTCGACGACTATGCGGCCGATTGCGCCCTGGGCCACGATATCCGCGCCTCGGTCTATATCGAGGTGCGCCAGCACTACCGGGACGCCGGCCCCGAGCATCTGAGGCCGGTCGGCGAGACGGAGTTCGTCGCGTCGCTGGCGGAGCGGGCCGAGCAGGGCGCCTGGGGAGGCCGCAGGCTCTGCGCCGGCATTGTCGGCTATGCGGACCTCGCCATCGGGGACAGGGCGGGCGAGGTTCTGGACGCCCATATCGAGGCCGGCGGTGGGCGCTTCAGGGGCATCCGCCGGGGCGTCTATTGGGACGCCGACGAGGCCGTTTACGGCCATATCGGCATGCGCCCGCCGCCGGGCCTGCTGCTGGACGCGGAATTCGCGCGTGGCTTCCGGCAATTGCACGCCCGCGGTCTTTCGTTCGACGCCGTGCTCTTCCACCCGCAGCTGCCGGAACTCGCGGACCTGGCGCGGCGGTTCCCGGACACGCCGATAATCCTCAACCATCTGGGCTTCCGCCTGGGCGTCGGGCGCCATGCCCTCGACCCGGCCGGGGCGACGGAGCAGTGGCGGCGGGGGCTGGCCGCGGTCGCCGAATGCCCGAATGTCCTGATGAAGGGCGGCGGCTTCGGCATAAGGCTGTGGGGGTTCGACATTGCCGAGGGCGAGCGGCCCCCTTCGGACGTGCTGGCGGAACTCTGGCGGCCGTTCTTCGAGACCGGCCTGGAACTCTTCGGGACCGAGCGCGTCATCCTCGAGAGCAACTACCCCGTGGACGGGCAGACGACGACCTTCACGGCCCTCTGGAATGCCTTCAAGCGCCTGACGGGCGGCTGTTCCGACGAGGAGAAGCGCCTGCTCTACCGGGAAAACGCCAACCGGGCCTACAGGCTCGGCCTGGAGACGTGAGCGCCGCCTATGCGCCGACCAGGTTTCCCCTCAGCGTCGTCGCCTCGTATTCCCGGCGGAAGATGCCGCGCTCCTGCAGGACCGGCACCACCCGGTCCACGAAGTCCTCGTAGCCGCCGGGCACGACCGCCGGGGTGACGTTGAAGCCGTGGCAGCCGGTCTCCCGCCAGATCGCCTCCAGCTCGTCCGCGATCTCCTCCGGCGTGCCCAGGAGCTGCGGAATCAGCCCCGCCAGGCCGGAGAGCCGGACGGCCTCGCGAAGCGAAATCCGCTCGTCGCCGAACATGCCCGCCATCGCCTTGACGAGACCCCGCGAGGCCTGCGTGTCGATGTCCTGGAGCGGCCTGTCGATATCCACGGTCGCGAGGTCGACGCCGAATGTGCCGGATATGCGCGTCAGCGCCGCGTCGATGGGAATGCGCGCCAGCATGTCGTCCCGGCGCCGGGCGGCTTCCTCGCGGCTGCCGGCCACGAAGGGCTGGACCGCGAAGGTGACCTTCGGTTCGCCCGCGCCTCCCCCTTCCCGGGCGGCGGCGCGGATCTGCGCCATGAAGGCCTTCATGCGCTTCAGGTCCGGCTGGATGGAGAAGATCACGTCGGCATGGGTGACGGCGAAGCGCTGCCCCCGGCCCGAGGACCCCGCCTGGAAGAGCACCGGGCGGTCCTGCGCCGAAGGGAGGACCGAGGGCGTGGCGCGGCAGCGGAAATACCGCCCCTCATGCGCGATCCTGCCGATCCTCGAAGGGTCCGCCAGCACCCCGGCGGGCCTGTCTGCGGCAATCGCGTCCGCCGGGATGCCCCGCCACAGCTTGTAGCAGACCTCCATATATTCATCGGCCCGGTCGTAGCGCTCGTCATGGTCCATGACATCGAGCCCGAGCGCCCGGTGCTCCGAGCGCGCATTGCCGGTCACGATGTTCCACCCGACCCGGCCGCCGGTCAGGTAGTCGAGGCTGGAGAGCGACCTCACGGTGAGGAACGGGTGCTGGCTCGCGACGGAGACGGTCGCCGCGATGCCGAGATGCCGGGTGGCCGCCCCCATCACGCCGATGAGCGCGACCGGATCATGCGCCGGCCAGCTGACCCCGTGCCGGACGGCGACATCGGTCGTGTCCTTGTAGAAATCGTAAACGGCGGGCACGTCGGCGAAGAACAGGCCGTCGAAGCGCCCGCGCTCCATTGTCCGCGCGAGGTCCTGCCAGTGCTCCATCGAGCCGAAGCCCTCGACCTGCCGGTCCTCGGGGTCGGCCCAGCTGAGCGTCATGTGGTTGATGGGCGTGTACATCATGAAGCCCAGCAGGTGCATCTTGCGCGCCGCCATCGAACCGGACCTTCCGGGGCCTACCCGCCGGGCGTTCCGTAACCGCCGGCGCCGCTCGTGCGGATGCTCAGCACGTCGCCGCGCTTCAGGGTGCGGATTTCCTTGGAGCCGAGCCGTTCGCCGTTGCCGTCGGGATTGAGCACCGTCTCCCCGAGCGCGCCGGGCCCGCCGCCGAACACGCCGTAGGGCCGGCTCTCATGCCGGTCGCCGAGCAGGGTCAGCACGCCTTCCCCGGCCAGCAGCTCGATATCCTTGCGCAGGCCGCTGCCGCCCTTGTGCCGGCCCGCGCCGCCGGTGCCGTCGAGCAGCTCCACCCGGTGTATCAGCACCGGCAGGTTGGTCTCATGCACTTCCACCGGGATGTTCGAGCAGTTCATCACCGGGCTCAGCCCCTCGGGCCCGTCGCTGTCCGCCCGGCCGCCATAGCCCGCCAGGATCAGGTCGTAGAAGACGTAGGGCTTGCCCGTGCGGTCGTCGATCCCGCCGATATTGGGGTTGGACCAGTGGCTGAAGGCGCCCATCGCGCGCTCCGGCATCGCCCCGGCCATCGCGCCGTTGATGGTGTCGAAAATGCGGACCTGCAGCGCGGCCCGGCCGCCCGAAGGAGCGGGGAATTTCGGATTGAAGAAGCTGCCTTCCCGCGCCACCAGCCTTATCGGCCGCATCGCGCCCGCATTCTGCGGGCTGAACGGGTCGCAGAACACCTTGACCGCGAAATATGTATAGGCGCGGGTGTAGTTGATGTAGCTGTTGATCGCCGCCGGCACCTGGTCCGAGGAGCGGGAGAAATCGACCGTCACCTCCGCGCCCTCCGGCCCTTCGGCGAAGGTGATATCGACGCCGAAATGGATCGGCGCCGTGCCGGGGCCGTAATCGTCCATCCGGTCGTCGAAGCTGTAGGTGCCCGGCGGCACCTTCGCCAGCGCGGCGCGCATGCGCGCTTCGCTGCGGTCGAGAATGTCGTCGAAGGCCTGCTCGACAGCGGGCCGGCCGTGGTCCCGGAAAAGCTGGCGGAAGCGTTCGGCGGCGGTCAGGTTGGCGGTGTGCTGCGCCATCACGTCGCCGCGCACCTTGTCCGGCACGCGGGTGTTGGCGAGCACCATCGAGAGGATGTCGCGGTCGATCTCGCCCTCCCGGCAGAAGCGCACGGGCAGGATGCGGAAGCCCTCCTGGAAGGATTCGGTCACGCCGTGGACCTTCTGCGAGCCGGGTGCCGCGCCGCCCACATCCATCTGGTGGGCCGAGGCCGCCACATAGCCCAGCAGCTCCCCTCCCTCGAACACCGGCATGACCTGGAAGAAGTCCGGGAAATGGCCGGACCCCATCCAGCTGTCGTTCATCAGGATGCTGTCGCCGGGCCGCAGCGTCTCCGGCGGATAGACCTCGGTCGCATGGCGAATGACGAAGGGCATGGAGCCCAGATGGCCCGGCGAGAAATTGCCCTGCGCGATCATCCGGCCCTTCGCATCGAACACGGCGGTGGAGAAATCGTCCCCTTCCCGGACGGCTTCGCTAAAGGCCGTGTGCCGCATGGTGGTGCCGAGTTCCTCGGCGATGGAAACGACGGAGTTCCAGATGACGGTGAAGGTGATGGGGTCGATGGACGTCCCCGCCGCCCTGCCGCCGCTGCACGGGCCGGCGGCGGCGGGCCCGGCCCGGTCTTCCGGTTCCTCTCCGGGCGCCGCCTGCTCGATGTCGATCGTCAGGTGGCCGCCCGGCCCGAGCCGCGCGCGGTCGCCCGGCGGGATGACGGTCGTCGCCTCGGCGTCCTCCACGATGGCCGGCCCCTCGATGACGGACTCCGGGCCGATGGCCTCGCGCCGCCAGACCGCTGTCTCCGTCATGCCGCCCGCCTCGGGGAACCAGGCCCGCCTCATGCCCGGCGGCTCGCCGGTTGGCCGCGCGCCGGCTTCCACCGCGGACAAGTCCCGCGAGCCCGGCACCACGGCCGCCAGCGCCCAGTCCACGCCCTCGACCGTGCTTGCCGGGTCTTCCGTGCGGTAGCGGGCCTTGTAGGCGGCGCGGAATGCGGCCTCGCAGGCGTCGATATAGCCTTCGCCGATCGGGCCCGCCGGCAGGTCCACATGGATTTCGAAGCCCTGGCCCGTGTGCCGCATATAGGCGAAGCGCCGGAACTCCGGCTCCGATGCTTCGGGCAGGCGGGCAAGGTCCTTCGCCAGCCGCGACTCCAGCCCCGCATAGATGGCGGCGATGTCCCCGGGCGCGGCCTCGTCCAGGCGCAGCAGGCGGGTGACGGAGGCGTCCAGCCGGCTCTCCGCCGCCAGCATGCCGACGGCCGAGCCGACGCCGGCGGCCCTCGGCACCACGATCTGCCGGACGCCCAGCCTGCGCGCGATCCGCGCCGCATGCAGCGGCCCGGCCCCGCCGAAGGCGACGAGCGCGTATTTGCGGGGGTCGCGGCCGCGCTCCACCGAAACGACGCGCAGCGCGTGCTCCATGTTGCCGGTCGCGACCAGATGGACGCCCCAGGCGGCCTCCGCCGCGGACAGGCCGAGCGGCCCGGCGACATGGCTGCTGAGCGCCGCCTCGGCCGCCGCCGGGTCGAGCGCCATCGCGCCGCCGTTGAAATAGGCGGGGTTGAGGTAGCCGAGCGCCAGGTTCGCGTCTGTCACCGTCGGCCGCAGGCCGCCGGCGCCGTAGCAGGCAGGGCCGGGGTCCGCGCCCGCGCTTTCCGGCCCCACCCGGATGGCGCCGTCCACGGCCGCGGCGATGGAGCCGCCGCCCGCGCCGATCTCGATCAGCTCCACCGCCGGCACATTGATCGGCAGGCCGGAGCCCTTCTTGAACCTGACCGGATCGACCTCGAAGACGGGCGCAATCGCCGGCTCGCCGCCGTCGATGGCGCCGAGTTTCGCCGTGGTGCCGCCCATGTCGAAACTGAGCACGCGGTCCGCGCCGATGTCCCGGCCGATCCGCCCCGCCAGCAGCACGCCCGCGGCCGGGCCGCTCTCGACGATGCGCACGGGGTATTCCCCCGCCAGCGCGGGCGAGACGAGCCCGCCGTTCGACTGCATGATGGAAAGTCCGGCCGTCGAGCCGGCCGCTGCGAAATCCTCCGCCAGCCGCCGCACATAGGCGCCGACCAGGGGCTTCACGAAGCTGTTCGCCACCGTGGTGTTGGTGCGCTCATATTCCCTGAGCTTCGGCGAGACATCGACCGACAGGCTGAGTGCCGCGCCCGGCAGGCGCGCCGCGACGGCCCTGCCGACGGCCCGCTCATGTGCCGGGTTGGCATAGGCGTGCAGCAGCGCGACCGCGACCGCCTCGTAGCCGTCCTCCGCAACGCGCTCCAGCACCAGCGCAAGCTCTTCGGCGTCGAGCGGCTCCAGCACCTCGCCCTCGAAGCTCACCCGCTCCCGCACCTCGAAAATCCGCTCGCGGGGAATCAGCGGGTCCGGCTTCAGCATGTGCAGGTCGTAGGTCTCGTAGCGTTTCTGCCGGCCGAGGATGAGCACGTCGCGGAAGCCGCGCGTGGTGATCAGCGCCGTCTTCGCCCCGCGCCGCTGGATGATCGCGTTGGTCGCGACCGTCGTCGCGTGGAGAAGCTGCCCTATGCCGGCCGGGCCCGCTCCGGCCTTTTCGAGCAGCGCCGGCAGGCCGTTCCGGACCGCCTCGGACGGGTCGGCGGGCGTGGAAGGAACCTTGTGGACCGCAACGCGGCCCGTCTCCTCGTCGCGGAGCACGAAGTCGGTGAAGGTGCCGCCCACATCGACGCCGATCCGGTACGGGGCTCCATTGCCTGTCATGGCTTTGCGCGACCGGCGGTCAGCCGATGCGGGCGGTCATGCCGCCATCGACCGGCAGGTTGACGCCGGTGATGAACCGGGCCTCGTCCGAGGCGAGGAACAGGGCGGCATGGGCCGTGTCCCAGCCCGTCCCCATCTTCCGGTTCAGCGGGATCTGGGCGTCGCGGGACGCGCGGACCTCTTCGGCGGAGACGCCGCTCCTGCGGACGCGGTAGCCGATGGAGATCGGCGTGTCCATCAGGCCCGGCATGATGACATTGCAGCGGATGCCATAGTCCCAATTGGTGCTGGCGAGCATGTGGCAGAAGGCGTTCATGCCGGCCTTCGACGCCTTGTAGATCACGCGGTCGGCCGCGCAGACGGCAATGATCGAGGAGACCGCGACAATCGCGCCGGACCGCTGCTCGCGCATGATCGGCACCACCAGCCGGGAGGTGCGGTAGAGGCCCTTCAGGTTGACGTCCATCACCCGGTCCCAGACCTCTTCCGGCAGCGTCATCGGGTCGTTGTCGAGCCCGTCTCCGGTGATGCCGACATTGTAGTGCAGTATGTCGATGCGCCCGTGGCGGTCGGTGCAGGCCTTGACGAACGCGGCGCAGTCCCCGTTGTCGGTCACGTCGCCCCTGACGGCCGCGCAGTCGCCGCCCTCGGCGCGGATCATGGCCGCGGTCTCCTCGGCCGAGGCGAGATTGCTGTCCACCGCCACCACCTTCGCGCCCTCGCGCGCGAACAGGACCGCCGCCGCGCGGCCGTTGCCGACCGTGTCGCCCTCCTGCTGCCCGGCGCCGACCACCAGCGCCACCTTGTCCTTCAGCCTCATCGCCCTCGCCCGCCGACCGCTACCGGATACCGCTTCCATCTTGCCCCCGCCGCCGGCCGTCCTCAACCGCAACCCGAATCCCTGCTCCCGCGTTTCCTGTTCCAGCATATTCATGAAAAAAATCTAATGTAATTGCTTTTTGTTCGTGCTTTGGGCTTGACATCTGGCGGATTGTGCTATGATGGTCCCCAGGGAAGCGGCATCCGGAGCCGCGTCCCGGGCGTTGCGCGGCCGGGCGGCGCCACTTTTTTGAAAACCCGTGAGAAGCCGA
>JAJEIH010000069.1 GCA_022827685.1 Alphaproteobacteria bacterium
CGTGGGGTGAAAAACCCCCGATCACTCCTCGTGGACCAACCCGAACCCGCGGAAATCCGTCAAGCCAACGGGGTAAGAAAAATCTCAGACCAGCCGGAGCCCTTGCTCAGAAAGCGGTTCCAAACAGCGCACATGCCTCAACATCATCCTGCCGGTTGGAACGGCAGTGATTACCTACTGGTTCGCCAGCAGGTCAGCTGACAAGGCGACTGAGCAAGCCCAGCCCGCCACCAACCAGAGCGGCCCCGAAGATAATTCCGGCGGCCAATAGGGCTTCTGCGTTGGGGTTGGGCATAACGGCTTCTCCCGGACGATGAACCGCATCAAACTCATGTACTGGACCTGCGGAGCGGCTCTATAAGCTGTTCCGCAGGTCCAGTGCGGCTTGCTTAGTCAGCGACATAAATCCCATTCATAGCTTCCTGATGTCGCTTGGCCTCGGCCTTCATCATCTTCTCGTGGCGTTTGTGACGTTTCTCGCTGGCCTCCGTCATCTTGTTGACGCCGTGCCATATGGCGCCGACCTGGAGGAGTCCGACGAGGACGCCGGCAGCAGCGAGGACATATGTGGCGGTAGCAAGGGCGCCGATAGTGTTTGCGATGGCTGCCTGCGTGCTGTCTGCGACGGCGGCGGATGCGTTAAAGAGGAACATTTCAGGCATTGATGTATTCCCGTTCGCGTTGAGTTTCAAGAAGAGTGCGGAGGCCGGTCTCCCGATCTGCGCACGTTCATGACAAGCGCTTTCCTGCCCTTTCCCGATCACTTGTCTCGGGGCGCGAGAACGGCGTTATCCTGACAGAGCTTCCGGTGTCTTCGGTGTGGCCTCTTCAGCAGTTTCGGCGGATGCCGTACTGGCCTCGAGCCCGGTGCAACGATCATTGGCATGAGGCGTCGATAACGATCGCCATCAGGCGCGGCCTTTTTCTTTGGCGGTACGGATGTCTTCCGTTGAGACGAGGGGATCTTCGGGTCGTTCCCGCTTGATGAGTTCGATTACTCTGGCGATCGGTACGTCGATGGGGATGATACGGGCTACGGGAATGCCGTTGCGCTCCAGGATTATATCCTGGCCCTCTTCAACCTGAGCGATCAGCTGTGACAACCGCGCCTTTGCGTCTTCTATGCTAACGGTGCTGGGCATGGATGAGCCTCCGGAAATGCGTGCGCGTCGGCGTGTGCTGGCGGTAACAGGCCGCTCTACCTGGGTCAACGCAGCGTGATGGCTGACGGGAGAAGAGGCGCATGTCCCCCAGGGTGCGGCCGGCGCCGGCAGGGCTGAGGTGGCTCCACCTTTTCGGACAGCCTTACGGCTGGGCCAGGGCGTGTTCCGGTTGAAGTTCGGGCCGCCAGTACTCCCTCGCTGAGAACGGTATCGAGAAGCGCCCTCATCTCCCGGTAGCGGCCGGTGCGCGCCATCTCGTCCATCTTCGCCTCGAGCAGCGCCCTGACGGCGCCCGGCAGCCCGGGGCTGCCGTCTCCCTCCGGGGCCATCGCACCCGACAGAAGCTCAGCCATGCGCAGCACGGCGTCGAGGAGGCGCCGCTGTTCTTCCCCATCCAGAACCAGACGCTCCGGCATCTCGGGTTCGGGACGGGGCCGGCAAGGAGGAGCTGCAGGCGCTGCTCGCCCGGGCGGATGCGCTGCTCGCCGGCGACGACGACAGGTTCCGCGCGCGGACCGCCGCCGGGCGGGTGCGCGACTGGCAGGGCCGCTGGACGGACGCCATGGAGCGGTCCGGCGAGCCGGGAGGGGTGGTAGAGCTGGAGCATCTCGCCGGGCTCGGACGGCGGGTCGCGGACGATCCGGGGCTCGCAGAGGTGGACCGGAGCCGTGTCGCGAACGAGCTTGCCGGCTGGTCTAGCGACCATGTCCGGATCTGCGCGGGGGGTGCGCAGCAATGCGCATTCCTACCGCAACTGCGGGGGGCGCCGGGAAACCGGCGTCCCTACCGCGACCGATAGCAACAGGGAATGACGAGGACCGCACCGCCTTGCGTTCCGGAGGACGAGAACGCCGCCGGCATCCCGATCCCGTCACGCCTGTCCGGGCCGGCCTTCACCGCCGGCGCGCATCGAGGCGTTTCATGAACTTGTCGTGGTCTGCCCGCCGCATCATGCTGGCGATCATGCGCTCCTGATGCTCCCGCTCCCGGCGCGTGGCGCGTTTGTCCATGTCGCGGCCCCACCGATTGAGTTCCCGGAGGGCGGCGGCGACCATGGCGACGTAGAGGACCATGCCGCCGGCCAGGAGAATGAAGAATATCTGCATCTTCGATGAGGATGCTGCCACGGCAGCCGCGAATATCGCGAAATACTCCATGGCGGGGCTCCTTCCCTTCAGTTGTCGGTTGCCAGCTGGGGGCGCGCCCCGCCCGCCTGCCAAAGGCCGGCCGGCACCGCAAAGCCGCCCGGTCCCGGCCCTCCAGCCGCGGCTGCCAGCAGGGCGTCGAGCCTCTCCACCTTCCGGGCCGGTTCGGGCGCTAACCCGAACGCATTTAGCGCCAGCAGATGGCGGAACAGGCAGGCGTTCACGGGCGGCGGCAGTTTGTGGCTCACCCAGAGATACAGGCCCGAGGGGCTCCCCCTGCCGCTGACGCGCAGCCCGGTATTGGCGTAGAAGGTCCTGTCCGGGGACCTGACGCGCGGGATCGCAGAGGCGTGGCTGCCGAACAGGCGCTCCAGCCGGCGGAGCAGCAGGCGCCGGCCCGTCCCTGTCAGCTTGCCGGCATACTGGTAGCCGGAGGTCACGGCGAACCCGTCGCGGTCATCGTCCTCGCCGCCGCTCAGCACGGGCTGCCCGCCGCCCTTCAGCAGATGGGCGAAGACGCGGTCGAGCAGCTCCCGGTGGAGTTCGGCCGCACCCAGCATTCCCTCGCGCATCTCCGCGCTGCCGTCGTCCCGGTCCGGGCACGGCTCGAAGACCCAGCGTGTCCTCTTGAGGCCGCCCTCCCTGCCGTCGATGCGGAACTTGTAGTCGAAAAGCGTGCAGACCAGTCTCAAGGCGTCGGCCTCCCTCCGGCATTTGCGGTCCGGTTCACCATCCGTTGCGCTGCCCTTTTGATTACGATAACATCGTTATCGCTTTTACCTTAGCACACGGCCGGAGCGAACGCCATGCCCGAGGAAATGACCGCAAACCGCCTCGCCGCCATGCCGCCCCGGACGGAGTGGTTCGCCGGGATCGAGAGCGGCCACAACCGCAGGGGCTATCTGCGCGATGTCGGGGAGTTCATGGACCATGCCGGCCTGCGCGAACCGGAGGAGTTGCGGGATGCGGCCCCGGAGAAGGTGGAGGCGTGGCGCGACGAGCTGCTTGAGCGCCCGCTCAGGCCGGCGACCGTGCGCCGGAAGCTCTCGGCGCTCTCCTCCCTGTTCGACGACCTGCTCGCCCGGGGCGCGGTGGAAGCCAACCCGGTCCGGGGCATCGAGCGACCTGTGGACGAGGAGGGCGGGCATGCAGCGCCGGTGCTGACCGGCGAGCAGGCGCGCCGGCTTCTCGACGCACCGCCCGAAGGCACCATCAAGGGGCTGCGCGACCGGGCCATCCTCGCCGTCATGCTCTGCCAGGGGCTGACCCGCGAGGAGCTCTGCGGGCTCAGGGTGGACGACCTGGTCTTCATGGACGGCCAGCCCCGCCTGAAGGTCGCCGGCAATCGGGGCCGGATGCGCATCGCCGCGCTGCATCCCGAGGCGGGACAGCGGATCGGGGACTATCTCCGCGGGGCAGGCCACGGACTGGACCTCTCCGCTCCGCTCTTCCGCCCGGTGGCCAACAATCGCGGCGGCGGCAGGCTCGACCGCGCGCTCGATCCGGGCTCGGTCTACAGCAATGTCGTGCGCTACCACGCGGACCGTGCCGGTCTCACGTGCGAGGTCGAGGGGCTGTGCGCGCATTCGCTGAGGGCGACGGCGGCCGCGACCGCGCTGCATGACGGCGCCCGGCCCGAGGCGGTCCGCGACTGGCTCGGGCACGCCAACCTCGCCGCGACCCTGCGCTACTACCGCGCGCCGGCGAGCGACAGCATCAGTCCAACCTTCCGCATCTCCTACCCGAAGCCGGAACCCGTGCGGGAGGAGGTCGAACTGCCCGCATTTCTCGAGGCAGTACTGGCCGAGGCGGAGGCCGGTGAGGACCGCCGGAACGCCGCCGCGCCATCCGGGCGCGCCGACCGGGCGAGCTGAGGACGACATATGACCGGCTCAAGAGCGCCGGCGGGAACTTCCCGGTCATGACAGCCGATCCCGATACGAGTTCGGGGCCAGTCGCCCGGCTGAGGGCAGGCCGCGGCCAGGTCTTTCCCGCTGCCGCCGCCCGGATGCCGGAGCCGGTCCGTTGCTGACGCGATGTCAGGGACCGGGCGTCACGGCAGCAAGAAGCCCGCCCAATGAGTCCGGGCAGGGGGACGTCCGGCACAGAGAGCTCCACATGAGTTCCGGACAGGAGTGCGGGGATGCTGAAGTCGACCTGCTGCGCGCCGAGGTCGCGGACCTTCGCAAGCGGATAGCCCGGCTGGAAGGCGACCGGCCGGAATCCGGATGCCGGGACTGCCGACCGCCGGTTCTGGACGCGCCGACCGCATTCACCTACGGGGCGCTCGCCATGCTCGTCATCATAACCCTGCTCCGTTGAATAGCCCGGCGCCGCACCCCTATCCTGCCGCGCGCGTCCTCCCGGCAAGCAGAGGAGCGTGAACCATGCGCACCTTCACGGCCGTCGTCGAACGATGCCCCAATAGCGGAGTCTATGTAGGCTGCATCCCCGGTCTCGCCGGCGCCCACGCACAGGGCGAAACTCTCGACGAACTCAACGCCAATCTCGTTGAAGTCCTCACGCTGATACTGGAGGACGGCGAGCCCGCCTTCGAAACCGAATTCGCCGGCATCCTGATCGTTCGCATCTGATCCGCCGCACGTCCCTGCAGCCGAAAGCGCTTCGCGTCGACGAGAACCTGAAGAACACAGGCGTCACGGGCCGGAGTGACGCCGATACCGATGCCCTTGACGGCTTCCGGTGTTTCGATCTTCTTGACCAGGCGCTTCCGGGCGATCTTTGCACGCTCGAAGTCTTCGATGGTCATTTCGGTCATCCCCAGATGACGATTTCGAGGTCGAGCTTATTCAACACGCAGTCGAAACGTCGGTCCGAACCCGACTCAAGGGACAACGCTCGTATTGAGCGGGGTTGCCGGCGGCGTCGTCAACACTCACATATGATCCCCAATAGTTTTCTATACTCCATAGAGTATATTGACAATTATACCCTGATGCGTATATTTTTGCATATACCCCATGGCGTATAGCTATCTCCATACGCCGGTCCGCATACAGCTTGTCGGAGGATGTGTCCAATGGCACAAATTGCCCGCACTTCCAAGCAGTTGGGTGCAGCACTTCGACGCCGTCGCCGTCATCTGGGGATTCGGCAAGGCGATGTCGGGTCCAGGAGGAATCTGCGTCAAGCGACGATCTCGGCTCTGGAGAACGGCGAGCAGGGAGTGCAGCTTCGTACATTGTTCAACGCAATGGCGGCGTTGGATCTCGAACTGGTCGTCCGCGAACGCTCGAAGGCCAGCCGGGAAGTGGAGGAGCTGTTCTGATGGCGCGCCGGGGCGCCCGTGCCCCGCTCAACGTGTTCCTGAACGCGCGTTTGGTCGGCCGGCTGCGCAGACAGGGCAGCGGCGCGGTGGATTTTCAATACGATCCGGGCTGGCTCGACTGGGAGCACGCCCTGCCGATCTCGATGTCGCTGCCGCTCCGCGAGGACCGCTATGTGGGCGAGCCGGTGATTGCCGTCTTCGACAATCTCCTACCCGATCCCGAACCGGTTCGCCGACGGATCGCCGAGCGGACCGGAGCCGAGGGCCACGATGCATATAATTTGCTCGCCAGGCTCGGCCGCGATTGCGTGGGCGCGCTGCAGATCCTGCCCGATGGGCAGGACCCCGGCCCGGCGGGGACGGTCGAAGGGCGGGCGATCGACGATGACGAGATCGCACGGAAAGTCCGGAACCTGGCCGGGGCGCCGCTGGGGCTGGACGATGACGGGGACTTCCGAATTTCGATCGCGGGAGCACAGGAGAAGACCGCCCTCCTCTACTGGAAGGACAAATGGCACATCCCGCGCGGGACGACCGCGACGACACATATTGTGAAACCGCAAATCGGCGTGCTGCCGAATGGCATCGACTTCACCCGGAGCGTGGAGAACGAGCATCTGTGCCTCAAGCTCACCGCTGCGCTTGGTCTGCCCAGCGCGCATACCGAGATCGTGGAGTTCCACGGGGAGCGCGTCCTGGTGATCGAACGCTTCGATCGACGCTGGACCACTGACGGGCGCCTGCTGCGCCTTCCGCAGGAAGACTGCTGCCAGGCGCTGTCGGTGCCGTCGTCCCTGAAATACGACTCCGATGGCGGCCCCGGCATGGCCCGCATTCTGGACATGCTGCGGGGCAGCGATGAGCCGGCGGCGGACCAGCGCATGTTCGTCAAGGCGCAGATCGCGTTCTGGCTGCTGGGCGCAACCGACGGCCATGCCAAGAATTTCAGCATCTTCCTGAACCCGGGCGGGCGTTTCGTCATGACGCCCCTCTACGATGTCATGTCGGCACAACCCGCCGTGGACGCCGGACAGTTGAGAGAAAGGGATTTCAGGATGGCGCTCGCTGTCGGCAACAGCCGCCACTATGCAATCAGCGCAATCTTTCCGCGACACTTCGCTCAGTCGGCGGCAAGAGAAGGCATACCCGCCCGGGTTGTCGAAGAGATCTGCAGGGAGCTGGCGGACGGAGCGGACATGGCGATCGAAACCGTGCTCCGGTCGCTCCCGGAGGAATTCCCCGGAGAGCTTGCCGAATCGGTCATCGATGGACTTCGACGGCGCTTGCGATTGATCGGATACGCCCTCGCCTGACATGGTCCCGGCGTGGGTCGCGGGCCCCGGGTCGTTGAAGAAGCTGCATCCGGACCGTTGCCCGCGACCGGAATCGAGGAGCAAGGAGCAATATGCGGACCCTGCACGCATCGAAGCGGCGCGGAACCGGTCGGGCCACCCTGACGATCCCCCGTCTCGGCGCTGCCCTGTTCGCCGCCGGTATCCCGGTCTTGTCGGCGGCCGAACTTCCGCCCTGCACGGATGCGGAGGCTTCGGCCGGCGCCGCCTGCCTGTCGCCGGTCGACAATATCGCCGATTGTCATTTCCGGGGCGGGTTCGCACACCGGGACAAGGCCCCGTTCGACTGGTCGGGGGTCTGCCGGAACGGGCTGGCCGACGGCGAGGGCGTGCTGGAGGACCGGGAAGGCAACCGGCAGACGGGACGGTTTTCGGCAGGGCTGCGTCAGGGCGTGTGGGTGCTGGAGCAGGTCGACGGGACGCGCCGGGAGGGACCGTTCGAGAATGGCCTGAAGCACGGGGGCTGGACCATCGAGGCCGCCGACGGAAGCCGGTGGACGGGGCCCTACGAGCATGGCGGAATTGCCGGGACCTGGACCATCGTGGAGCCGGACGGGGATGTGAGCCGCGGCCGGTTCCGCAACGGCAAGAGGCACGGCCGGTGGGTTTTCGAATATCCGAACGGCCTGCGGATCGAGGGCCGTTACGCCCGGGACAAAAAAGCAGGCCGCTGGAAATACGTCTACGCCAGCGGCCGGATCGACGAAGGCCGCATGGGCGACGACAAACCGGTCGGGATATGGAGGCGCATCTGGCCGGACGGCTATTCGGAGACCGGGCCCTACAGGCGGGGCGAACGGCACGGCCTCTGGTGGATCGAGTGGCCGGACGGGCGGCGCGTGGAAGCGATGTATGAGGCCGGCGCGCTCAATGGCGTGACGGCGATCCACCACCCCGACAGGCCGGCCGAGGGACGCTACTACCGCGAAGGCCGGTATGCCGGGACCGGGCCGCCACCGGTTCCCCGGCCGCATCCCGGCCGCGGGGCGCTACGGTAGGATGGGTTCAGGGTCGAACACCGTGCAAAGCATGGCCTTGCCCTCCCTGTCGGCCCTGACGGCGCAGTCGCGGAGTTCGGCGCCGTAGCGGTCCCAGACATGGTCGCGCCAGCCCCGGGAAGGGTCGGCGGTTCCCAGAACCGCGAACTGCCACTGGGCGACCAGGCTGGCGAGGATGGCGACCGCGAGCGCCAGGGCGAACAGCACGGCCCGCGCACTGCGGCGCGCCGGCCGGTGGATGCGGCTCTCGCGGTCGAGGTTTTCCTCCATCAGGGATGCCAGGCGGTCGACGGCCTCGCCCCTTGCCTTCGCGCCCCGGACCCAGTCCCTGAGCTCGGCCGCCGCCTGCGGCACCGGGGCGAGCCTTTTCGCCGCGGCGTCGATGCCGCCGGTCATGCGGCCCTCCATGGCGTCGAGCTCGCCTCGCAGGCGGCGGAACAGCGCCTCCACATCGGGCCCCTGCGGCGCGGGCCCCGCCCCGGGTTCGGCCCGCCGCTCCGGCGCCGTCGGCGGACCGGCGGGCTCCGGAGCCGGCGGCTCCCGGGCGTCCCGCTCCCGGCGCCTCAGCTCCTCCTCGATCCTGCGCTCGACATCCTCTCCGGCCATGGGTCCTCCCCTCCCGCCCCGGCATGGCCTCCGGGCCGCCGATGCGCTATGCCGGACAGCGGTAGAAGCATATGGTCGCGAAGGTCAACAGGCTCGGGTCCGCCGCCGCCTCGGTGCATTATTTCGAGCGCGAGGGCGGCTACTATGCGCGGAACGATCCCGAGCACCGCCGGGCGAGCCGCTGGCACGGGGCGGGCGCGGCGGCGGCCGGCCTCAAGGGCCGCGTCGACGCGAAGCGCTTCCGCACGGTCCTGGAGGGGGCGGTCCCGAAGACGGACATCCGCCTCGGGCGGCGGACCCGCGAGGGCGAGACCGAGCACGAGCCCGGCCACGACATCACCTTCTCGGCGCCGAAGTCGGTCTCGCTGGAAGGCCTGCTCTGGGGCCGGGAGGAGGTGGTCCGCGCGCATGACGGGGCGGTGAGGGCGACGCTCGACTTCATCGAGGCCCGGCTGCTGGAGACGCGCGTCTGGGACCGGGCGTTCAGACGCATGCGCCGCGCGCCGGCGCCCTCCATGGTGGCGGCCACCTTCCGGCACATCGCGAGCCGGGACCTGGACCCGCAGCTGCACACGCACGCCGTCCTCGCCAACATGACCCGGGACGCCGAGGGGCGCTGGCGGAGCCTGGACACGGGCCGGCTGAAGGCGGCGGAGAAGCTGATCGGGGCCCATTACCGCAACGAGCTGGCGCGCCGCCTGATCGATTGCGGCTACACGCTGGCGCCCTCCATGGCGGGCGGGGTGCCGAGCTTCGAGATCGCGGGCTACGGCCGCGCGGAGCTTTCGGCGTTCTCCAACCGGCGCCTCGCGATCCTGCGCTACGTGAAGGAGCGGGGCTGGAACTACAATGCGGCCCGCGCGCAGCAGGCGGCGCTGGCGACGAGGGCGCGCAAGAACGAGCCGGGCCGGGCGGCGCTGGAGGAACTCTGGCGCATGCGCGCGAAGGAGCTGGGGTTCGTGCGCCCGCGCAAGCGCCGGGCGCAGCCGCCGCCCATGCTCTCCATGCTAGAGATCGCCCTGCGCGCGGCGGCGCATCTGGAGGAGCGCCGCTCGGTCTTTCCGGCCCACGACCTTGCCATGCTCTGCCTGGCGCACTCGCCCGGGCGCTACGGTCTCGCCGAGGTGGACGAGGCGGTGGCGCAGCTCCTGCGCGACGGGCATCTCCTGGAGACGGTGCGCCGCGGGGTGAGCGGGCGCGCCTTCGTCACCGACCGCACGGTGCGCGCGGAGCGCGGGATGCTGGCCCTGCTCAGGGAAGGCGCCGGCGCCGGCGGACCGTTGACGGACGCCGCCGCAGTCGAGACCCGGCTCGCGGCGTCGGCGCTGACCGACGGGCAGAAGCAGGCGGTGCGCACCGTCCTGCTGCATGACGACCTCGTGGTCGGCGTGCAGGGCTATGCCGGCACCGGCAAGACCACCATGCTGAAGGAGGCGGCCGCGCTTGCCGGCGAGCGGCGGGTGTTCGGCCTGGCGCCGTCGGCCGTCGCGGCGCGGGTGCTCGGCCGGGAGGCGGGCATCCCGGTGAGGACGCTGCAATGGTTCCTCGCCCGCTACCGCGACGCCGGCGACAACCTGCTCGACGATGATGCGCTGGCGGAACTCCGGAAGCGCTTCGAGGGCTCCATCCTGGTGGCGGACGAGATGTCGATGGCCTCGACGGCGCAGACCCTGGCGCTGATGCGGATCGCGTCCAGGCTCGGCGTCGGACGCCTGGTGCTGGTGGGCGACCGCAAGCAGCTGAGGGCGGTCGAGGCGGGCCAGCCCTTCCGCCAGCTGCAGGAAGCGGGCATGGCGACGGCGCTGATGGACGAGATCCGCCGGCAGCGCGACCCGGACCTGAAGGCGGCCGTGCTGGACGCGGTGGCGGGCGAGCCGCGCCGGGCGCTCGACCGTCTGGGGGAGAACGTGGTCGAGCTGCCGGCCGAAGAGCTGGCCGAGACGGCCGCGCGGCTCTGGCTCTCCCTCCAGCCGGAGGACCGGAAGGAGACGGTGCTGCTGGCGCCGACGCATGAGCTCAGGCGCCGGATCGTGGAGGCGGTGCGCGAGGGGCTCGAAGAGGAAGGCGCGCTGCACGGGCGGGCTCTGGAGATCGAGACGCTCGCCAAGCTCCACATGACCCGCACCGAGACGGGCGACATCCGCAACTGGCGGGAGGGCGACGTCGCCGTCTTCCGCAAGGAGCTCTACCACTACCGGGTCCGCGCCGGCGACGCCTGCACCGTGACGGGCTTCGAGGGCGACCGGGTGCTGCTGGAGCATCCCGACGGCAAGGCGCGGCGCATCCGGCCCGCGGGCGGGATCCGCTACCGGCTCGACCTCCACGAGACGCAGACGATCACCATCCGGGCGGGCGACCGCATCCGCTGGACGCGCAACGACAGGGCGCGCGGCCTCGACAATGGCGCCACGGCCGAAATCCTCTCCATCGGCCGCCGCAGGCTCCGGCTCCTGACCGACGACGGGCGCGAACTCGAATGGCGCCATGACGACCCGCAGCTCCGGCACATGCTGCATGCCTGGGCCTCGACCGTGCATGCGGCGCAGGGGATGACGCGGGACCGGGTGATCGCGGTCGCCGATGCGGGCCACGGGCATCTGGGCGGCCTGCAGAGCTTCTACGTGCAGATCAGCCGGGCGCGCGACAATGCGGTGGTGCTGACCGACGACCGGGAGAGCCTCGCGGCGGCGCTGGAGGCGGATGACGGCGACCGGCTGACGGCGCTGGAGGCGCTCGGCGAGGATATCGCGCTGCCGGAAGAGGAGACGGTCGAACGCGCGCCGGTGCGTATTCCGAAGAAGCGTCCCGTCGTGCCGTCGCTGAAGCCCGAGAGGTCTGAAGAGAGTGTCCTTGCCAGGGCGCCGGATCCCGTCGAGCCCGCCCGGACGCGCGATGCCGGAGAGCGTCTCGAGGCGTGGCGGGCGGCGAAGCGGCGTCATGGCAGGGAGGCGGCGGCAGCGGACCGGCATACCGCGCTGCATGCGGGCCATGACCGGCTCATGTCGGAACTCCGGGAAATGGTGCAGGAGGAAGGCCTGTCTCGGGAAACGCGGGCGGCGGCGGAGGAGGTCGCACGCGGGGAAGCAGGACAGGCGAACGCCTGCATGCAGGGGCTTCGCCTGGGGCTGGCGGCCCGCGCGGCCCAGGAGGCCGGCGCGGACGAAAACGGCGTTGTCTCCGCTTTCGACTATGCGGACTGGCGCCGGGAACTGGAGACCGCCGCGACGGGTGCGCGCGAACTCCTCGCAAGGGACGGGACGACGGACTTCACGGACGGGGCCGGCAAGGAGGAACTGCAGGCGCTGCTCGCCCGGGCGGATGCGCTGCTTGCCCGCGACGACGACAGGTTCCGCGCGCGGACCGCCGCCGGGCGGCTGCACGACTGGCAGGGCCGCTGGACGGACGCCATGGAGCGCGCCGGCGAGCCGGGAGGGGTGGAGGAGCTGCAGCATCTCGCCGGGCTCGGACGGCGGATCGCGGACGATCCGGGGCTCGCGGAGGCGGACCGGGGCCGTGTCGCGAACGAGCTTGCCGGCTGGAAGGCGAGGCGGGAGGCGGAGGACGCGGGCGCGGCCTGGCTCGCGGCGTGGAACGGCGGCGGGGAAGACGAGAGCGCGGCGCGCAGCGAAGAGGCCCTCGGGCAAGGCCGGCGTCTCGCCGCGCAACCGGCCATGCCGGAGGCGCTCCGGCAGAGCCTCCTCGATGCGCTCCGCGAGCATGAGGAGATCGAGGCCGAACGGGCGGAGCGCGAGGCCCTGCGCAAGAAGGCGCGCGAGGCCGCCGACGCCGCGCGGAGTGAGGCCCGGGATATCGTCGATCGCCTCAGGACCGGGAGCTGGTCGGGAGACGCCGAAGCCATGGACGGCCTGCTCGCGAGAGGCGACAGGCTCGCCGCCGGCGGAATCCTCCCAGAGGCCGAGCGCCAACGGCTCGAAGAGACGCTCGAGCGGGAGCGGGACTACCGGGCGGACCTGCTGGACCGCTCCGTCCAGGCCTCCGACGGCAACGAGAGAGGGCTCCATGCCCTGTTCCGCCGCGCCGAAACCGTGGCGCAGGACCCGAAGCTAGGCGAGGGGAACCGCGCGCGTCTCGCCGAAGCGGTCGACGGCGCCCGCAAGCGCATGGACGCGTATCGCCGCTACGACCGGCTCCGCCGCGAGTGGGATGCGTTCAGGGCGCCCATCGAGGCCAAGGGACTGCCCGTGTTCGCGAACCGGGACTGCCGGCCTTATGTCGAGCGCGCCCGCGAGATCGCCGACGATCCGCATCTGCGCGCCGACGTGAAGAAAAGGCTGACCGGGTTCCTCTACGAGCATGACGTCGCGCGCCCGGCGGCCGTCAAGCGCTTCGGGCAGCTCTTCCAGGCGTGGAACGACGTCCGCGCCCGGGCGAAGGCCCAGGGCGTCGGCCGCTTCGCCATGCCGGAGAGCGCGGAGCTCGTCGAGCAGATGCGCAAGCTCTCGCTCAGCCCCCACCTGACTCCGCGCCAGAAGGAGATGTTCGGCAACATCGCGGGCGAACACGACCAGCGCATCGCACGGCAGCAGCAGCGCCGGCAGCGGCAGGGCAAGCAACTCAGCCAACGCCTGACCCGGGGCAGGAGCGTGTGACTCCGCCGCTCCGCCCGGCAGGACGCACAGGCGCCCCTTCCGATGGATGTCGGTCGGAGGCGGCGCCGTCACCGCAATGACCGGTCCTGACACCGCAACCGCCGCCCCACGGACGGCATCCGCCCTGTCACTCCCCAGCGACGGACTTCCTCACTCCGACGGCTCGGCTCCATGCCCGCAACCCGCGCCGGGCGGTGATCGCCACGTCCTTGCCCGGGATCGCCGAAGCCAGTCCCGACCCGCACGGCGACCCCCGCCCGCCCGGCGCCGGACAGGGAGGTGCGTGGCCGCGGAGCGGCGGACGAAGCCTCGCCGGCGAAGCTGCCGCACTCATGGCCGAGTCCGGAACTCCCTCCCGGCTTCCGTCGCCCGGCATCTGCCGGACCGGTCGAGGGCCGGTCCGGAGGAATTCCGGACAGCCCTAAGCACGCCATGGCGGCGACCGCCAGCCGGCGTCCCCCCGGAAGAATTCAAGTTTGAAAATCCCTCAACTTGAATTTTCGGGCTCCCCGAGCAAAGGTGAAAAGCCCTCACTTTGCTCCGCTGACGCCCAGCCTCCCGCCTTTTTCCCCGCTGGCGGGAGCAGGCAAACCAGGACCCGCGACATCCTCCACATCCTCCGCGCCCGGCATCCCGCCCGAGACCTCTGAAAGGCGCCGTCATGCCAGCCACACCCACCCGGCCTTGGGACGCTGCCGACCATCTCAACACCCTCGAGGACATTGTCACCTGTCTTGAAGCAGCTTTCGAAGACGGCGACCCGCAGCTCATCACCGCTGCGCTCGCAGACGTAGCCGGATCCAGGGGCATGACGAAAATCGCCTCGACCTCCGGCCCCGCACCCGAAAGCCTCTGCAAGGCTCTGTCCAGCGAGGGCAATCCTGCCTTTGCAACCGTCCTCAAGGCCGTCCAGTCTCTCGGCCTGCAGCTTTCCGTCGTGCCCTCCAGCGCCCCGAGGCCATAGACCTGCGCCGTCGTGTTTCGCGCCGAAAGTATCGGCGCTCACGACAGCGAATTGGCTCCGACACAGGACGTTCGATCGTCGAGGTCGCACCCGGCAAACCCCATATGGCGGATACAGCCGCGGCGGTTGATGTAGCGGGCTGCATCGGTGCGTGCTTCCTGTGGAGGGTTCGCGCGATAACGTACCTCCCGCGCATGCAGGGGCCCGTGTGGCGAGTCTATCGAAGAGAAGTGCGGTTCAGGCGACGGCGCTGCGGCGCCGGCGGCCTATCTGGCGTGGACCGGCCGGTTTCGGCGTCTGGTGTTCCGGATGAGGGCGTTGAGAGCCTTCATGGCCTGTTCATGCCTGTTTCTCTCGGCATCCATGGCTTCCTGATGGCGGTCGGCTTCGGCAGATCGGGCGGCTTTTTGAGCGCCCATGGCCTCCTGATGGCGATCGGCTTCGGTTTGCATGGTTTCCTTATGCTGGGCGGCGCGGTCCTTGTTGCCGTCGCTCATCTTCTTGATGCCGTAGACGACGAGGCCGATCTGGCCGAGGCCGACCAGGAAACCGACGATGACGAACGCGAAGGCAACGCTGACCAGATCGCCGGTCGCAATTGCGACAGCCGCCTGGGGGTCGCTTAGCCCAAGTTTAACAGTTTGGCGGTGGCTTCGGTTGATATTGAAGTGTTCTGGTTCGGCAAGGTGTTGATATAGCTTGATTGTGGTTTTGGGCTTGTCGGTGTAGTGCCATTTTATTTTTGTGTTGAGGTTCCGGGG
>JAJEIH010000035.1 GCA_022827685.1 Alphaproteobacteria bacterium
CGGGCGCGGCGCTCACCTGGCTCAGCGCGGTGGCGGGGCTCGGGCCCGGGGCGCTGGCGGCGGTCGATACCGGCCGCGCCGCGCGCTGGCTCGGCGCCCGCCTCGGCGTGCCGCCCGCCCTGCTGGAGCCGCCGGACCTGCTGCCCGGCGCCGCCTGACGACCGCAACCCGACCGCAATTCCTTCGCGGGCGGCTCCTCCGGGGGCCGCCCGTTTTCTTTCAACCCTTCATCCCGAAGACAAAAGGAGACACGACCCCGTGGAAACGGACATCGAAACCGAAATGGAGACGCCGGTTCGCCCGGACGGCCTGCCGGACGAGTTCTGGGACGCCGACGCCGGCCAAGTGCGGCTCGGCGAGCTGGTCGGCGCCTACGGCGCGCTGGCTTCCGTTGAAAGACCGCCCGCGAGCCCGGAGGACTACCGGCTCGAACTGGACGGGCTGATCGGCGGGCCGGACGCCGAGGCCAACCGGCGGATGCACGAAGCCGGCTTCACCAACGCCCAGGTCCAGCTCGTCTATGACATGGCGTCCTCGCTGCTGCTGCCGCTGGCGGGCGAGGTCGCGGGCGAGCTGGAGCGGGGCGAGCGCGAGGCCCGCCTCGCGGACCGCTATGGCGGCGAGGACGGCTGGCGGCGCGCGAAGGGCCAGATGGAGGCCTGGGCGGCGGCCAACCTGCCCGCCGGCGTCGGCGCGGCGCTCACCGGCTCGGTCGAGGGCGCGGCGGCGCTGGAGCGGCTGATGGATGCGGGCGAGCCCGGCCTCGGCGGCCGCGACGGCGACCGGCCGGCCGGGGCGGAAACGCTCGACGGCCTCCGGCGCCTCCAGGGCGATCCCCGCTACTGGCGCGACCGCGACCCCGCCCTCGTCCGGCAGGTGATGGAGGGCTACCGGCGCCTCTATCCGGGCGAAACCGAAACCGATCCCGACGAGTCCTGACGCGGGCTCGACACACCAACCCTGAAACCACGACAGGAGGACAGGCAACATGCCCGTCGATCTTTCCCCTTCCTTCATCAAGGCGTTCGAGGGCGAAGTCCACAACGCCTACCAGCGCCAGGGCTCCAAGCTGCGCGACACGGTGCGGACCCGGCGCGGCGTCATGGGCTCGTCCGTGACCTTCCGCAAGGTCGGCCGCGGCGCGGCGTCCACCAAGGCCCGGCACGGCCAGATCCCGGTGATGAACGTCGATCACGCCGCGGTCGAGTGCCATCTCCGCGACTACTATGCCGGCGAGTGGGTGGACCGGCTCGACGACCTCAAGATCGGCGGCGGCGAGCGCGACACGGTCGCCAAGGCGGGCGCCTATGCGCTCGGCCGCAAGACCGACCAGCTCATCGCCGCCGCGCTTGACGGCTCGACCAACCATGCCGGCGCCGACACGGACGGGCTGACGAAAGCCAAGGTGCTCACCGCCTTCGAGATGCTGGGCCAGGCCGACGTGCCGGACGATGGCGAGCGCACGGCCGTCATCGGCTGGAAGCAGTGGTCGGACCTCATGAAGATCGAGGAGTTCGCCAATGCCGACTATGTGGGCGGCGACGACCTGCCCTGGCGGGGCACCCAGGCCAAGCGCTGGCTCGGCACGCTCTGGCTGCCGCATTCGGGGCTGACGCTCCGCGACTCGGTCCGGCTCTGCCACTGGTACCACAAGAGCGCGGTCGGCCACGCCGCCGGCGCGGAGGTCACCACCGACATCACCTGGCACGGCGACCGCGCCGCCTGGTTCGTCGCCAACTGGATGAGCCAGGGGGCGGCGCTGATCGACGCCGAGGGCGTCGTGACCATGCGCTGCCTCGAAGACTGACCCGGAACGAAAAGGAGACAACAGAAGCAATGGCGTTCAAATCCGCGAACCTCTCCGTGCTGGCCTATGCCAACGGCTTCACCTTCTGGCACTACAAGTCCGCCGAGGACGCCGATGGCGACATGACGGCGGCCGGCTATTTCGACGCCGCCGCCGACCTGCTGCGCCCCGGCGACATGGTGGCGCTGAACGGCGCGGGCGACAGCGCGGCGCTGGTCCGCGTGTCGTCCACCCGACGGGCGGGCTGTCGCGGCGGCCGGGGCTCGCCTTCGTCGAGGCCGCGCCCGGCCCCGGCCGGCTGGCCGCCTTCGAGTTCAACACCGAGGAGAGCTACCTGCTGCTGTTCACCGACCGGGCGCTGCGCATCTACCGGGCGGGCCGGCGGGCGGCGCTCGTCGCCGCGCCCTGGCGGGAAGCGGACCTGGCCGGGCTCAACTGGACGCAGACCGCCGACACGCTGCTGGTCGTCCATCCCGACTATCCGCCGCAGACCGTGACCCGCCGGGGGCAGGATGACTGGCGGATCGCGCCCTGGGAATGGGCCGAGCGGGCCGGGCGGTCGATGCAGCCCTATCACCGCTATGCCGCGCCGCCGGTGACGCTCGCGGCCTCGGCGGCTTCGGGCCGCGTCCGGCTCACCGCCTCGGCCGGCGTCTTCGCGCCGGAGGACGAGGGCCAGCCCTTCCGGATCGGCAGGGACGAGGTCCGGATCCACCGGGTCGTCTCCGCCACCGAGGCCGAGGCGGATGTCACGGGCGCGCTTGCAGCCGGCGCGGCGGCGACCGCGGACTGGCGGGAGCCCGCCTTTTCCCCCCGGCGCGGCTGGCCGGTCTCGGCCGTGTTCCACCAGGACAGGCTGGTGATCGGCGGGTCTCCGAGACCGACTACGTGCTGAGCCCCGGCGGCTTGCAGATCTACAGCGGCACGCCGCACAGCTACTACTCCATCTACGCCGAGGACCCGCGGCCGGAAGAAGACGAGGAGTTGCCCTTCCTCTACGACTACCGCCGGCTGGAGAAACCGCTCAATGAGGATTCCTGGCCGGAGCGCTACACGCCGGAGCGCATCGAGACCATCCGCCGCCGCTCGGGGCCGGCGCGTTACGCCAGCCAGATGCTGCTCAAACCCGTACAGGCGGTGGAGGGCCGGCTGAACGCGGAATGGCTGCGCCGCTACGAGGGCCGGCTCGAATACAGCGAGGCGAACGGCGAGCCCGTGCTCCGGCTGGAAGGCCGGCGGCTGGTTTCCGCGTCGGCCTGGTGGGACCCCTCCTTCGGCAGGCCGGACAGGGGCGACGCCTCCGTGCTGGCGGCAGTCTATACCGACGAGGACGGCCGGCGGCTGCTGCACCGGGTGGTCTATACGGTCCACGACCCGAAAACCGCGGACACCCCGGACCGGGGGGCCGATCTTTGCCGGCAGGTGGCGGCCCAGGCGCGCAAGCTCCATCTGCCGGTCATCTTTGTCGAAAAGAACGGACTCGGAGCCTTCCTGCCGGACATCCTGCGCCGGCAGCTCAAGCGAAAGGGCTACGGGGCGACGGTGCAGGCGGTCCACAACCACCGGCCGAAGCATGAGCGCATCCTGGAGGCCTTCGACGCGCCGCTTGCCGCCCGCGCGCTCTGGGCCCATGCGAGCGTGTTCCAGTCGCCCTTCCTGCGCGAACTCAGGGAATGGCGGCCGGGCGGCAAGGGACGGGACGACGGGCTGGACGCGGCGGCCTGCGCGCTGCTGGCGGAACCCTACCGCCTCGGCCCGTCCGGCCGCGCCCCGCGCCGGGAGTGGCGCCCCACGGCAAGGTCCCGCCGCGCCCGCACCGATTTCGGCATCTGAGGCGGGAGCCGGGAGCGGAACTCGGCCCCCTCATCCCGGATAGCGGCGCCAGCCGCGTATCGAGGGACGGCCTCCATGACAGGCTCGCCCCATCCACCATCCACCATCCACAGGAGGAACCCATGATCCCTGCACTTCTCGCCCAGATCGGCCTGCCGCTCATCGCCCGCCTTGCGGGCGCCGGGCTGGAGGCGCTCGACAACCCGGCGGCGGATACGGCCGCCAAGGCGCTGCGCGAGGTGGACGGCGTGCTCCGGAACGGCGGCGTGGCCCCCGACGCGCTGGACGCCGCCAACCGGTGCATCGAGGCGAAGGCGCGCTCCCGCGAGGCCGAGACCGCGCTCCGCGAGGTCAACGCCACCATGCGCGCCGAAACGCGCGCCGAGGACGCCTATGTGCGCCGCTGGCGGCCGACCTTCGGCTATGCGGTGACGGCCGCCTGGGCGCTGCAGATGGCCGCCATCGCCTGGGCGGTGGTGGCGCACCCGACCGACGCGCCGGCGATCCTGGCGGCCGCCGCCTCGCTCAGCGCCATGTGGGGCGTGGCGCTCGCGGTGCTCGGGGTCGCGGTGCATGAGCGCTCGCGCGACAAGGCGCTCGCCGCCGGCCAGCCCGTCCCCGGCCTGGCGTCGCTGGCCGCCGCCCTGCTGGACCGCAGGAAGGCGGAATAGAAGCCTCCTCCGGTGGGCCGGGGATTGCCCTTGATTGCCGGCGCAATCCGCGCCCGGCTGAGCCGGTTCGAAGGCAAGATGGACTTCCTCGAAGCCTGTATCGTCGGCCGTCGGGAAACTCCTCCCCCGCTTGCGGGCTACCGCATGCACACATCTTGTCCCGGCTCGCATCCGGTGCGCCGGCCGGCCCGCCCGCGCCCCTTTCCTCGGCCCCGCACCCCGCTTGCCCCCGCGAAAGCGGGGGTCACCCCGGCCCCCGAGCCGGGGTCCATCC
>JAJEIH010000128.1 GCA_022827685.1 Alphaproteobacteria bacterium
TTCGGTCCGGTCGTGGTCGGAGGCGCTGCGTCGGGATTTCATGTGCCGGTGATTGAAGGAAAGTCCGAAGTGCTGCGGCTCATGAATGCGGCCATGACGCACGGGGCGCTGGTCTCGAACGGCCATAACTCCGTGTGGAACAGGGTGGGAGAAGGGAAGAACGCGGCTGCGAGGAAAGCATTGATGGATTGCGCGGAGGGGAGACGGTAGGTGCGGGAAGGGAGGTCGGGAGAGAGGGTATCCGGCCGATCGTGGTTGGCCGGGGTGAAGTCGTTGTGGACGAGGTTGTGGGTGGGGGAGGCCGCGACCGGGGACGAAGCGTCCTGGCGGTCGGGTATCGACTTTCAGAAGATGGCTCGGGAGTTGGTCGAATCGGCCGATCTGGCGAATGAGGGAGGGAAATCGGGACCGGCGACCGTCGGAGAGGCGGTTGTGGACCTGGCGAGGACGTCGCGGCGACTGGCTGAATTGGTCCTGCTCATGATGCATTCGAATTTGGCGCTGGCAAGACGGGTCAGATGGCTGGAGCGCGGGGTGATCGTCATAGGGAGTCTGGTGCTGGCCTTTCTCGGGATGATGTTTGCCGCCCTGCTGCGCTGACGGCGGCGGCAGGGCGGCTCGCGGGTTCGGGTTGGAATTGCTGGCGGAGGTTCATCCGGCTTTCGGTTGCATGGCCATTGCGGGTCGCGGCGGGGCGTTGGTAGAAGTGCGGGGGTCGGTGTCGGCGCGCGGTCTTCGGGTTCGGCAGGACGGTTGGGGGGTAGGTGTCGATGAACGGCTTTCTGCCGGGCGGGGCGGGAAGTGAGCCGGACGGACGGATTCGATATCCGCGCATGCCGGGGCGATGCGGCTGAGGGAGGGACGGGAGATTCCGGTGCAGTCCGACAATTCATCCGGTCCTGCGGCCGTTCCGCAGAACGGCGATACGCCGTCGTCGGGCCTGCCGGCGTTCGCGACGCCGGACTGGCTTCGCGAGCATCATCATCTGATGAGAGCCGACCGGCGCAAACTGGCGGCCTGGCTCGGCAAGGAATACGGCGACTGGCCGGCGGACGCCGACGGGACCGACGAGGGCGCCTTCTGGCGGGCAGTGCATGCCTTTGCACAGCGCTGGACCTGGTTCCTTTGGCTGTTCGAGGACCGGATCGGGAAGATATTCGGTCCGGTCAAGGGCGACCGCAAGCAGCTTGGCCCGCGGGTTCTCAGGGAGGCGTACGAGAGGGCGGAGGCCCTGCGGCCCGCGGGTTTGGGAGGCGGCGAACCGACGGTTCTCGACGATCTGGACACGCTGTGGCAGGCCCGCGAACACGAACTGGTGGCGCAGTCGGTCTGGGTGTTGTCCTGTCTGGAGGGTGTGGATAGCCGCCTGATCGCGTTGCCCTGGCTCGTCGAGCCGGAGATCCGGTCGCTGGTCGGGGATGCCGCGCGCCGCACGCGCCTCGGCCGAAGCCCGGAACGCGCCGATCTTGTCGAACGGTTGCTCAGCGAGCGGGCGGGGGCGCATCTGGAGGGGCTGGCGGCGCGGGCGGATGCCGTGTGCGAGACGCTGCGCGGGGAGGTGCGGGAGGCGTGGGGCGTGCTGAGGGAGCATGTCGCGGCGCATGAGGACTACCCTGCGGCGGAGGAAAGGCTGTCTTTCCTGCTGCTTCACCTTGAGGGCCGTGCGGACGATCTTGAAGTGCTGGAGGACGCGCAGCGCGAGGCGCTCGCCCGGTGCCGGCACGGCGCATTGCGGGCGCTGCTGCAGGAGCCGCTCGAGGTATTGCCGGAAACGCGGTTTGCGGCCCAGGCGGACGTGCTGAAGGACCGGACCGCGAGGCTGCTGGACGATGTGGGAACGCCGCTCGGGTTTCCCGATCCGGAGTGGGAGCGTTGCCGGGGGCTGGCCGGGCGCTTCCGCGCGGAAATCATGGAGCCCGGGGAACGGGAGAGGACGCTTCAGGAGGCGTCGCGCCGCTACGCGGAGTCTCCGAACGCATCGAATCTGGAGGCCTTGCAGGCGGCGGCCGAAGCCGTGGGTTCGGAGCCTGTTTCCAGCGAACCGGCCTCGGCGCTCGATGCCATGGAAGCCTGTCTTCGCGAACTCGTCGGGACGTTCGGTTCGGTGGAGGCCCGCGCCGCCGCGGAGCTGGAAAATGCTCTGCCTGCGCCCGAGGATCGGGAGGACGCGCTGCGTGCGGAGATCGACGAACTGAAAGCGGCGAACCGGGACGCGGAGGGGCGTATAGCGGCGCTGATGCAGGCCAGGGAGGATATCGACGAGGAAAATGCCGGGCTGCGGCGCGACAAGCACCGGTTGCAGCAGCGGCTTGCGGCATTGGAGGGCGGCGCGGCGCCGGCGGAGGTCGGCTCTGCGGTTCCGCCGCTGGAAAGCTATGCTGAACTGCCGGCCTGGACCGAGCGGCATTTCGGGGGACGCGTGGCGCTTTCCGGCCGCGCGCTCCGGTCGCTCAAGGGCGCCGAGTTCGAGGATGTGGGCCTGGTCGGCAGGGCCGTCCGGCTGCTCGGCGAAACCTATTGGCGGATGAAGACCGGGGGCGGAAAGGAGTTGCGCAAGGCCTTCGACGACGAGCTGAACGCCCTGCGGCTTCTGGAGACGCCCAGTTTGAGCCGCGACCGCCAGGGCAAGGCGCGCGACGATTTCTCGATCGAGTGGAACGGGCGGAGGCTGATGCTGGACCGGCACCTGAAGACGGCCGCGAAGACCCGCGATCCCAGATACTGTTTCCGCCTGTATTTCGCGTGGGACGACAGCGACCGGCAGGTGGTGATCGGCCACCTTCCGGGACACATGAAGACGTGAGTGCGGGTCGGTATCGCGGTCAGGCCGTCGCATGACGAAACGGAGAGGCTGTTTCGGGGAAGGAAGAGCACGGCAGGCCGGACGTACGCGTTGAGCGGGGATGTCGCCGGGAAGGTTCCGTCGATGGCCTTGAAAGGCCGGGACCGCGGCCGGCCGGAGATTGTCGAGCGGAGGAACCATGCCGGGGACTCGGGGAAAACGCGGGAACCGGCCGGGCGCCGCGGGTGCGGGGGCCGGGCCGCGTTTCGTCCTTCCTGCCGATTTGCGCGGGGCGCTGAGCGGCCTCAAGGATGCCCAGCTGGAAGAGGTGCTTCGCGCTGCGAAGGATGAGGCCCGTCGTCGCGGCTGGAAGACCGGTGAGGCGGGTGCGCGTTCGCAGGTCGGCGCGAAGGCATCTCCGGTCCGGCCGGGATCGAAAGCGGCGGGCGAAGGGGCGCCGCCCCTCACTCCGGGCCAGGAACGGGTCGTACGGGCGGCTCTGGAGGCCGGCGTCCGGCCGGCGGCGATTGCCGGTCAGTTCGGGATCGCCCGGTCACGCGTGCAACGCGTCGCGGCCGAGCTGAAGCGCCGCAAGTAGTCCCAGTGGGCCAGGCTCGGAAAGGAATCTCGGGCCGTGTGAAATGCGAGATCGAAGTGCGCGTCCGGGATCGGAGGGGGCTTCCTTGTGATGGTCACATACGTTACATGTAGCGCATCGATCGGATGGGAGACACGCCATGGCTTCTGCATCCAGCAGCGCGCAGCGCGTAGAGAAGCGCAGGGCGGCCCTCAGGGCGCAGGGGCTGCGGCCGGTACAGATCTGGGTTCCAGATACCCGCGCCCCGGGCTTTGCCGAAGAGTGCGCTCGCCAGGCCGCGATCGTCAACGAAGCCAACCGCGCCGACCATGAACTCATGGAATTCATGGACGCTGCCGCCGCCGATCTCGTCGAACATCTGGACGCCCTTGAAGCCGGACACAAGGAGTGAGGCGCGGCGATCTCGTCACCGTTGCGCTGCAGGGCGAACACGGCAAACCGCGCCCTGCACTGGTGATCCAATCGGATCTTTTCGCCGAACTGACGTCAACGGTGACCGTCGTATTGCTGACTTCGACAGCGCTCGACGTCCCGCTGATACGCGTACCGGTGGAGCCCTCGGAGAGCAACGGTCTGCGCAGGCGCTCCTATGTCATGATCGACCAGATCTTCTCGGCGGGAACGCGCCGCGTCGGGCAGGTTTTCGGACATCTTGACGATGCTGACATGGTGGCGGTGAATCGCGCGCTCGCCCTGTTCACGGGGATTGCCCCCTGAGCCTCGGGAGGTTCAATCGAGGGACGCCGACAGCTTCGGGTCCGGACAGGATATTTCGCACAATGACTCCGCACATGCAGAACCGGCCACGCCAATCGATAAGCGCCTTTTTCGCGGAAACCCTGGGTGCGCCGCTGAAGAATGCGCGCTGGTCCTGGGGCGCCGTGCATCCCGACACGGGCGCCGTCCATTTCCGGGTCTGGGAAGATGAAGTCCAAACCATCAACGGCATCCGTTACGCCCGCCTCGGAACTCGTCTCAAGCCGGGTCGCTCCCCGAACCGACCCGGGTACCGGGAGCGACTGCAGCACGTAAAGCTTGTCCGCGAGGGTGCTGTTGCCAGGTGCATCCTCTGTCGCGAGAACGATCCCCCGGTGAATGGCAGGCGCATCCACTCGTTCTGCGCGACGCCGATACGCGGGCTCCGCATATGCCGTTTCAATGGCGAAGATTGGTTGGCGCTGCAGCCGGGTGCGGCAGAACGATGACGGACTCCCGCAGACCGGGTAAACTGGAAAGGGGACCCGACCCGACCCGACCCGACCCGACCCGACCCGACCCGACCCGAAAATGAAGTATCGGGCGGTTCGAATCGGGCGAAGCTGATCGGTGAGACGGCAGCGCGGGTCAGGGAGGTTTACCGACGGGGAAAGGAAGGTCTGGCCCGTCTTGAGGCTGTGACCGAAGCGGATACGCAGGATCGCCTGATCGTGCCGGTTCTCAAGGCGCTGGGCTATCCTGAAGACTGCTGGCGGCGCGAGGTCGCCGATGCCGGCAACAAGCCGGATCGCGCCATTTGGCCGGTCGCGCTGGACGAAATGAGGGGAACGGAACGACCGGCGCGTGTCCTTGTCGAGGAAAAGCGGCTTGGGACGGATTTCGACAAGCCGGGGTCCAGCCGGGCCGACACTCCGGCGCGCCAGATACAGAGGTATCTGGAACAGCATCGCCTGGCGGACGATGCGACGCTGGGCATTCTGACGGACGGACGGGTCTGGCGGATCTATGAGCGCCGCACTGGTCCAGACGGACGTGCCGTTGCCGGATTGGCGGCCGAGTATGCGCTGGAAGACGCCGACACTGACCAAAGCGGGATGCCATTGCCTGATCGACAGGATGGCATTCGGGCGCTGGTCGCCCGCCTCGGCGCTGCAACCTTCGAGGCCGTCGAGCCGCCTGCACCGCTCTTCCCGGGGGCGCGGCGTTTCCTGTCCGAAGCGATATTGGCCGCCCGCGACGGTCGCCCTGCGGCCGTGCTGAAGGCGCTCTGCGGTCAGGAAGTCGACGCCCTTGAGGTTCTCCTTCCGGAATCCGGTTTGATTGCCGACGCGAGACAGCACGATTGGGAGTCCGGTTTCATTGTGGGCCAAGGTCCGTCATACAGGCCTTCAAGGCTCGTCCAGGGGTCTCTGCTCGGGCCGCCGCGCATCCGGATGGCGGCAGTTCCGTTTCGAGACGACGGAAACTCAAGCGGCCCGTCTCTTCGCAAGGGCGATATTGCTCTCTGCGCACGCGCCTTCGCCAACGGCGACGACCCACTGCTGCTTTGTGCATGGACAGGACGTGCGGGCGAGGCCGACGGCGAGAGGCCGGCGCTCCGGATGAGGCTGGCCCTGCACGCTGGCGGGCGGACTTCGATGACGCCGGAATTCGATCCGGACATGCCGCCGGTGAGTGCGCTGGTGACGGCAGACAAAATTGTGGGGCTTCTGCGCGGACCTGAGACGGAGCGGACCACAGCAAAGCTACTGGATGCCTTCGACGTCCATCCTCTGCAGGAGGGGTTCTACGAGCGCATCGAGGAGTGGTTGGAGGCCAGACTGAAGGGCAGGAACGGCGGCGCGCACGACATGGCCCTGGTCCGGCATCTGATACGGGTGATGTTCGCCTGGATCCTGAAGGAGCACGGCCTTGTCCCGCGGAGTCTCTTCGACCGAGCGTTCGTCCGACATGTTTTCCCAAGCGAGGAATCCGGGTCCTTCGGATATCACGACGACATTCTCCGGTGCCTGTTCCACGAGGCCCTGAATGTCCCGTTGGAGAACCGCGTTCCCCGCGAGAACGCGGAACTGCAGGCCCTGTTCGATGGCACGCCGTTTCTGAACGGATCGATCTTCGCCCGGCATCCGGAAGACGAGGCGGTCCGGCTGCAGGAATCGGACTACTGGGAAGACGACGGGGACGGAAGCGGTCTCTACGATATCCTGTCGGCCTTTCAATGGACTCTCGACGAGCATTCCGCACAGGCGGACGATCTGGCCCTCGATCCGGAGCTGCTCGGCACGCTGTTCGAACGGCTGGTCGGCCTGGTGGACCGTTCGGCGGCACCGCGCCGGAAACCCAAGGGCACCTACTACACGCCCCGCGACGTCGTCGCGGTCATGGTCTCGGACGCATTCGTGGCGCGCATGCTGCGGGAGGACGATCTGCCGGCAAGTGAGGGGGAACTGCGGCAACTGTTCTCCGGGGTCGACAGCACTGTCCCCCGCTGGTCCGGTCAAGTGAAGAGGCAGGTTTACGAGCGGCTCCGGCGCCTGACGATCTTCGACCCGGCCGTCGGGTCCGGCGTGTTTCTGCTGGGCGCGCTCGAATGCCTGATGACCGCATTCGCGAAGCTCAACGCGACCGTTCGGTCCGGTCCCCGGCGGGGAGAGCTGATCCGAGCCGTCATCCGGGACCAGTTGCATGGCGGCGACATCCAGCCGCTTGCCGCCCAGATCGCGAAATTGCGCCTCTTCCTGGCCATCGAGGCGGCCGAGGGCGTCCGTACGGCCCCGTTGCCGAACCTGGAAGCACGTATCGTCAATGCCGACGCGCTCGGCACGGTGCCGGACCCCGACTGGAGACCTGGAACGGCAGAACAGCTTCTGGACACGGATCCGGAGTTCCAGCGCCTGCTGGCCCGGATCGTCGCAAACCGCGCAGACTGGTTCGAAGCCCATGCCGCGGCCGTCAAGGAACGGCTTCTCGCCCGGGACAGGCAACTGCGCGCCGCCTTTGCGGAGCGGGTCGGGACGACGCCGGTCTCGGATCGTTACCGGTCCTTTGCGGCATGGGCGCCGCTCGAGCACGACGACGGCGTGGCGGACACGGACCCCAGGCTGATCTTCAGCCGCGACCCCTGGCTTGGATTCGACATTGTCATCACCAATCCGCCCTATGGACGCCTGTCGAAGAAAGAAGCGAAGCGTGCGGTTGACCGGAATTACCGCTCGGCTACCGCGGGTGCCCGGCGAAGCGAAGCTCTTTTCGTTGAACTTGCCATGGCCCTTGCCCGGCCGGACCGGGGCGTCGTGCAGCTGGTCCTGCCGCTTGGCATATCCTTCCGTCAGGATCATGCGGGTCTGCGGGCACTCGTCAAAGCTGGATCGGCGCGTGTCGATCTTCGCCACTACGACATGACGCCGGGAACTATTTTCAACACGATGCCGACAGTGAAGGACTGGGCGAATAAACAGCGGATCGCGCTTTTCACCGCCCTGCGGGGTAACGGCGGCCAGGTGCGCACGACAGGGCTCCGGCGCTGGTCCGACAAGGCCGACCGCGATGAACGCGCCGGTTGTCTGGCCAATCGCAATGCGGTCGTGGCGCTCGACAATCTGCCGCCGTCGGTGGACAGACGCATTTCCCGACAATGGCTGCGCACGCCCACCGTATCGACGAAGGAGCTTGTCCGGGCGTTGCTGCGTCAGCGCCGCTCTGTCGGCGATTTGATCGGCGCACGGGCGCGTCCCGATCTTTCCCTGGGATTGCCGCAAACAGGCTACCAGTTCGTGCCTGCACTGCCTCTCGGCGCCGTGGCACCGCGTAACGAGAATCCCTTGCACTTTCGATGGAATGAAGACCGTCTTCTCGTCCTCGCCGCGCTCAACGGCCACGTCTTCTACGGATGGTGGCTGATGACCGGCGACGGGTTCCACCTGAGCGCCTACATGGCCACCGGGTTCGGTATTCCCGACGCCTGGATGCAGGAGGGGCCAAAGCGGAACCATGCCCTGGCTCTCGCCGGGCGGCTGATCGAGGCCATCCCCGACTGCAAGGTCTCGAAACTCAATGCAGGCACGAGATGGTGGAATGTGGACTACTTCTCAGGCGTGCCAAGACTTGTCGAGGAGCTCGATCGCCTGCAGATCGGATCGCTGGGCCTGCCGGTCGAGCCGTTGCTTCGTGATCTCCAGACGCTGAGGTCGAACAGCAGTTGGCGGCTGCAGGAGAAGCCGGCAGCTTGAATGGACATCCGGGTCGCTCGTTTCGTAAGCGTTCGGGTCCCGGGGGATGATGGCGGGGAAGCAATGGGCAGATCCTCGGACACGCGCTCGATGCTCGCGAGGCGGTGAAGAAGGACGGAGCAATCATCGCCACCGCGATGGCGAGTCAACGCCCACGACCGATAACCCATCGACAATAGCACCGTAGCGCTCCGGGTCGCGGAGCGCGTCGAAAGCGTGCATCAATCCGGCGCGACCGTGTCGCCCGTGTAAAAGGCCGTCACATGCTGCGCCGCTGCGCGCGCAACGTCGGCGTTCGTTCCCGCTGCCTCGGCCGCCCGGCCCCACGCCGCGCTGCTTCCGACGATGAGCGCCTTTCCGTCACGAGTCGTGTGGAACGTCGCCCCGTCCAACTTGGGTTCGTTCGGCCGCGTAAGATGCAGTTCCATCCCCAGCAAGCCCATCTCCCAACCCACGCCGACGGCACCGGGACCGAACTTGTGCCAGTGATCCGACACCAGCGCGGTATGCGTAATCGCCAGGCGCGAGCGGCCGGCGCCATCGTTGCACAGACGCGCCTCCACCCAGCTCACGTCATCGCCGAACTCCCACGTCAGCCCGAGATACGAGGGACGCTCGCAGTGCCTGATCGTGCCGCCTGCGTTTCCCTCCAGTTGGAAGCGACCGCCGAGTTCGAGGCGTCCGCTGACCGGCAGGAACCAGCGTGGGATTCGTTCCGCGCTCGTCACGGCGTCCCAGAGGTCCTCCACCGTTGTCGCGTAGCTGCGGGCCAGGGTGACCGCGCGAGCGGCCTGTCCGTCGCGCTCCAGGGACGACACTGTGCGCTCCACGGCGCCGAGGAGGCGTTCGACATCCAGGTCCATGGCTTCTCCGTGTCGAGCGGGCGATTGTCCAAGTACATGCCGCCGCGTACGGCAAATCAAGCCGCGCGGACGATGGCTCGGACCGTCCGACAACGGCAGGTCGGGCTACCCGCCCAATGCGCGCGGTGTCAAGCCCGGCTGACCGGTCGGCAGGCCGCAGCTTCCCTCGGGACTGCATCATTCCGGTAGCGACCGCGCGTGTTCCGTCCCCCGGGACCCGAACGCTTACCTCGTTTCTTATCAAACAGACTCCGTCTTTGCGCAGTATGAACGGGTGAAGACGGAACCGCCCTCTGAACCGACTCGCCGGTTTGGCGCTCGGGATGTAACGCGCTCGCTGCAGCCCTCGATCACTCGCCGACTACCACCAACCGGCGCAAATGCGTGTTGGCGGCTACGGAATCAGTTTCACGGCCGCAACGATCACCGCCGCCAGTCCCACCATCCGCCATTGCAGACCATTCAGCTGTTCGAGCATTCGGGCATTAGGTGCCGCAAAGTCGGTTTTCGTGGCCAGTTTTTCGCGGCTCAAACCGGCGTTTTCCATGCCGCGGACGGCGGTGGCGGTATCGAACGCTGTCACCATGGCCGAATGGTCGTCCGGCGGCGCGGCGGAAGTCAATGGGACGGTTCCGACGGGGAAAGAGGGATTGGGGGTCAATTGAGCGCCGTGATGACCAAGAAGGAGAGAAAACATGACTTAACTCAACGTCTTGGTCGGGCCGATGATCGACCGGTGGCTGAGACGCCACCCCGCACGGCGAAGGGTGCCGGGCGGAAGGGGGTCGCTAAGTTCCGCCGTTTTCCGGCGGTGGGGCGAGAGAGCTGCGACCTGAAATGTACCGGACGCGGGCCGTCGCTCGCGGGTCGGGCTACCACAGGACCTATGGCGAGGATGAACGAAGCAGGCGTCGGAAGCCTCTTTACTTACAATCGAACCCTCAACGGCCCGACGGGGCGGAGGGATTGTGGACCGAACCGGTTGGTTTAATGGCTGCCTTCTGGTGAGTGCGTCAAACGCACTCGGACACGGGTCAACCCTTCTATCCCGTGTCCCCGAGCCGCAAGGGGTAGAGCGTGCCGCCTAAGGGTCTGAGGTTTGTCATCGGAACACGGGAACCCATGCCGTCCGCCCGGTACGGAACCGGGCTAGCCGCGGAGAACGGAGACGGGCCGCATGGGGGCGGAGCCCTCGTAGTAGTCGGAGCGCGGGAAAGCCGCGTACATGGCGAAGGGGGGCAGAAGGTGGAACGACTTTCATGACAGAGGAACTATCGATGGACTTCGATAATCAGGCCGACAAGGCTTGGCTCCTCGGCGTGCAGCGGAAGTTGTACCAGTGGAGTAAGGGGACGCCTGAAGGCGCCTACGGCGATGTGTGGAACTGGGTAACCGATCCGCGCAATCTTCGCTGTGCTTGGCAGACGATTGCCCACAACAAGGGCAGACGGACGCCGGGCGTCGACGGGTTGACGGTGGCGAAAATTGCCGCCGGTGACGGAGGCGTACCGCTCTTTCTGGACGGGCTGCGGGAGGCGCTGCGAAACGGCAGCTACCGACCGTCGCCCGCCAGGCGGAGGTGGATTCCAAAGCCGGGCAGACCGGGGAAGTTCCGACCCCTCGGCATCCCCACCGTCGCTGATCGCGTGGTGCAATGCGCGGTCAAGAACATCCTTGAGCCGATCTTCGAGGCGCGTTTCTGGCAGGTCTCTTACGGGTTCCGGCCCGGACGAGGCTGCCATGGCGCACTCGAACACATCCGGCAGACCATTCGTCCCCGCATACGCGGGGCGGACGGAATGCGTCGCGACTTCCCCTATCAATGGGTGATCGAAGGCGACATTGAGGGCTGCTTCGACAACATCGGTCACCATCACCTGATGGACCGCGTGCGGAAATCCTGCGTGGACCGGAAGGTGAACCGGCTGATCGTGCGGTTCCTCAAGGCCGGGGTGCTGGAGGACTTCAACTACAGTTCGACGGCCACCGGCACGCCTCAAGGGGGCGTCCTGTCACCGCTGCTGGCCAACATCGCGCTGAGCGCGATCGAGGAACGGTACTGGTGGTGGGTCAGGCACCCGTATGATCCCAAACTCCGCAGCGACGGAGCGAAACGGGGCGCGAAACGGCGATTTGCGGATAGGCGGGCCGGGCGACCGGTCTTCTATCCGGTCCGGTATGCCGACGACTTCCTGATCTTCGTATCCGGCAGCTATGAGGACGCGCTTGCCGAAAAGCAGGCGCTGGCCGAGTGGCTGCGCGAGGAAATGGGGCTGACGCTATCGGAACAGAAGACGCGGGTCACCGAACTGACGGAAGGGTTCCGGTTCCTTGGCTGTCTGGTTCGTCTCAAATGGGACGACCGGTACGGCTACGGGTGCCGGGTCGAAGTCCCGAAGGAGGTAATCAACGAATTCCGCCATCGGGTGAAGAAAGTGCTCAGGCGGCAGACGCAAATCCGGTCGCTGTCGAGCATGCTTGAGGATCTTAATCCAATCCTCCGGGGATGGGCCAACTACTACCGGCACTGTGTCGGGGCCAAGCGCATCCTGTCCGCTGCGGACCGGTATGTGCATCAACGGCTCTGGCTGTGGTTACGGAGTAAGCATAAGCGTGTTCCCGCGAGGAGGCTGGTCAAGGCTTGGCGTCGGGCCAGTCGGGTTCATCCCGGCAACCGTGTCTGGGCCGAGGGCAGCGTTGAGCAATACCTCATGTCCTATGTCAGGGTCGTGAAGTACGAACTCAACTGGATGAGGTCTCCCGACTTCGCGAAAGCCTTTGGAGAGCCGGATGCATAACGAAAGGTGCACGTCCGGTTCGGAGGGCGGGCCAGAGAAACCCGGCGGCCGCAAGGCCGCCAAGGCGCTCTGGCCCGACCCTACCACGGGCAAGAGCGGCATTCATGACGAAACTGACCATGGTCCCCGGTTGGAGGTCCCTGGCCTTGAGTTGGATGTTGACGAGGGTTGGTACCTTTGGCGGAAGCAGGGTGAAGGTGGTTCCCGGAAGGATGTTGCGCTCATTGGCGATGCAGTCGTCGATTCTCGAATTGCGGAGGACCTGGCATTGCGCGATGCCGGCGATTTCCCTGACATGGTGGACGCCGCCCTTGTTATCGAGCGCAAGGGGCGCGGGGCCCACGATCGCGAGGTAGGCAGGGGTGCCGGCCGTATTGGTGATCCTGACGCTGACGGTAAGGCTGTTCCGGGCTTGGTCGGCTCCGATAAAGAGAACCTGGGTGGAAAGGCCGTTGCCGTGGATGGCTGGCGAGGGCGGGTGATCCGAGTGCGCCGTGGCCGCAGAGGCGGAGAGAAAAAGGGCGAGGGCGAGCAGGGCTCTCATGATCGATGTCCTGACGGAGCTGCATCGGCTGGGAACGTCGTCCACATGCGAGCAAGAAATTCGCGCGCTTCGAGGCCGACGGCGGTGGTGTAGATGGCCGTCGTCGAGATGTCTGCATGTCCGAGGACCGAGGCGATTGTGGGCAGCGGCACGCCGGCGGAGACGGCGGCAATTCCGAAGGAGTGGCGCAGGCCCTTGGGACATGCCTGTGGTCCGGATATCCCTGCCCTTTCCATGACGGCGGCAATCCGTCTGTGTCCGGTTGCCCTGGACCAGGGCCAGAGAGGTTCGACGGCGCGTTTGGGCCGGATAGCGCGCAGCCCGTGGACGAGCTCGAGGGCCCGCAGCACCTCGTTGGGCAGCGGGACCTCGCGCCAGTGCTCGGCGCGGCGCTTCAGCGTGCGGATACGGATCGAGGAGGCGTCCAGGTCGATATCTGCAGGGCGGAGCGCGAGGACCTCGGAGAGCCTGGCGCCGGAGTGGGCGAGGGTCAGTGCGAAGGTTTGCCGGTCCGGCTTCGCTTCCCGGGCCGCGGCGGCCAGGAACCGGTCGCGTTCTTCGTGGGTGAGGTATTTGCGGCCTTTGGCGTCGATGAGCTGGATGGTGCCCTGGACCATGAATGAGGCACTTCGGCTAAGAGAAATGCCCGTCTAGTGGATTCGTTGCGGGGCGACAAGGCTTCGAGAAGCGCGGATCGGGAGGTGATGCGGTTGAACGGCCGGCCAAGAATGAGACAGTATATCAATTCTGTGTCAGCAGTGGATGCACTCGGGGACCGGATGGTGCGGGGTAGCGGTGATCGGCCATGCTGCTACAGTCGGCAGAGCGACGTGGATGACGAAACAGGAAGGCGCGGGTCGCCGGGGGGAGAAATCGCATGGACAGAGGAGAGGTTGCCAGACGCTTGGCAGGTCGAACGACCCTGGGCCCTTTGGCCTCGCTGCGCGCGGTGGATGCGGTGTTCGAGGTGATCGGCGAAGCGCTCGCACAGGGTGAGGACGTGACAATCGTAGGATTCGGGAGATTCGCGACGAAGCGGCGGATGGCTCGGACCGGGCGCAACCCGCGCACTGGCGAGGTTCTGGAGATACCGGAGGCTACAGTCCCGGTATTCAAGGCAAGCAGGATACTCAGGAATACCGTTAACCAGGATTAGGCAGGACTGTCCGGCCACAGGTCGCCGAGGCTGAATGTGATGGCCTCAAAGGGAGGGACTCTCACGGGGTCATCGTCCTTGAGGGATGCGATCAACAGCCATTGACTATCCCGGAGTTCGAAGGCTTCCAGTCCGCGGGCGAGGGGATCGACGAACCACAGATGGGCCACGCCTTCCCGGGCGTAGATCGGCCGCTTCTCATACAAGTCGATCTTGCGGGTTCCGGGGGAGAGTACCTCGCATACCCAGTCGGGCGGAATTTCGAACCAGGCTGTGTCTGGATAGTCCGGCATGCGTTCGCGGCGCCATCCGGCCAGGTCGGGTACGAGGATGTCCTCGCCCAAGTGAAGTTCGGGTTCGTCGACTATCCACCAGCCGCCCGGGCCCCCGTCGCCGTAGTTGAAGGGTGGATTGACTCGTGCTCCGAGCCCCGAGCTTGCCCAGGCATGGCGGGGAGCAGGCCGGGGTTGTGTGTGCAGTGCGCCGTCGATCACCTCGGCGACCATGTGCGCGGGAGCGTTCAGCACGTCCTGGTAATCGGCGCGGCGGGCCTGCTTCAATGCTTGCATGAGGAGGTTGGCTCCTTTCCCAGACGAAACCAGGTGTCGGCGGGGCAGGCGTCTTCCCTGATATCCTGGCGGATCTGCTGTCGTCCGGTGACCGGATCGACGCGCTGGACCCGGGCCGCGACGCTGTTGAGGGCGAGGATCGCGACCATTTCAGGGTTCATCCGTAGGCGACCCGACTATACGTCCCGAAGCACGAGCGGGGTGTTCAGGAGGCATCGAATCATTCGTCGGCCCCGGATTCGACGGGCTCACCGGTGCGTTCATTCCGGCCTGTGATGTAGTCGCGAAGGAAGGCAAGCTGGCCATCCATGCCGTCGAAGCGTCCTCTTAGCTCCGCCAAACCGGTTTCGACCGCTCGAAGCCGCGTGTCGAGGCCGGCAATATCCTTACGGACTTCACCGGTATCCCTGCGGATTTCGTCGACGCGTTTGCCCAGTCCGTGTTGGCCTTTCAGCACCAGCCCTGCGAGGGCTACGCCGACGGCAATGATCGCGATCATCTCGGGACTCATGTGGAAATCCTAACAGTTTCGGTGTGGACGGTCATCCGGTGTGGATCGGGATGCGGTTCGCGTTGAAGGAATGGTTGCCGGCGGTGCCGGGTCACGACGAACTCCGGGAGGGGAAAACGCTGCGATGATCGAGGCGGACCAGGGTGTAGGCGCTGATCTGCAGGAGCAGGGCCTGGTCGCCTTCGAATTCGTCGATGTCCCACCAGACGGGCTCGTCCTCGTCGTCCCATTTGATCTTGAGCTCGACGCCGCGGCTGGTCTCGATGACGGTGCCGCCCTGGGAAAGGTC
>JAJEIH010000159.1 GCA_022827685.1 Alphaproteobacteria bacterium
CCATGCGGGACCTGCGGGTGCTCCTGAAGATCGAGGAACGCCGCTTCCGGGAGGAGAACTCCGCCGAGGCATGGGACGAGCTGGTCGCGGACGCGGAGGCGGAAATGGACGGCGAGGAGGCGCTCGGATGAAGCGTTCGCACCAACGCTGCGTGACCTGCACGGACGAGGAGTGGCAGGAGATCAAGGCAAGAGCGGCCGAGGCCGGCATGAAGATCTCCCATTTCGTGGTGCGCTGCTCGCTGGACGACGGGCCGTCGATGCGTCTGGCGCTCTCGGAGGAGGAGCAGCGCGCGCTCTACAACCGGGTGAACCTGCTGCTGCTGGCCTGCCAGGACCTGACGGCGGCGCTGCCGGGAACGGAGGTGACGCTCAGGGAGGCGGTGGAGGTCCTGTGGCGTGCGGGCGGAGCGCCGCATTCCGCGCCGCTGCCCGGGGACCGGAGATGACGGCGCCCCGGGAGAGGGCGAGAAGCCATTCGATCTCCTGCAGCCAGCTGGACTGGGAGCGGATCCGGGAGCGGGCACGGGAGGCGGGCAAGCCGATGTCGCGCTATATCGTGGAGAGGACGCTTTCCGTGACGCCGGGCCCCGAACCCGAGATGCCGGAGCGCCTGGTTCTGGACGGAGAAGAACAGCGGCGCCTCCTCAATGCGGTGCTGCGCATGGCGGAGCTTCTGTCGGGTGCGATGGCCCCGGAGGGAGACGGCAGACCCGGGCTGCCGGGCGCTGTCAGGGCGCTGTTCGAGGCGAAGATGGACGAGATGGCGCGCACGGGCCGCTACCGGGAGATGAGGGCGCTTCTCGATACCGTTCTCAGGGACGAGCGCGCTGCCAGGATCGCGGACGGCGTCTATGAGCGCAGCCGGAGGCCATGATGGTCATGGCGGCCGGGATTGCGAAAATCTTGTGTTGTCTTGTGTCACGGCATTGACGCATCTTATGTTGCGCTTATGTTATGTTGCAGACTTGCCAGTCCTTGTGGTGCGCTTATGTTGCGTTGTGCTTATGTTGTTTTGCCGGAAGGGCCCGCGAAAGGTGATGGTGGCGAGCTTCTTGTGTTGCGCTTGTGTTGTCGCCGTGCCGGGAACCGGCGGAGCCGGGCCACGGTAAAGCGGGAGCCCGTCGGGCCATAAGGACAACACAAGGAGTCCACCAGGCGCTTGCAGGCGATCGCCAATCCAGACGGCGGCGGCTCCGGAACGGGTGAGGCAGAAAGGATAACCGGGAGGATGCAGCAGAAGCGCCCGCGCAACGTCTATTGCAGCCCCGGGGAGCGGGCCGCCATTCTGAAGGCGGCTGCCGTTGCCGGGAAGTCGGTCTCAAGCTTCGTACTGGACCGGGCGCTTGACGGCGGAGACATCGGCCGGGCCGGCGTGTTGACGGAAGACGAGCGGGCGGAGCTGCGCGACGGGGTCGGGAGACTGGCCGGTCTGGTGGGTCTCCCGCCGCCCGGAGCGGAGCGTGACGGCGGCGCGGCGGCGCCCGCGGGGGAAGCAGAGCAGTGAGCCGGAGACCGAAACCCGGTCCGGAAACGGTGCGCCTGTCGATCTCGGCAACCGACGAGGAATGGGCGGCCGTTCGCCAGGCGGCCGCGCGACGCGGCCTGTCGATCTCGCGCTACCTGGTGGGCGCCGCCCTGGCGAACGCGCCCGCCCCGAAAGCCGGACCCGCGCCGGCGCTCGACGACCGGGAGGAGCGCAGGCTTCTGGAGTTGATCCGGCGCCTGCAACCGCTCCTGCTGGAGCCGGACGATCAGGGCTCGCCGCCGCCGGAGCTGCCCGGGTGGCTCCGAACCGTCATGGGGGCCTGGGTGTCCGCCCTGGCCGGGTCGGGGCGGGGCGGGGACGTTCACCCTGTCCTGGCGCCTGTCCCCGGAGAGGGAGGCGTGGACCGGGACGAGGCCGCCGACGCGTTGGACACGCAGCCCGCCGCGGCGGCGCCGGACAAGCCGAAGCAGTCCGGCAGGCGCGCGAACTCGGGCCCGGGACCCGGAAAGCAGGGAGCCTTGTTCTGAGGAGGGGCCCGGCTGTTGTTCGGCTCAAGGTCCTGACCCCATGAAGCCCATTGGAAACGATAGCTCGCGGCGCTGATCGGTGTCGAAATGGCGCGCTGAACAACAATTGGGCTCGAGAATGTCATCCTGCTTCGGCAAGATTCCGGTCGTTGGCCGGTTCCGAATGCGGGTCAAGCAGCTGTGCAGATGCTTGTCAGGGCCAGAGATCGCCCAGGCTGAAGGTGACGGCGTCGAACGGACGGATGTTGACGGGCTCGTCGTCCTTTGCGCTCGCGATGAGGAGCCAGTGACCGTCCTGAAGCTCGAATGCTTCCAGAGTGCGATCGGCCGGGTCCACGAGCCAAAGCCAGAAGACGCCTTCGCGGGCATAGACCGGCCGTTTTTCGTGGAGATCCAGCTTGCGGGTTCCGGGGGAGAGGACTTCGCAGGCCCAGTCCGGGGCGAGGGTGACGTAGGCGGTGTCGGGATAATCCGGCATCCGCTCCCGGCGCCAACCGGCGAGATCAGGAACGAGTATGTCTTCGCCCAGGTGCAGCTCGGGCTCGAAGACGATCCACCAGCCGCCGGGGCCCCCATGGCCGCGGCCAAACGGGGGGTTGATGATTCCTGCCAGACCCGAGCTTGCCAAAGCATGAGGCATGGCGGGCCGTGGTTGCGTGTGCAGCGCGCCGTCGATCACCTCGGCAACCATGTGCGGGGGAGCGTTCAGCACGTCCTGGTAATCGGCGCGACGGTCCTGTTTCAATGCTTGCATGAGGAGGCTGGCTCCTTTCCGAAATGAAATTACATGGCGGCGGGGTGGGAGTCTTCCCTGATCTCCTGCCAGACATGCTGTTGCCCGGTGACCGGATCGATGCGTTGAACCTGGACCGCGACGCCGTTGAGGGCGAGGACAACGGAAACTTCGCAGTCTCCCTCGGCCTGTCGGGACTGGATGGTCTCGACCAGGAGACGCAGGCCCTCTCGTGTGCGGCGGCGCACGAGCGCGAGGCGGGCTTCATGCTCGTCGAGGGTCATGATTTCGAAAGTGCTGCAGTCGCCGCGAAATCGGGCTTCGCGGCGGCCGCAGTGGCGGGCTGCATCCCGCGACGGGTGGCTGCTCCGATGCAGCAGAAGGACCTGCCGGTGCTGAAATGGGCGAGATAGCGTTCGGTCACGGGGTGCGCTCGGTGTTCGCGGTCGCGGGGATGGTTGGCGGGGATGTCTGGTTCCGACGTGGCAGCGCGATGCGCAGTGCCCGGGCGAGATGTCCGGCATAGACCGCGACCACGCGCCAGTAGAACGCCATCGGCGCTTTGTTCCGGCGCCATTGCAACTCGGCTCGTTGAAAGAGCGGGCAGTGTTTAGGAGGCGATGATCGCGGCTATTTCAGGGCTTGCCGGTAGTCGACCCGACTATGTGTCCCGAAGCCCGAATGGGGTGTTCAGGCGGCATTGAATCATTCGTCGGCCCCGGATTCGACGGGCACACCGGCGCGTTCATTCCGGCCTGTGATGTAGTCGCGAAGGAAGGCAAGCTGGCCATCCATGCCGTCGAAGCGTCCTCTTAGCTCCGCCAAACCGGTTTCGACCGCTCGAAGCCGCGTGTCGAGGCCGGCAATATCCTTGCGGAGTTCACCGGTGTCCTTGCGGATTTCGTCGACGCGTTTGCCTAGTCCGTGCTGGCCTTTCAGCACCAGCCCTGCGAGCGCTACGCCGACGGCAATGATCGTGATCATCTCGGGACTCATGTAGAAATCCTAGCAGTTTCGGTGTCGTCGGTCATCTGGTGTGGATCGGGATGCGGTTCGCGTTGAGGGAATGGTTGTTGCTTGGCGCGCCGCTTCGAAGCTGATCGGCACCATAAGCTATTGATTACTCTGAATACCGAGAGGGCACGGCTTTGCGCTTAATGACACGCGGGCGAGCGGATCGACGAACCACAGATGGGAGACGCCTTCGCGGGCGTAGATCGGTCGCTTCACCGCCGCCGCAGCAACGCTCGGCATCACCGTTCTCGACCACCTCATCGTCGCCGGCGCCTCCGCCATCAGCCTCAAGGCCAAAGGCCTCATCTAGAACCCCTCCCAACGGGGCTTGCAAAGAATGCTTGACGTCCGGGTTGGGCAAGGTCCGAGCGGCAATAGCCGCATGAATGAAGCTGGCACGCTCCGCCACGCCGTGTATTGATGGAGCGTTGCCGCCAGACCCTCCCGCGGTTCGTAAAAATGAGAAACCTCACGGAATCTGGCGGCGCGAAGCCGTGACGACCGCCGTCACCCTTTTCTTGCAAGCCCCAATGGATGGAACGCGTTCCGGAATGCTATGTTCCAGGCGTTTCCGCGCGCAGGTGGGAAACGGACGTCATGTACACCACGACACAGATCATCCAGGGATTCCTGACTGGCAGCCTCACGCGGGAAGAGGCGATGCACAAGCTGCATATGTCCTCCTACTCCCAACTACTGAACGCGCTGGCCGACCGCGGGGTAGAACCGCCGAAGCCGCCTCCCGAGCAGGTCCGGGCCGAACTGGAAGCGGCCAGACCAATCCTGCGAATGATGGAGGCCAATCGGCATGGCTCTTGAACTGGCCATTCCCGACAGCGGCCCTCTGATGTCGCTTGGCCGGGTGGCGCGGCTGGACCTGCTCGATCGGTTCAACTGCCCCATCGTGATTACCGACATGGTCGCCGACGAGGTGCTGCGCGGTCTACCGGGCGCGCCCGACGCCGCGGTCTTTCGTGACTGGTTCAGGGGCCGAGGCAACAGGATTCAGACGGTCGAGACAAGCATCGGAATCCTCTGGAGCGCCATACCTCCGGAACGGCGGGATATCCTCAAGCGGATCCGGGACGCCGGTGAGACGTCCATCTGGCAATTTTCCAACACGATCAGGGAAACCATGGGCCCCGGCGATTATGGTCTCCTGCTGTTCGAGGAAAGCCGCGTAAAGACGATGGATTTCGGGCCTCGCCTTGCGAAAATCACAACCTGGTCGTTTCTGATTGGACTGGAGGAAATGGGCGTCATTCCTTCAGCCGAAGACTTCCATCGGGATATTGCGGAGGCCAACTGGATCATTCCGAAGGACCCCTTCGAGCATCCAGCGGAACGTGCGGAATCAGGCGCAAGCTGGACCGACATGTACGACATGACATGAAGAACGCCGGGCGAGGCCCGGCAAAGACCCCCAACGCCGGGATTCCTGCCCTTGGTTCCTGGTCATCGCGGCCTTCGTCGGCCCGTTTGCATCCCGCCTGTCACTGACTTCAAAGTCTTCTCGCACTTCGTTCACGACGGGCTGTGTAAACCCGTCGGCCTTTCTTTGTGAGTCGCCTCCTAACCCTTCCCGGATTCCTGCCGGGAAGGGTTTTTTGCCGACCCGCAGCACTCATCCGGCAATGACCGACAAGGCTGCCGGGGCAGGGCAGTGGCCGAACCCTGTCCGCCGCCCCTTGGAGCCGTCCTCCGAGACCGGGCCCGGTCCCGACCCGAACCCCATTCCGGAGGACTACCGGGTCGTCGGCGACGTCAACGGCACCCGTGGCAAGTCCTTCATTCATCCGCCTTCGAGGCCCCCGCCGGCCCGCCAAATGGACCAATGCAGCCACCGGCAACCATGGCGATCTCCTCGATATCGTCCGCCACCGGACCGGCAACCCCTCCATGTGCCGCTCGCTCACCGCAGCGCTCCTTCCTTGCCCTTCCCCCGCCGCCAACCGCCCGAGAAGAGGCAGGAAAGCGCCTGTCGGGTGATCGCGCGTGGTTCGGGAGACCGCCCGCACATCATTGAAACCCGGCCGCAAGAGGGCTAAACACATACTCGACATGCTGTTCACCGACATCAGCGAACTTGCCTTGACCAATCCCCAGGCGGCTGTCGCAATCGCAACCGGCGATCTGGTCAGCGTCACCTTCGCGCTCGTCCTCGTTACTACAGCTCTCGTCGCCGTCGGCTGCGTGATCGGCGTCTTTCAGATCCGTGTCGTCTCCCGGGGCATCGACAAGATGACCAAGGCCAGCAAGACGCGCGACAAGCGCCACAGGAAGACCATGAAAGCCGAAACCAGACGGCACACCGAAGCCATGGCCGCTCAACAGGCCGCCCGAGATGCCGACGCAGACCGACACCGGGAAGCCATGGATGCCCTCACAACCGAACGTCAGGACAGCCAAGACCGACACCGGGAAGCCATGGATGCCCTCGCAGCCGAACGTCATGACAGCCAACACCGGCATGACCAGACCATGAAGGCTCTCAACGCCCTTATCCGGGCATCCGGACGCCAAAACCGGCCGATCCACGCCAGATAAAACGCCGGCGCCGAAGCGCCCCCTCTCCCGCACTCCCCTTCCATAGCCTCGCAACACGGGCCCCTGCACAAGCGGGAGGCCCGTTTTCGCGTGAACCCTCCACAGGGAGCACGCAATCATGCAGCCCACCACCTCGACCGCCACGGCCGTCTCCGCAGCCCTCGCGACCCAGGCCGAATCCGTCTGCCGGCACTACCTGCCCAACGGCCGCCGCGAAGGCCGCTACCGGGTCGTCGGCGACGTCAACGGCACCCGCGGCAAGTCCCTCTTCATCCGCCTTCGAGGCCCCCGCCGGCCCGCCAAATGGACCAATGCAGCCACCAGCAACCATAGCGGTCTCCTCGATATCATCCGCCACCGATCCGGCAATACCTCCAAGTGCCGCTCGCTCACCACAGCGCGCTCCTTCCTTGCCCTTTCCCCGCAACCAGCCGCCCGAAAAGAGGCAGGAAAGCGCCTGTCCGGTGATCGCGCATGCTTCGGGAGACCGCCCGCGCATCGTTGAAACCCGGCCGCAGGAGGGCTAAACGCACGTTCGGTATGCTGTTCACCGATGTCACAGACCTCGCCCTAACCCAAGTTTAACAGACTTTATTAAAGTTCGTTTATTATCAGCGTGTTAAGAAGCAATATTTTTGCGTGGGGCACTACATTTCAGTTTTTGGGCGTTGGAGGGGGGTCAGACGATCATTTTCCGGACGCCTCCGGGTG
>JAJEIH010000076.1 GCA_022827685.1 Alphaproteobacteria bacterium
AGAAGAGAAGGTGGTCTATGGGGATGCAGACGACCAAGGCCTTGAGAAGCGAGAGGAGATGACAGGACCAGAGGTGACTGTCGTATGGCCATGAGACATGGGAAGCGCCACCGCTGACCTGAAGATGAGGAAGGGACAGTACACAGTGGATGGAGCGGGTCAGCCCCTGGCAGAGCATGACGGCGAGGATGGCGCGGTCGCGCAGGCCCTTGATCGTGCCCCCGGGCGGCGCGTCGAGCAGCCGGCGCGCTTGCTCGCCGGTCAGCACCGGCGCCGCATGCCTGCCTTCCTCGTCCACCGGCCTCTCCACGCCCCGGACCGGGTTGGCTTCCACCGCGCCCCGAGCGAGCAGGTCGTCGAACAGGGAGGAGAGCGCCGAGAGCTTGCGGCGCACGGTCGCCGGCCTGAGCGGGCGCTCAAGCAATGCCTCGCGCCAGTCCTCCACATGCTCCGGCGCCGCGTCCCGCAGCTCCTCCGGTTCGCGCAGGCCGGCATGGTCCATGAACTCCCCGACATCGCGCAGATAGCCCCTGCGGTTGTGGCCGCTCTCGATCCCGGCGAACCACTCCGTCCGGGGCGGCACGGGCGCCAGGCGGTTCGCGGTCGTTTCCTCGGGCATGGCGTTCGCTCCGGCCAAGTGCTAGGATAAAAGCGATAACAATGTTATCGTAATCATAAGGGCAGCGCAACGGATGGTGAACCGGACCGCAAACGCCGGAGGGAGGCCGACGCCTTGAGACTGGTCTGCACGCTTTTCGACTACGAGTTCCGCATCGATGGCAGGGAGGGCGGGCTCAACGAGACGCGCTGGGTCTTCGAGCCGCGTCCGGACCGGGACGACGGCAGCGCCGAGATGTGCGACGGGATGCGGGCGGCGGCCGAGTTCCACCGGGAGCTGCTCGACCGCGTCTTCGCCCACCTGCTGAAGGGTGGCGGGCAGCCCGTGCTGAGCGGCGGCGAGAACGATTACCGCGACGGGTTCGCCGTGACCACGGGCTACCAGTATGCCGGCAAGCTGACGAGGACGGGCCGGCGCCTGCTGCACCGCCGCCTGGAGCGCCTGTTGGGCGACCACGCCTCTGCCATCCCGCGCGTCAGGTCCCCGGACGGGACCTTCTACGCCAATACCGGGCTGCGCGTCAGCGGCAGGGGAAGCCCCTCGGGCCTGTATCTCTGGGTGAGCCACAGTCTGCCGCCGCCCGTGAACGCCTGCCTGTTCCGCCATCTGCTGGCGCTGGACGCGTTCGGGTTAGCGCCCGAACCGGCCCGGAAGGTGGAGAGGCTCGACGCCCTGCTGGCGGCCGCGGCCGGAGGGCCCGGACCGGGCGGCTTTGCGGTGCCGGCCGGCCTCTGGCAGGCGGGCCGGGCGCGGCCTCAGCTGGCAACCGACAGCTGAAAGGAAGGAGTCCCGCCATGGAGTATTTCGCGATATTCGCGGCTGCCGTGGCGGCATCCTCAGCAAAGATGCAGATATTCTTCATCCTCGTGGGCGCCGGCCTCCTCCTCTATGTCGCCATGGTCGCCGCCGTCGTCCGGGAACTCAATCGGTGGGGCCGCGACATGGACAAACGCGCCGCGCGCCGGGAGCGGGAGCATCAGGAGCGCATGATCGCCAGCATGATGCGGCGGGAAGACCGCGAGAGGTTCATGAAACGCCTTGATGCGCGCCGGCGGTGAAGGCCCCTGCGGACCGGCACGCCGGTCCGCAGGGGCGGGGCGGGGCCGCGATGCCGGCGGCGTTCTCATTCACGGCAAGGGAAGGCGATGAGATGAACCTGCTGCTGAACCGCTTCGGCTACCTCTTCTCCATGCAAGACAAACGGGGCGGGCTGTTCTCCATGGAGTGGCATTTCCTGCCGGCGCCAGGCGCGGACGGGGACGAGGCCGGCATGGAGGCCGCGCTCGGCATCCATGTCGATCTGCTCGACCGCGTCTTTGCGAGCGTCCTCTTGGGGAAGCGGGTCGGGTCACTGTCGGACACTCCGGGCCAGAGAACGGTCGGATACAGCTATCGGGGCAGACTGACGCTCCTGGGTGTGCTCTTGGCCCGCCGTCGTCTCGGGATGCTGTTCGGTCCGGAGGTGGTCCGCGCGGACCTGCATCCCATCGAGAGCGGCATCGCGGAAGCATCTGTCGAATGGCAGCGGGATCGGTCGGAAGACGGAGACGGCAGTGCCGAACTGAAGCTGACGCACAGGCTCGGCCATGCGGTCAATGTCTGCCTGTTCCGGCATTTGCGGGCCGGAGGCGGGTTCGAACTCTCCGCCGAAGCGGAGCTTCAGACCCGCGCGCTCGCGGACCTCCTCCTGGAGCTGCAAAAGGGAAGGCTCCCGACGGACCCCTGGTCGCCGGCCGGTTCATGACGGGTCCGGCCTCGCAATCTCATCCCGCCGCCCTTGCCGGGTATCGGCCCCGACCCGCGGCTCCGGCACCGGGACCAACTGTGGTTTCGTCCATCGGGAACCCCCGGCCCCATCTCCTTGCAGCCCCGCTGAAACCGGGATAGTTGCGTGTCCCTGATGACCTTCGCCGAGCTGTACGATCTTGCGCTTGCCGCTCCTCAGGCTGTCGCTGCCCTGTCAATCGGCGCGCTTGCGGTTACGGTCGTCGTGATCGGCGTCGGACAGATCGGGATAATGCTGTACGGCATCGCGAAAATGAGCGAGGCCGACAAGGCTTGGGCCGCCACTCACCGGGAGTTCATGGAGGCCGAAGCCAAACGGCACAAGCAGGCGATGAGGGATCTCGACAGGCTTATCCGGAGCACCGCCCTGCGCGGCCGGTAGTCCATCTGCTGATTGTCCTGCCGCTCTGCGCTCGGAGCGGGCGACGCCGCCCGGAACCCGGCGAAACTCGCGTCTATCCGTCGCCCTGCGGCGTCGGTTCCGGAATCGGCCGAGATCCTGTCCAGCAGGTTTGCCGGCCCTGGTCGGGTGAAGACGGAACGGACATCGTCACCGCAGAAGACGGCTCCACACATGCCTCAGGACCGCAGCGGCCTGCTCGCAGTTGACCGTGGGATAGTCGTCGAGGAATTCGTGAAGCGGATGGCCGGATTCGAGATAGTCGAAAGAGGTTCCGATCGGCACGAGGGTCCCGGCAAAGACAGGCGTGCCGCCCGGTGCGGAATCTCGGGGTCCCGGTTGATGAGTAGGTCGGTCATGGAATGCAGTGGATACGGTTTATGTAAAGGGATGATGACGAGGCAGCGAACAGAACGAGTATAACGCAACAGACCTCCATTCCACCCGACATGGCGAAAGGGGTGAAGGTGGAAAGGGGACTTGGGTAGCAAAATCCGCAGCGTCTCCGCTTAGCGCCGCCTCAGCTTCCAACGCTGCATGAGTTCCCTCCGCGTCGGCTCCCGATTTTCGCTCCCGTCCTGCGGCTTGGCCGGATGCCCCATGACTTGCCGGACCGCTCCCTCCAGCGCCTCAAGCGTCGTGGGGTCGCGCTCTATCTCGTTGAAGGCATCAGGGTTGAATCCGCCCTTTGCCTCTTGCTTGCCTGCCATGCCTGTATCTCCGGTTTTCGGCGGCATCCGCCAGCCTTTCGCGATTATACCACGGAGGACGCCCCGAGGGGGAGCAACGGGACCCTCGGGGCGTCCAGCGACTACCGGACGGCTCCGAACGCCGCCGTCAGATCGACCCGCTCCAAAGTCCCGCCTGCCGCTTCGTGCGAGCGCCCGGCGAAGATCCCGGTCAGGCGCCCGGCATCGCCGCCGGTCTCGCGGAAGGTGTTGCCCCGCACCGCGATGGTGTAGCGCAGATCGCCGTCGCCCCATGTCGTGCCGCTGCCGACGGCGCCGGGCGCACCGGTCCATTGCTCCATGCCGGTGAAGGCGGCCGTGCCGCTCATGCCTGCGAGATTGACGCTGACCTCGGCATCGCCGGTGACGGCCTGCGCCTGCGGCGTGAAGCCGACCAGCTCCCCCTCCCATGTCACCGTGCCCGAGAGCGCGGTGTTGCCAGAGAGGCTGGTGGCCGGCGTGAGGCCATGCGCCCACGGTTCGCCGTAGCCGTTCCTGAGCGCCACGCCGAAGATGGCATGGTCGCTCTGGCCGGCAATGTGCATCGACCGGCTCGACCATGCGCCCAGGTCGTCCCACCGGTCCGATACGCGGATGGCATCCCGGTCGGCCACATAGAGCAGGGAGAGCGGCTGCGGCCGGTTCTGACGCTCCTCGTACATCGACCGGTCGCCCGACAGGATGGCATCGACCGCCTCGGGGACGTGGTCGAGATTGAAGGCATGGGCGAGTTCATGTGTCATCACGATGGTCGCGCGGCGATCCCCGGCATTCGTGTAGGCCCGGTTGATCCAGATGCCGCCGCCGTCGATCAGTTGGGAGTATCCCCAGCCGCCGAAGAAACGGGCAATGAAGTCGGCTTCCGAAAGGAACCGGAGCGGGACCGCGCGGGCGTCGGGGCGTATCTCGATCTCCCGGCCTGCCGGCAGCGCCGCGTTGATGATCTGCACCGCCCGAATGACGCGCGCCCTGTCTTCTGCGGTAGCCGAGGCATCCCACCAGACGGCACGGGCGCGGTGGAAAGGCCCGCTGGTCGAATCGCCGTTGCGGAAATCGGCGATGACCTCGCCGGTCTCGCCGTCATTGGCGCCGCCGTAGCGGATGGTGCTGCGTCCGAAGACGACCGGCAGGCTGCGAAGCGTGGCACGGTCCTGATCGACCCCGACAGCGATATGCCTCTCGTCCCGATAGACCGGCATGTGCCCGGTATCGGAAAGCGAGGGCACGGGCAGGCCGGATGACCGGTAATGGCCGGAATGGTTCGGTGCAAAGGTCGAGGCTGGCGGCGGCGGTTGCGGTGTCCCGCCTGTTGGCGGCCCGACGTTAGGGGCGGCAGGACCTCCACCGCCGCCACCGCAGGCGGCGAGAGTCATCCCTGCCGCTAAAGCCGAACCTATGACGAATTTTCGCATTGAACCGCTCCCTCCGCTTCGCAGAATGGAGGGTGCTCGGTTGCACTGAGCCCGGCTTAGCGATGGCCAACCTCCATCGTTGCGTCGGGGCGGGGCGGCTGTACCAGAGCCATCCCGCCACTTTCTCTGTTGCGCCTCGGCCAAGCTGGCGCCGGGCCGTTGTCAACACCACAGATGCTTTGTGAGTCCCCGCCTATTCGCCGGGCCTGGTAGCTACTCCAAGCCGCTTCAAGGGCTGTTCTATTCAGCGAGCGGCCCGACAGGGCGGGCATCTGAGTGTTGACGGGTTCACTGTCTTCCCGCCCTGTATCGAAGTCAAGCGGATAGCGCATCCGCACCTTCCGTGCTTCGCCCGTGCCGGAATTGGCGTCGGGCCGGTCGCCAAACGACTGCCGGTAGATGCGAGTCCCCGCCTGTTCACCGAGGCGCGGGGAGCGACCCTGCGCCGGTCATGCGGCTCTTGTATTCAGCGGGCGGCCCGACATAGAGCCGCCAGCAGTCGAATGGCGATAGGGGAACCCTGCGCGAGTGCCGGCAGGCGTGTCAAGGATTGAGGGCTGGTCCGCCTGCCGCGAGGTTGCTACCGTCAAGCGTCAACATCAGGAGGATGCTATGGCCGAGACGCCAGAGGACACGCGGCTGCGAACCGCTCTCCGCAGCATATCCACGCGCCTTGCGGTACTGGAGACGCTGGTGGAAGTGTCAGTCGCGTTGGAAATTGCTCAAAGGAGTGATATTGAACAGTCTCTCAATAACCATGAAAAAATCGCTGCCACAGTGCTTTCTCATCTTTACTCAACAGATCATCAAGACGAACTGCGTTCCGCTCTACGAGAAAGGATGGAGATGGTTCAACAGCATTTGCAGTTGGCTGGACATCTTGAAGCGAAACCTCGTTCTTCATAACCAACGCACGACTTTCGGCACTTGCCACGACAAAGCCCTCCGGCTAGATTGCGTCTAGCCGGAAGGTTCTCCGTCGTCATCGCGCGCCCCGTCTAGTCGCCAAACCTGCGGGGCGTTGCGCTTTCTAGGGTCGAGCGCCAGACTCCAATCTACCGTTTTCGATGAGGTCGCGGTAGCGGATACGGCGTCCGCCAATGCCGCGCACAAGCGCGTCCATGCGGTCAATGGTGTCGATCCGGCAGTTTCCTTCGTTGAGGCGCATGGCAGCCTCGTTGACATAGCGGTGAAGGTGCTTGATCGAGACATGATGCCAAGTGCCGATAATCGACTGGCGGATCAGCGCCCACACGCTCTCCAGCCCATTAGTATGGACGGCACCGCGAACCCATTCCTTCGCGCTGTGATTGACCGCTTCGTGCTTGAAGGTCAGCCGGTTGTAGAGTAAGCCTTCGGCGTAGACCGCCTGTCGCATTTCTCCGGGATCGTGGAGGGTGCGCGCTCGGATGTGGGCGCGCGTCGTAAGTGTCCACTAAGGATAAGTGGACACTATGCGGATGTCGGACGCAGCGGAGCAGTCGGGC
>JAJEIH010000097.1 GCA_022827685.1 Alphaproteobacteria bacterium
GGATCGTGGCGATCGCCCAGTCGCTGATCGGCAACTACATGGGCAGTCTCGGCCTGGTGGCCGTGCTCGGATGCACCTTCTTCGCCGCCCTTTCGGGCTCGGGTCCCGCGACGACGGCGGCGATCGGCGCCGTCATGATTCCGGCGATGGTCCGCGAGCGCTACGACCCGGCCTATGGCGGCGCCATCGTCGCCTCCGGCGGTGCGCTGGGAAGCCTGATTCCGCCGAGCAACCTGATGATCATCTACGGCGTGGTTTCGGACACCTCGATCCCGCGCATGTTCCTTGCCGGCGTCCTGCCGGGGCTGATCGCGAGCGCATTGCTGCTGGTGGTCACATGGCTGATCGCGCGCCGGCGCGGCTATGGCGGGCAGACCGATCACAGTTTCGCATGGGCGCGCGTCGGCCGGGCCTGCTGGGACGGCAAATGGGCGATCGGCGCTCCCGTCCTGATCCTCGGCGGCATCTACAGCGGGGCCTTCACGCCTACCGAAGCGGCTTCGGTCGCGGTGGTTTACGCCTTTCTCGTCGGCCAATTCGTGCATCGCGAACTGACCTGGGAGGCGATCCTGTCCTGCCTGAAGACCACGGCGATGATCTCGGGCGCGGTGCTCATCATCGTCGGGCCGGCCAAGGCCTTCGGCGAGTTGCTGAGCCTGATGGACGTGCCGTTCCTGATCGGCGAATTCCTGACCGGCTTCACGGACAGCAGCTTCATCCTGCTCATGGTCATCGCCGCGATCCTGATCATCACCGGCATGTTCCTCGAATCGATTGCCCAGATCATCCTGCTGACCCCGCTGATGCTTCCGATCGCGGTTTCGGTCGGCATCGACCCGGTGGTGTTCGGCGTCATCATGGTGATCGCCTGCGAGATCGGTTTCCTCACGCCGCCGGTCGGGGCGAACCTGTTCGTTGCGACGCGACTGACGAATATCGGAATCGACAAGATTTCGGTCGCCGTGATCCCGTTCCTGCTCACCTATGTCGTCGTGATCGTCCTGATCGCGCTGTTCCCGGAATTCGTGCTCTGGCTGCCGGACCTCGCCTTCGGGCCGGGCGGATAGCCATGCGGCCCCGATAAAGCGGCGTCAGCCGCGGGAAACGCCGCCGGCGGCTTGGCCGCCACAAGGGGAGGGGTGTCATGGCAGAGTTTTCGTACCTCACATTTCCCCGTCCCGGGACCGCTGCGGAGGCGGCGCGCAATGCCGAGGCGGCCGGCTGGGACGCTCTCGGCTTTCCCGACACGCAGAACCTGAGCGGCGACGTTTACAGCGCCCTCGCGCTGGCCGCGTCCGCGACCGACCGGCTCATGCTCGGCCCCGGCGTCACCAATCCGGTAACGCGCCACCCGGCGGTCACCGCGTCCGCCATCGCGACCATCCAGGTCGAGTCCGGCGGGCGCGCCGTGCTGGGGATCGGCCGCGGCGATTCCGCGCTCGGCTATATCGGGCGCCAGCCGGCTCCGGTCAGGGTATTCGAGCGGTATCTGCGCGATGTGCAGTGCTATCTGCGCGGCGAAGCCGTGGATATCGACGGCTATGAGAGCCGCAACGCCTGGATCGCCGGCACGGGCATGCCCAAGGTCCCGGTGGATGTCGCGGCAACCGGGCCCAGGGTCATCTCGGCGGCGGCGGTCCATGCGGAGCGGATCACCTTCGCCGTCGGCGCCGACCCCGCGCGCATTGTGGGCGCGATGCAAACGGCGCGCGCCGCGCGGGAAAGCGCGGGGCTCGATCCCGAGGAGCTTTCCTTCGGCGCCTACATCAACTGCACGGCGAATCCCGACGCGGCCAGGGCGCGCCACATAATCAGCGGGACCGTGGGCACCTTTGCGCATTTCACGGGCATGTCCACGGCGAATTCCGAGGGTCTGAAGGACCGCGCCATCTTCGAATATATCGGCGCCAACTACGACATGGCCAACCATGCGCGAATCGCGGCCGGTCACCAGTCGGTCGTGGACGAGGATTTCATAGAGCGTTTTGCGGTTGCGGGGCCGTCCGGCTATTGCGTGGACCGGCTCGGCCCGCTCATCGAGCTTGGACTCGACCGGCTCGTCTTCATCACCTTCTCGCCGGATGCAGACCCCGGGGAGGTCGCCGACGGCACCGCGCGCCTCGCGGCGGAGGTGTTGCCGCAGCTTCGATAAGGGGCGCTGCAGGCGGCGACGCGGGGAAACAAAGTTATCGATTCGTTCCACAGGGCTCAGGGTCGATTCGGTCGTCCGCCGGGTGTATCTTCCGAGGCCGAATCGAGTGTAAGGAATCGGCAGCTATGGCAGGCAGCGTCAACAAGGTGATTCTGGTTGGGAATCTTGGCCGCGACCCCGAAATCCGGACCATGCAGTCGGGCGACAAGCTGGCGAATTTTTCGGTCGCCACTTCGGAGACCTGGAACGACCGGCAGACCGGCGAGCGGCGCGAACGCACCGAGTGGCACCGGGTCGTCATATTCGGGCGATTGGCGGACATCGCCGAGCGATACCTTCGCAAGGGGTCGAAGGTTTATCTCGAAGGCAGCCTGCAAACGCGCAAATGGCAGGACCAGTCCGGTCAGGACCGTTATTCGACCGAAGTCGTCCTGCAACGGTTCCGGGGCGAACTCCAGATGCTCGACCGCGCCGGCGACGCCGAGACCGGCGCCCGCGACTATGGCGGTTACGACGACCGGGACTCGGGCGGCGGCAGGTCGGCCGCGCCGGCGCCGGCGCTCGGCTCCGACCTGGACGACGACATTCCGTTCTGATGGATCGCCCGTTGCACGACGCGGCCTCCGCCGGCGCGGTTTCCGACCACCCCCGCAACCCCGTTAGCGTTCCGTGAACGATTCGATAACCATAGAGCCGGACGACATCGCGCCGGTTGCGCTCGAAGACGAGATGCGCCGCTCATATCTCGATTACGCGATGAGCGTGATCGTGGCGCGCGCGCTGCCGGATGTGCGCGACGGGCTGAAGCCGGTGCACCGGCGCATCCTCTACGCCATGCGCGAAGGCGGCTACGGCTGGAACCAGCCCTTCCGTAAGTCGGCGCGCATTGTCGGCGACGTGATGGGCAAGTTCCATCCGCATGGCGACAGCGCGATCTACGACGCCATGGTGCGGATGGCGCAGCCCTTCTCCATGCGCCTGCCGCTGATCTCGGGCCAAGGCAATTTCGGCTCGATGGACAACGACCCCCCGGCGGCGATGCGCTACACGGAAGCGCGGCTCGCGCGGGCGGCCGAGGCGCTGCTGACCGACATCGACAAGGATACGGTCGATTTCCAGCCGAACTACGACGACAGCGAACAGGAACCGGCCGTCCTGCCGGCGCAGTATCCGAACCTGCTCGTAAACGGCGCGGGCGGCATCGCCGTCGGCATGGCGACCAACATCCCGACCCACAATCTGGGCGAGGTGATCGACGCCTGCTTCGCTTTTCTCGACAACCCGGCGATCACCGTCGACGAGTTGATGGACTATGTGCCGGGGCCGGACTTCCCGACGGGCGGCGTACTGCTGGGACGCGACGGCATCCGGCAGGCCTACATGACCGGCCGGGGCACGATCATCCTCCGGGCCCGCACCGAGATCGAGGAGCGCCAGGGCAACCGCGAGGCGATCATCGTCACGGAGGTGCCCTACCAGGTCAACAAGGCGCGGATGATCGAGCGCATCAGCGAGGTCGTGAACCTGAAGCTGATCGAGGGCATCCAGGCGCTCCGGGACGAGAGCGACCGGCGCGGCATCCGCATCGTCATCGAGCTCAAGCCGGGCGTCGAACACCGCGTGCTGCTGAACCAGCTCTACCGGCACACACAGATGCAGGTGAGCTTCGGCATCAATATGCTGGCGCTGGACGGCGGACGGCCCGAGACGCTGTCCCTGGACCGTGTCATCCGCGCCTTCGTCGCCTTTCGCGAGGAGGTCATCGCGCGGCGCACCCGCCACGACCTCGGCAAGGCCCGGGAGCGCGCGCATGTGCTGGTCGGCCTCGCGGTCGCCGTCGCCAATATCGACGAGATCATCCGCGTCATCCGGCAGGCGGGCGATCCCGCCGAAGCGCGCGCCGCCCTGCTGGCGCGGGCCTGGCCGGCCGCCGACACGGCGCCGCTGCTGGCGCTTCTCGGCACGGCCGGCGGCGCGCTGGAGGACGGCGGCTACCGGCTGAGCGACGCGCAGGCGCGCGCGATCCTGGACCTGCGCCTGCACCGGCTCACCGGCCTCGAGCGGCAGAAGATCGCCGAAGAACTGGAAGAGGTGGCGGAGCGCATCCGGGGCTATCTGGAAATCCTGGGTTCGCGGGAGAAGCTGCTGGCGGTGATCCGCGAGGAGCTCCAGAGCGTGCGGGACCGCTTTGCGGACGAGCGCCGTTCGATCTTCACCGACGACGAGATTGACCCCGACGAGGAAGACCTGATCCAGCGCGAGGACATGGTCGTGACGGTGAGCCAGGGCGGCAATATCCGGCGCGTGCAGCTTTCCACCTACCGGGCGCAGAAGCGCGGCGGCAAGGGCAGGGCGGGCATGTCCACCCGCTACGAGGACGCGGTCTCGCAGGTCATCATCGCGCACACGCACACGCCGCTGCTGTTCTTCTCGGCCTCGGGCATCGTTTACAAGCTCAAGGTCCACCGGCTGCCGCGCACCGGCCCGCAGGGGCGCGGCGTGAAGATGCAGCAGGTCATCGAGGCACTGCCGGCGGGCGAGCGCATCACCGCCGTCATGGCGATGCCGGACGACGAGGAAAGCTGGCGGGACCTGTCGGTCATGTTCGCGACCCGGAACGGCAATGTGAGGCGCAACACGCTGGCGGATTTCATCAATATTCCCCGGCGCGGCAAGATCGCGATGAAGCTCGACGAGGACGATGTGCTGGTGGGCGTGAAGCCCTGCGGGCCGGGCGACCATATCCTGCTGGCGACCCGGCAGGGCAAGGCGCTGCGCTTCCCGGCGGAGGATGTGCGGGAGTTCGTCAGCCGCGCCTCCACAGGCGTGCGCGGCGTCTCGCTGCGCAAGGACGACCTCGTCATCTCCATGAGCGTACTCGATGGGGCGGAGTTCACGGCCGAGGAGCGCGATACCTATTTGAGCAGGGGCGGCATCGGGGACATGATCCGCACCGCCGAGCTCGAGGAACATGAGCAGATGATCCTGTCGGTGGCGTCGGACGGCTATGGCAAGCGCACCTCCGCCTACGACTACCGGGTGACAAGGCGGGGCGGGCAGGGCATCGAGCTGATGACCCGCAGCGGCGAGGAGGTCGAGGTCGTGGCCGCCTTCCCGGTCGAGGCCGGGGACCAGCTTTTGCTGATGACTGATGGCGGGCAGTTGATCCGCTGCCCCGTAACCGATATCCGGATCGCGCGCCGGGCGACGAGAGGCGTGCGCCTGTTCAACATCCCCGAAGGGGCGCGGGTGGTCCAGGTATCGCATCTTGCGGACGCCAACGGCGCGGACGAAGCGGAAGACGAGGAAGGCGAGACGCCGGAGGGCGAGGCGGACGAAGCGGACGCCGCCGGCGATGCAGGAGAGCAAGAGTGAACCACCAGAAGATCGGCCTTTACCCCGGCACGTTCGACCCGATCACCAACGGCCATATCGATATCATCTACCGGGGCGCGCGTCTGGTGGACCGGCTGATCGTCGGCGTGTTCAACAATGCCGGCAAGGGGCCGCTTTTCAGCCCGGAGGAGCGCAGGGCGATGGTCGAGGACGAGATCGCCGCGCTCGGCGACCGGGTCGTCGCCGGGCGCATCGAGGTCCGGCTGATGGACGGCCTCCTGGTCGCCTATGCGCGCGAGCATCGAGTGAGCGTGATCTTCCGGGGGCTCCGGGCCGTCTCCGATTTCGAATACGAGATGCAGATGGCGAACCTCAACCGCACGATGGAGCCGGATGTCGAGACCGTGTTCCTCTCGGCCTCGGAGCACCACCAGTTCATCTCCTCGCGCTTCGTCAAGGAGATCGCGGCGCTGGGCGGGGACTCCTCGGCCTTCACCACGCCGAGGGTGATCGCCGCCCTCGAGGCGCGGTTCGGCGACGGGCGCAAGGTGGAGAGCGGCGCCGCCTCCAAGGTCTATTGACCGGCCCTTGACAGCGCCTGCGCCGCCGCACAGTTTCGCCGCCGACCCGGTCGGGCGCGTAGCTCAGTTGGTAGAGCATCTGACTTTTAATCAGACGGTCCCAGGTTCGAATCCTGGCGCGCTCACCATATTTTTCAACGATTTAGGACAAAATCGCTGACATACTGAAAGGGTTGTGTCAGCGCTATGTCAGCAAGAGAGGATGCAATGCTTGGAACACTTGGCGGCGGCGGACGCCCGCCCAACGCAGCCGAGCGGGAGGAAACCGCTTGGGACCAATACATGGGACACGCGCTCGCAGCGATCATCACTGTCGAGGAAATCGGTCTTGGGCCCAGAGGAATAGAACCGCAAGCGAAGGATGTGGCGCGGGTTGCGGCAAAGGTTGCCGATGCGATGCTGGCCGAGCGGCGGGAGCGATACCCGCAGCCTAGCGGCAAGCCGACATAGGGAAGGCCGGGCGGTTCGGTCACATAACCAAGGGGCGCGCTCTCGATGTCGGTTGGCCCCCGCTGCCGGACGGCGCGGAAGGTGACGGCCATGACGCGCAAGAGGACCAAATGGTGGCCTTGTTAGATCAGGTCGCCCGCATGGCCCGCATGGTGAAGATCGAAGACATATGACGGCCCCGCTTGACTCTCGCGCGGGGCCGCTTCCACGATTGCCCCCGGAAGCCGCAACCGCCCGCTCGGTTTGGACACAAGCCCTATCCAGCACACTCAACCAGGCGGCCCTTGCGGCTTCCATACTGCCGCCCTCCGGGGCGGCTTCGATTGAGAAAGGGAAGGTGATGCATAGAGCATTCATTGCAGCGGCGGCCGCAGCCTTCGCTTGTGCGGTTGTGGTGAGCGCCCCGGCAACGGGCGGGGAGGCGGAAGACGCTGCTCAAGCCAAAGCCATTGTCGAGGCATACAAGGCGGCTAGAGACGCGGATATACGCGCAAGCCGAAGAGTCTGGAGAGCTTTGGGAATTGCGCTCGATTGCCGCGAGTGTTCAGGGACACAAATTCGAGACAAAGTGAGTCGCGGCGGGGAGATGAATGAATTTGGAGTAGTGGAACACGCTTATGAGATTCTACACAAAGAGTTCTACAAAGAAGAGCTTCGCAAGTAGCAAGCTAGTGAGAAAGGGAGGACATGACGGAAGCCGGCGCCGCGCAACGGCGCTTTGCAATCGAGAATGACGCCATAGCGGACCGGCTCGCGGCCTGGCGGTTTCGACAGGCTGGCGAGCGTCTATCGCCATTCCGCGCGCGAGCATGAAGCAGCGTTCCGCCGGCTCGATACCGAAGCCGCCCCGGACGCGCCGGCATGAAGGCGCGATTGAAAGGATTCACCATGAAAACTGCAATCTTGGCGTTGACGCTTGCGGCCGCCATGGGAGCGTCAATGCCCGCGTCTGGCAAGGACGGCACGGTTGAAGGCGAGATAAGCCGCTATCAGGCTGTATGCTCTACGCCGCTTGTGTTCAAACAGCTTTGGGGTCCGCCCACTTGGTATCTGCAATGCAAGGGTTGTGGCGGCGGCTTCCCGCAGGCGGACAAGCATTTTCCGAAAGTCGTCCTTGATATTGTCGAGCAACACCATACCGGCGGCCAATTTGCCCTAAAGGACTTGCTTCGCCTGCTCGGCTTATGCCGGTGAAGGTCAACCGTCCGAATCGCCGCTTGCCGCCGCTGCATATGACGGCGGAAGAATTCGACAGGCTTGCCGCCGTCGCCGAAGCCCAAGGCATCAACATGGCGCTCTTTGCGAAACGGGCCGTCATGCGCGCGGTATCGAGGCAGGAAGCGTTTGCGCGCTTGTCCGCGCTCGGTATACCGGGCCGGGCCGGAACGCGCCCCAGGGGCCGGAAAATGGGACGGCGCGACCCCTTCTACGCTTGAACGGTCACGCGGCCTCGTCCGCCTCCACTGAAAGGAATACGCCATGAAACACCTTGCCCCGCTCGCGCTCGCCTTCGGCCTTGCCGGATTGATTGTCAGTCCGGCATTGGCGGAAACAGAAAACAAAAGGCATTATGGAAATTGCACCGTCGCAACCGAACGCGACGAATTTACCGATGAAATTTCTCATCATTCGCTCTCGTGCGGTCCCCATGTTAACGTATTTCCATTGACGCATCCGACTCCATTATTTTTCGACTTCACGCTTTTTTGTGGCCGTCAGCCATGGAACGGGATTATGTTGCGAGTAGAGTTACAGTCTCATCTAAACAGTGACTCGATTCGTGTTCGATACCGTTGGGGAAAGAAAAAGGCGCAAAGTGAGATTTGGGAATGGAAGCACGGCAACACAATGAGCGCCGCAATTGGAAGAAACGCCGATACCTTTAATCGATTCCTCGAAGGATTGGCAACGACAAAGCGCCTAGTTATTCAAGTCGGAGACTACAAATCAAGCAGAAAAATTCTTGATGGAATTCCCGACATAAAATATAAGGGAGAAGCTCCCGCTGTTCCTGATTTCAAGGCGCGGTGCGGCAAAGAATGACAGGCGAAGAATTGCGATGCTTGCGCTCGCAATTAGACGGCCCTTAGAGCGCCCGTAATGCCCTGCGCGACAAGCGACAAAGATTGATTTACTTGCTTCGGTTGCATCTGCCGGGCCGCTTCAAGATAGGCTTTACTGGCGACAGGCAAATACTCGAAAGGCGCTTGAAGGAAGCCCGGACATGGATACCGGAAGCGGCGCTTGTGAAGACATGGCCCGCGTTGGAAAAGCATGAACGCATGGCCGATTTGTCATAGGGTCCGATCTCACAATCGAGCAAGCCCTTGCCGAATTCCATTTCGGGGATTGGTCCCGGAACGTTGGCGGCGAGATTGCGGAAAATGGCGAGGAATCGGCGCTTATCCGTCGGGGCGACTATCTGTTTGCCAAAGTGTTGACGCTTGAAGTGTGAACGCGCCCCGGCTCGCCTGTCCGATTCGCCCGGACGCAAACCGGGCAGAATTCATCATCGGGCGAGCGGGGCCGAAACTCTTTGAAGCAGCGGGGACTTGCGGTTCCGGGCGACGCTTGCCGGCGGGCGCCCTGTGCTGGAGACTGCAAGGTGCCTGCGTTCCGCTTGAATCGTAAGCCTTCGGCGTAGACCGCCTGTCGCATTTCTCCGGGATCGTGGAGGGTGCGCGCTCGGATGTGGGCGCGCGTCGTAAGTGTCCACTAAGGATAAGTGGACACTATGCGGATGTCGGACGCAGCGGAGCAGTCGGGC
>JAJEIH010000098.1 GCA_022827685.1 Alphaproteobacteria bacterium
CGATCAGATGCCGTAATGGGGCTCGGCACCACCCGTATCGTCGGAGCTTGTAGGAACGTCGGAGATTCGGGTGTCGTTGCCCTTGCACGCGTAGCGTGTTCGCGGGGTCTTGCCGCAAGGCGCGCCCCAATTCCTCGAACGAAAAGGGCAACGACAATGGAAGTCTATATCGGTCTGGATGTATCGCTGGCAAGCACGGCGATCTGCGTTCTCGGCGAGAAGGGGAAGGTAGTGACGGAGGTACAAGTTGCCAGCGCGCCGGATTCGCTGGTTTCGTTCCTGCTCGAGCTGCCGCGGGGGATCGCGGCGATCGGCCTCGAAGCCGGTCCGCTGTCCCAATGGCTTCACAAGGGGCTGACCGACGCCGGCTTCGAGGTCGTGCTGATGGAGACGCGGCAGGTGAAGGCGGCGCTGAAGGCAATGCCGATCAAGACCGACCGCCGGGATGCCGAGGGCATCGCACGGCTTCTGCAGATGGGCTGGTTCCGACCGGTGCACTGCAAAACGGTGTCGTCGCAGGAGATGCGGGCGCTGCTGACCTCGCGCAAGTCGGTGAAGAACGCGATCATCAATATGGAGCTCTCGCTGCGGGGCGTGTTGCGCAACTTCGGCCTGAAGCTGGGCCCGGTCTCCAAGGGTCGCTACGAGGCCCGCGTCCGGGAGCTGATCGCAGGCAACGCGATGCTGGAAGCCGCGGCTGGGCCGATCTTGCGCGCGCGAGCGGCTCTGCGTCGAGAACTGGCTGGCCTGGAGAAGTTGGTCCGCAAGCTGGCCAGGGAAGACCAGGTGTGCCGTCTCTTGATGACCATGCCCGGCATCGGCCCGGTCGTCGCCCTGACCTTCAAGTCCGCGATCGACGATCCCGGGCGGTTCCGAAGGTCGAAGGATGTCGGCCCCTGGGTGGGGTTGACGCCGGGACGGAACCAGTCCGGCGAACGCGATATCGTCGGCGCGATCACCAAGGCCGGCGACGCCAGCCTGCGCACGACGCTCTACCAGGCCGCCACGGTGATGCTGCACCGCGGGGCTTCGAACTGGCTGAAGGCCTGGGCGCTGCGCCTGGCGGTGCTGCGCGGCAGGAAGCGCGCGACCGTCGCACTGGCCCGGCGTATCGGCGTGGTGCTGCACAGGATGTGGCGGGACGGCACCGAGTTCCGCTTCACGCGCGAAGAGGCGATGGCGCTCCAGACGGCATAGGCGCAACCGTGTCCTGCTGGCCGTCAATGAGAAGAGGAGGAAAGGGCCGCGCCTGAAGGTGGCGATCACCGGTGTCCCCTCGCCGGGACGCGGTTCCCGATGATGCACGCGTAGCACGCTTGTTTGCCGAATCGCTTCTTTGCGTTCGAGCACGCCGTTCAGATCGGCACTCGGGAATCGCCCTGGACCAGGCATGACGTTGGCGGCCGGCGCGCCGACCACGGACGGAAGAGAGAGCCCGGCGACGGACACAGCCCGGATCGTTCCTTGTCTGGGTCGGACGTTCAAATCGAGCAACCCCGAACCGGAGCGGGGGATGGCCTCCGGGAGATCGCGAAACGCGCCCGGGGCTGTGCAACCCGCCGCAGGCGCCGAGTCTCCATGCCCGAAAACCGAACCGGGACGGTCGTCTATTCAGATCCGCGCTTGACGAGGAACGCCCCATTATGGAAGCGTGTACATCGCCGCCGCGCGCACGCCGCCACGGTCGGAGCCACAGAACAGCCATGACTTTCTGCCCAGGGCGATACCGCGCAGGCAGCGCTCCGCGGCATTGTTGGTGAGGCAGACGCGGCCGTCGTCGACGAAGCGGGCGAACAGCTCCCAGCGCTTGAGCATGTAGTCCATCGCCTTGGCCACCGGGGAATGGCGCGACAGCTTCCCACGTTCGGCCCGCATCCAGTCCTTGAGATCGGCCAGAACCGGCGCGCTCAACTCGTGGCGTGCCGCGAGGCGTTCCGTGGCGGACTTGCCGACGATCCCGCGCTCGATGTCGAACAGCAGGTCGATCCGCTTCACCGCCTCCAGCGCCAGCGGCGAGATCGGCGGGGCGTTCCCGCCGCGCCGCTTGCCGGCCGCGATGTCGGCGAGCTCGAAGAACTTCCTCCGAGAATGCGCCCAACACGCAGCCTCCGTGACAGGCTCGGGCGATCGGCCGGCCTCGTAGAGGCGGTTGTAGCCGGCGTAGATGTCGGCCTGGAGGATGCCGGCGAAGCTCTTCAGATGCTCGACCGGGTGGACGCCGGACCGGTCCCGCGAGTAGCGGAACAGAACCGCCGGCGGGTCCGCCCCGCCGAACGGCCTGTCGTCGCGAACATAGACCCAGGCCCGCCCGGTGGCGCACTTCCCCCTGGCCAGCACCGGCACCGGGGTGTCGTCGCCGTGCAGCCGCTCCGCCGCCATGACATGGGCCTCGATCAGGTCGTGCAGCGGACGCAGCGCCACCGCGCACGCGCCCACCTGGTCGGCCAGCGTCGACAGGCTGAGATCGACCCCCTCGCGGGCGTAACGGTCGCGCTGGCGGTTCAGCGGCTGGTGCTGGCCGTACTTCTCGAACACGATGGTCGCCAGCAGGTTGGGACCCGCCCAGCCCCGCGGCGTCGCGTGGAACGGCGCCGGCGGCTGGCCGATCTTCTCGCAATCCCGGCAGGTGAACTTCTCGCGCACCGTCTGGATCACCTTCCAGCGGCGCGGGATCACCTCCAGCGTCTCGGTCACGTCCTCGCCGATCTTCGACAGCTTCTCCGAGCCGCAGCACGAACACGAGGTCGGAGCAGGCACCACCACCCGTTCGCGCGGCAGGTGCGCCGGAAACGGCTTGCGACCGGACCGGCGCCGCCTGAACCCCGTCACCTCCGTGGTCTCCGCCGCCGCCTTCTCGGCCGCCAGCTCGTCCTCGGTCGCGCTCGCCTCGAGCTCGTCGAGCTGAAGCTCCAGCTGGTCGAGAAGACGCTGCTTGCGCTCCGAGCGCTGACCGTAGAGCTCGCGCCGCAGCTTCTCGATCGCCAGCTTGAGGAAGGCGATCTCCGCCGCGGCGTCGGATACCTTCGCCACTGCGACCGCGGCCCGCGCCTCGGCCTCGGTCGCCTTCGCCTCGGCGTCAATGGCCTTCGCCTCAGCCTCGCACGCCCTGGCCTCGGCCGCCGCAAGCGCCTTCCTCAGCGCGTCGATCCCGGACCCCTCGGTCATGCCCGGAAGCCCAGCACATCGCCCGATTCGACGCGACACCCGCCACGCCCGGTGAGTCATTATGTCGCGGATCAACCCGCCCGCGACGGCCGCCAGGTCCGCACCGGGTTGCGCCAGTCGATCCCCTCGAGCAGGTAGCCGAGCTGCGCCGCGCTGATCGACACCGCGCCGCCCGACGTCGCCGGCCACTGGAACCGGCCGCGCTCCAGGCGCTTGGCATAGAGCGAGGTCCCAACCCCGTCGGTCCACAGAATCTTGACCAGGTCGCCCCTGCGTCCGCGGAAAATGTAGAGATCGCCGGCATGGGGATCGCGCCCGAGATCTTCCTGGACCTGCAGCGCCAGCGTGTTCATCCCGCACCGCATGTCCGTCACCCCGGTCGCAAGCCAGACCCGAACCCCGCCCGGAACCGGAATCATCGCCGGCCCAGGACCGCAAGAACCCGCGCCAGCGCCGAGCCGTCCACCTCACGGTCGACGATCACCCGCGAACCGTCCGACAGCGCGATCTCCATCCGACCCGACGACAGCCCGGAGCCCGTGGCGCCCTCCGTCGGCGCCGCCGGCGGTCCGGCCGGCTCGACAACCACCGGAACCAGACCGCCGTCCCCAGCCCCGGCAGCCCGCTTGCCGTAGCGCCGCCGCCAGGTGAACAGAAGGTT
>JAJEIH010000161.1 GCA_022827685.1 Alphaproteobacteria bacterium
ATGTCCCACCAGACGGGCTCGTCCTCGTCGTCCCATTTGATCTTGAGCTCGACGCCGCGGCTGGTCTCGATGACGGTGCCGCCCTGGGAAAGGTCCGGGGTGAATATGCGCCGGCCGGTGAGGTCGATCGGCATGGCGGCCCTGCAGCGGGTGACGACGTCCGCGGCCAGGCGCCGGACGTGGTCGATGGTGCGGCCCGGCGTGTCGTTCCATCGGAGGATGGCGTCGAGAGCGGGATCGCCGTGCGGACCGGGGCCGTCGGGTATGACGATATGGATGTCGGCGACGGTGGCGTAGAGCCGGGCCATGGCTTCGTCGCAGCCGCCGGCGGAGTAGATGTCCCTGATGTCCGGGATGGCGCGCTGGGTCTCGATGCGGATGGCGGCGCCGAGGCAGAAGCAGTTGGCGTCCTGGTCCTGCCACTGCGAGAGTTCCAGGATGGACATGTAGCCCCAGATGTCGTTGGCGTGGAAGCACCATTCGCCCTGTTGCCAGGAGCCTTCGTGCTGGAAGCGGGCGGCGACGGCCTCTGCGATTTCGAGGCGCTTTTCCGGGGTGAGCTGGCGTTCGGCAAAGGTGGGGCCGGTGGAGGTTTGCATCTGTCGCCTCAAGGATTCGGTGGGGGGACGGGTTGGGGGAGCGCTCAGCGCCGCTATGGGCCTGTCGAAGGAGGGGGCGGTTCGAGGCCGATCGAGAAGAAGTAGCCGCCGTTTCGTTTGAAGAGGACGATGCGGCCGCCGATGATGATGGTGTCGAAGTGGAAGCCGCCGAGCTCGCAGTGGGCGAAGTGGTCGGCATCGCGGATGGTGGTGAAGGGCTTGGCGTCGGTGTGGTCGACGGTCATCCGGAGAACCATCTGGCGCCTGGGGGTGCCGGTCATGGCCAAGGTTCCTTTCAAGGGTGGCGGGGCGGTCAGCCGAAGCGCTTGCCGTCTTTGGTGAAGGTGTATTCGTTGACGGCGATGGCCTCGTCGACGGCACAATCGGAGGTTTCGGCTTCGTAGGCATCGTGGAGCTGCCGGTAGAGCCAGTGCGCCAGGTCGCGCAGCGCTTCGATGACGGTGTCCTCGGCGCCGTCCGCGATCGGCTGCCAGGTCGGGCTGTCGCGTTCGACGTCGATCTGAAGGCTGCTCGCGTGGGGATGGCGGCCGGTTTGTCGAACGGTCGCGTGCAGTTGCCATATGTTGCGACGCTGGGCGTCCTGCAGGGCGTCGACGATCCCGTGGAGCTCGGTGTCCTTCGGTGCGTGGGCGCGGAGGGCCTTGGCGGCGCTGCGGGCGTGGCTGTAGCAGCCCTCGTAGCAGGCGCCGTCCTGCTGGGAGTGGAACCCGCGATACCAGATATTCGACCGGTCCCGGGTTCCGCCGCCGTAGAGACGCACCGGGTGGGTGTCCAGCGTGATGCCGACGATCCGGCAGATGGTCTCGAAGTCCTGGAAGACGTAGTCGTTCCATTCGTCGAAGAGGCCCTGGTCGCGATACCAGGAACGGGCTTTTTCCCGGGCGGCGTCGGAGAGCTCGTCGATGGTGAAGATGGTGGTCGTGACGATCCTTGGCATGTGCGTGCTTGCTCCGCGGTGCGGGCTGACAGGTCGATGAGCCGGCCTGGAGATCAGGCCGGACCGGGCGGCAGCGGGACGAAGCGGACCGCTTCCTCGAGGCGACGACGTGCGACGCGGTCATGACGGGAATTGGCGCGGAACCAGCGTTCCGGTTTTCGGGAGAACCAGGCCCCGCTGTCGGCTACGAAGCCGTCGCTGTAGGCGATGAAATGGGTGGTGGTGGCGATGACCCAGGTGCCGGACGGCTCGACGTCGAGGACCCGGCCGATGGTGACGGACCGGATGTCGAAGGGGACGTCGGCGAAGATCCGGTCGTAGGTCTCCTGCCGGCGGGCGTGGCGGCGCTGGAGCAGCTTGCGGTGGCGGAGAGCGTAGTCGGGTTTCCATCCGAGCTCGGCCAGGGCGGCGGCGAGCTCGTCCATGTAGGCTCCGTTGACGGTCTTGCGGTCGAACAGTCTCCGGATGATGGCGGCGGCGTCGTGGGTGTGGATGCCGGCGATGGCGCTGATCGCGGAGGGACCGCATTTGGTGGCCCGGCCCTTGATGCGGTGAAGCATGGCGTTTCCTCCTCGTGCCCGGGGCAAGGGAATTCGCCGCTTCGCCTTCTTTTCTTTCACTCCTGGTTCGGGTTTCCGGTGATTTACGGACGCCGGTGAACGACCGGTGAAATGGATTTATGGGGAGGGATGCGGCTGAAGAGAATCAGGGCCGGTTGAGATCAAAGTGAGGGTAATCATGAATTAGATCGAGCCGCGTTATGTGTTGCACCAAAGCGGAGTTGTTGTGGCGGGCATGGGGGATAGAAAGTAAGGTTCGGGAAAGCGATATCACTGGCATTCGGAGGTAGACGGGATGTCTCGACAAGTGGGGACCGGGCCTGAGGGACTGGTCGTGCCGGGCGATCTTGACGACGACCTGGCAGACGAGGCGGCCGCGCTTGGGAACGGAGAGGATATCCCGGAGGAGAGCGCGCCTGAGGCGGTCGCGCCGGGGAACGGAAAGGCCGTCGCCGATGACGGTCAGCCGGCCCCGGCCGTGACGGCAACCGGAGAAGAGCTCCCGGAGGAGAGCGCGCCAGCGCCGGCCGCGGCGGGGAACGGAAAGACCGTCGCCGACAACGGTCAGCCGGCCCCGGCCGCGACGGCAACCGGAGAAGACGTCCCGGAGGCGAGCGCGCCGGCGCCGGCCGCGGCGGGGAACGGAAAGACCGTCGCCGACAACGGTCAGCCGGCCCCGGCCGCGACGGCAACCGGAGAAGACGTCCCGGAGGAGAACGCGCCGGCGACGCCCGCGGCGGGGGACGGAGAGGCCGCCGCCGATGACGGCGAGCCAGGGCCGGCTGCCGGGAAGACCGGGGAAGATCGGGACTGGACCGAAATCGACCGTCATGCCGACAGGGTTGCCGAGGCCTGGAGCAATGCGCTGTTGCGGACGGCGGCAGGGGTCGAGGCGAATGTCGGCAAGCTGCTGTCGGAATCGGATGAGAAGCTCCAGAGAAGGATAGGCGAGCTGCTGAAGGCATCGGACGCGAATGTGAACGGGAAGTTTCACGACATGAAGCTTTACGTCACGGGCTCGGTGGGGATGGCGGGGCGAGAACAGGTTGCGGCCGTCTGGCGGGGTCCGGCCGAGGCGCTGCTGCTGCTGGGAGGCGCGCTCAACGGGATCGTCGAGAGAGCGGGGCTGGACCTTGTGGAGGACAATGAACTGAGGAAGCTGCTGCCGGTGCTGCGGACGGCCGAAGACCTGCTTCAGCGGGCCTGCCAGCACGAGGAAGGCAAGCTGCCGGTGATCGACGAGGAGCTGGGCACGACGGGAACGCACGGGGCGAGGGTCGAGGCGGTTTGCAGAATGGTCGGTGAGGCGGCCACGCTCGCGGAGAGGATGCTGAGGGGCACGGAGAGCGCCGGCCGGAAGGCGATCGCGACCGGCGTCGCGGGATGCGTGGTCGGTCTGGCGGGCGTGTTCGGGGCCGAGGGCGGGAATTCGGAGTTCGTGCAGCGGGTCGAGCGGTTGCGCCAGGAGCGCGCCGGTCCGGTGGAAGCCGCGGAGTCGAACGAGGTGCGGGCGTTCCGGGCCGACTTCGGCAAGGAGGTGGAGCGGCTTCGCCGCGCGATGAGATGGCGCGAACGGGGGGTCTGGGCTGCCGGTCTGGCGGTCTCTCTGCTGCTCGGCTGGGGCGTGGGGATGTCCGGCGTGGATTTCTCGTCCGTTGGACGCCTGCTATGACATCGACATCCCGGTATCTTCCTCCCGGGAGGCGCTGCGGTCCTCTTCCTTCTTTTCTTCCTCCTGTCGCCGCCCGGGCGCGGGTTGCCGGGTGAGGCCGGCGTCCTTTTCGGCTGTCCGCGACCGTTCCTGTTCGCGCAGAGCGGCGTTCTCCTGGCGCCATTGCTCGATCGTTTCGGCCAGGGGCCCGGATTGCGATGTGCCGGGGTCTCCGCGGAATACGCCCCGCGCGAAGCGAAGGTGGCCCTGGAACGAGTGGAGTTCGGTCCGGAGCGACGAAACGGAGCGGCCGGGTTCAAGGTCGTGCAGGGCGGCGTCGACGCGATCGACGGGCGGTAACGCGGCAAGCTTGCTGTCGAGTGCGGCGATGGCGCGGTCGAGGTCGTCGATCAGACAGACGGCATCGACCCTGTCTTCCGGGACCGGAGTGTATGCCAGGCGGTCGGCTTCGTCGCGAAGACGGATGAGCTCTCTTGCGATGCCGCCGGCATTTTCGTCCAGGCGCCTGTCGATGGTCGCGATCGCGGCGAGGGTATCGGCCGCGAGCCCTTCCACGGCCGCGAATTTCACCCCATTCCGTTCGAGCTCGGGATCGAAGGCGTCGGACCCGGCCGCGACGGCCTGGCCGAGCTTCCTGCCGGTCTCGCGGAGCTTGTCGAAGTGGGCGTCGTCGTAGAGCGCCGGGAGCCCGCCTTCCCTCATGGTCCGCCGCAGATGACCGCGCAATTCGACGGCCTCGCTGGTGAGCTTGAAGAGTTCCGCGGCCGGGACCTCGACCTGGTGGCGGTATGCGGCGCGGAAGTTCCGTTCGAGGCGCGCGACCATGGTGTCGCCGAGTGCGCTGTTCGCGCGGGTGTCGTAGTGGGCGAGGTAGGGATCGATCTCGTCTGCGGGCGGGAGGTGGTCGACGACCTTCTGCAGCGCCTGCCGGCGTTCGCGGATGCCGGTCCAGTCGAGGGCGGGGTCGTGCGGTCCGCTGATGGCGGCGAAGAGCGCTTTCGCGTCCTCGTGGGTTTCGCCGATGAGGCGGATGAGGGTGCGGGCCTGGCGGTCGTAGCGGTATGCGGTGCGCTGGTCCTGGAGGATAGAGTTGAGGGTGAGCTGGGAGGTTTCCGGGACGGTGCGTTTCTGCAGCGCTGCGGAGATGCGGTCGACCGCGGCGCGCCAGCCCGGGACATGCAGCGGGAGGATGTCTTGCTCGCGGGCCTGGTCGGCGATCGCGCGCCATTCGGACTCGAGGGACCTGAGCTGCCCGTCCTGGGAGGGTGTGGCGGCGGCTGCCTTGAACTCGCGCTGGCGCTCTGCGTATTCGTGGATCCAGTCGACGAGGCCTTCGCGGGTGATGCCGGCGCGGTCCGCGGCCTTGCGGTGCTGGTGGCGCTTGACGATGCGCCGCAGCGCCTGGCGGGCCCGGTCGAGGAGGGAACGGTGGGTCCGGAGCGTCTCGAGATATGTCGGGCTGCGGACGGCGCTGGCCGGTTCGGCGAGGCGCTCCCGTTCCGTGACGGCGCGGTAGTTCTTCTTGATGGCTTCGATGGTCCCGGAGAGCTGCTCGTAGGATTCGG
>JAJEIH010000122.1 GCA_022827685.1 Alphaproteobacteria bacterium
CGCTCCGGCGCGCCGGACGCAGCGGCGCCGCAGGCGCGATCCGAGCCAAAGCCGGCGCCCCGGCCGTCCGCCGATCCGCCACCGCCGCCGCCGGCCGAAGAGGACATGGCGGACGCCGTGGCCGCGGAACCCGCCCCGGAAGCCCCCGCCGCCCCGGCGGCGCCGGAAGTTATCGAGCTTGCGGATTTCGACGCCGTGGCGGCGCTGTTCGAGGAGCGGCGCGAACCGCGCCTCCACTCGCACCTGGTCCGCGACGCGCATCTCGTTTCCTTCGAGCCGGGCCATATCGCGCTCAGGCTCGGCGAGCGGGCGCCGCCGGACTTCGCGGCCGAAGTGGCGAAGCGTCTCACCCGCTGGACCGGCGCGCCCTGGACGGTGTCGGCGGTCGAGGAAGGCGGCGAGGCCACGCTCGCCGAACAGCATGAGGACGCCCGGCGGGACCTGTTCGAGCGCGCGCGCCGGCACCCGCTCGCGCAGCGCACGCTGGAGATATTTCCCGATGCCGCCATCGCCGACATCCGCCCGATCCAGCCGGGCGAGGCGCTGGCGGAGCCTCCCGAGGAGCAGGACGACGAGCGATGAAGAACCTCGCCAGCATGATGAAGCAGGCCCAGGAAATGCAGCAGAAAATGGCCGAGATGCAGGAGGCGCTGGCCGGCCATGAAGTGGTCGGGCGGGCCGCCGCCGGCATGGTCGAGGTGCGCATGAACGCCAAGGGCGAACTGCTGGGCCTCAGGATAGACCCGAGCCTGATCGACCCGGCCGAGGCCGAGGTGATGGAGGACCTGATTACGGCCGGTTTCAACGACGCACGCGCCAAGGCCGAGCAGCATGCGCGGGAGGAAATGCGCAAATTGACCGGAGGGCTGGAGCTGCCGCCCGGCTTCAGCCTGCCGTTCTGACATGCCGCCCGGCGACCTGGAGACGCTGATCCGCCTGCTGGCGCGCCTGCCGGGACTCGGGCCGCGGTCGGCCCGGCGCGCCGCGCTGCATCTCGTCAAGCGGCGCGAGGGCCTGATGGTGCCGCTCGCCCGCGTGCTGGAAGCGGCGTCGGAGTCGATTGCGGCCTGTTCCGAATGCCGCAATCTCGACACGACCGATCCTTGCGGCGTATGCGCCGATCCGTCGCGGGACCCCGCCGCGCTCTGCGTCGTCGAGGATGTGTCCGATCTCTGGGCGCTGGAGCGCACGGGCGCCTTTCGCGGCCGCTACCATGTGCTGGGCGGCGTGCTCTCCGCCCTTGACGGCGTCGGGCCGGAGGAACTCGGCATCGCCGCGCTCGTCGCGCGCGCCGGGGCGCCCGGCATTACCGAGGTCGTGCTGGCGACCGGCGCCACCGTCGAGGGCCAGACCACCGCGCATTACCTGGCGGAGCGCCTCGGCGATTGCGGCGTGTCCGTCACGCGCCTCGCCCACGGCGTGCCGGTTGGCGGCGCCCTCGACTATCTGGACGACGGCACGCTCACCACAGCGCTCCGCGCCCGCCGGCCGCTGTGACGGGAACCTCTTTCGGATGCGTGCGGATGCCTTTTGCGCTGCCGCGATATGCCGTATTCGGCATACCGTGAACGATTCGCGCCGGCGCAGCCCGGCAGCAGAATGGATTGGGCGAATGCGAGGGGGTCTTGTCCGGGCGGGACTCGGGGCGGCGCTGGCCGGCTGCGCCCTGGCGCTTTCCACCGCATGCTCGTCGGCGGCCCCGAACGCGCCGCCGCCGCCCGTGCCGAGCGAAGCCCACGCGGCGCGGAAAATTGCGAATGGCATTCTGGACGGTGCCGGATGGCGGCACTTCCGGGCGGCGCTCGATGCCGCCGCGCGCGGCGAGTGGCGGCAGGCTGCCCGGAGCGCGAAGCGGGCCGGACATCCCCTGGCCGCCGCCCTGGTCGAGTGGCAGCGCCTCCGGAGCCCGGAAGCCGTCATATCCTTCGCCGAAATCGAGGCGTTCCTTGAAGCGCATCCGGACTGGCCGGACCGCGCCGTCCTCCTCCGGCGGGCCGAGGAACAGATGCCCGAGACCTATCCGGACCGCGCCGCGCGCGCCTGGCTCACCCGGTTTCCGCCGCTCACCGGCCCCGGCAAGCAGCGCCTGGCGGAAGCCCTGATCGCGGACGGGGAAACGGACGCCGGCATGCGGCTCCTGCGCAAAGCCTGGATTGACGGCGACTTCCCCCGCGACCTGGAGCGCCGCTTTCTCAGGCGGCACCGCAACGCGCTCGGCGCAGATGACCATAACCGCCGGCTGGACCGGCTGCTCTGGGACGAGCGCGCCGGGGCCGCGCGCCGCCAGCTCCGCCATGCCGGCAAGGCGGAACGCCGGCTGGGAGAAGCGCGGCTCCGGCTGATGAAGCGCAGGGGCGGCGTGGACTGGGCGATCCGGCAGGTGCCGGACCGCTTGCGCGGCCATCCGGGCCTCGTGTTCGAGCGCATACGCTGGCGCCGGCTCGCCGGCAAGGATGCGGGCGCGCGCGAACTGCTCCTCGACCGGCCGGCGAAACTGGTCCGCCCCGGCAAATGGTGGCCCGAGCAGAGCTACCAGATCCGCGAGGCGATAGAGCGCCGCCTGTTCGGCCGGGCCTACGCCATCGCCTCCCGGCACGGGCAGACCGCGAGCCGTCCGTTCTCGGAGGCCGAATGGCTTGCAGGCTGGCTGGCGCTCCGTTTCCTGAACCGGCCCGGCGATGCCGCGAAGCATTTCCAGGCCATGTACGACCGGGTGCGCTTCCCGATCAGCCGCGCCCGCGCCGCCTACTGGTCCGCCCGCGCCGCGGGCGCGGCCGGCAACCGGGACGGCGCGGCCGAGTGGTTCCGGCGCGCGGCCCGCCATCCGGCGACGTTCTACGGGCAACTGGCCGGCAGGGCCCTGTCGCTCCAACACCGCCTCCCGGCCGGAAAGCCCGCCGTCGCGCCCGAAGAGCGGGAGCGCTTCGAGGCAAACCCGCTCGTCGAAGCCGCGCGCCTGCTGGGCGAAGCCGGCGACTTCGAGACCATGCGGACTTTCGTGACCCATCTGAGCCGGCGCGCAAAGACGCCGGGCGAGCATCTGCTCGCAAGCCGGCTGGGGCTGGCTTACGGGGCTCCGCACGTCTCGGTCAGCGCGGCGAAGCGGGCCTGGCGCAACGGCGTCCCGCTTGTCGCCGAAGCCTGGCCGCTGGCCTTCGGCAAGGCCGATACCGCCCGTGCGCCCGACCCGCCGGAGCTCGCCCTGCTGCTGGGGCTCGCCCGGCAGGAAAGCGAGATGGACCCCTATGCGCGCAGCCGGTCCGGCGCCGTGGGGCTGATGCAGCTGCTGCCCGGCACTGCAAGGGAGGTCTCCGGCAGGCTCGGCCTCACCTACAGCCGCTCCCGGCTCCGGGAGGACCGGGGCTACAACATCACGCTCGGCAGCGCCTATCTGGCCGAACTGCTGGAGGCCTTCGAAGGCGACCGGGTGCTCGCGCTCGCCGCCTACAACGCCGGACCGAACCGCGTCCGGCAATGGCTCGTCACCTTCGGCGACCCGCGCCGCGGCGAGGTCGATCCCATCGACTGGATGGAGCTCGTGCCCTTCGCCGAAACCCGCAACTACATCCAGCGCGTGCTGGAAAGCGCCGAGGTTTACCGCCGCCGGCTGAACGGACCTCCGGATTCCGCCAGCGCCCCGGCCGCAGTCCGGACTGCCGCCATCGACTGAGGCCGCGAACTCAAATCGTCACCACGACCTTGCCGGTGGCCTGCCGCTCGGTCAGGCGGCGGATGGCTTTCGGCACGTCCTCCAGGCGCCATGTTTCGGTCACGCGCGGCTCCACCTTTCCTTCGCGGTACCAGGCGGCGAGCTCCTCCATGCTGCGGAGCAGCAGGTCGGGGCGCTCGCGGCGGAAATAGCGCATGGAAGACCCCATGGCCGAGCGGTGCTTGACCAGCAGGCGGTTGGCCGGGATGCGCGGCACGCCCGCCACGAAGCCGATCAGCAGGATGCGCCCGCCCCAGGCGAGCGAGGAGAGCGCCTCGTCGAACAGCGGCCCGCCGACCGGGTCATAGACGACATCGACGCCCTGCCCGTCGGTCAGCGCAGCCACCCGCTCCTTCAGGCTGTCGGCGCTGTAGTCGATGCCCTCATCCGCGCCGTGCCGGGCGGCGAGCGCCAGGCGCTCCGGGCTGCTCGCCGCCGCAATCACGCGCGCGCCGAGCGCCTTGCCGCATTCCACTGCCGCGAGGCCGACGCCCCCCGCCGCGCCCAGCACCAGCATGGTCTCGCCCGCCTTGAGGTCCGCCTGCCAGCGGACCGCGACATGGGAGGAAACCCAGGCGGTCGGGAAGGCGGCGGCCTCCACGTCCGACATGCCCTCCGGCACGAGGAAGGCTTCGGTCTCGCGCGCGGTCGCCGTCTCCGCATAGCCGCCCCACCAGAGGATAGCCATGACCCGGTCGCCGACCGCAAGCCGCTCGCAGCCGGGGCCGAGCGCCGCGACCGTGCCTGCGACCTCAAGCCCCGGCGCGAAGGGATGCGCCGGCCGGGTCTGGTAGTTGCCGGCGATCATGATCGCATCGGCGAAATTGACGCCCGCCGCCGCCACCCGGATGGCGATCTCGCCCTCGCCGGGCTCCGGCTCCGGAATGTCGCGGACTTCAAGGCTCTCGACCTCGCCCCAGGCGGAGCAGACGGCGGCGCGCATGTGTGACGGCTTTCCTTGACGGCGGAGACGGGAGCCCGGAGTTTAGCGCCTTCCGCAAACGGAGCCAGTCGATGCTCGACGATGCTGCCCTCGACCTGATTTTCCGCAAGGCCCGCACCCATAACGCCTGGCGCGACCGCCCGGTGACGGATGACGACATCCGCCGCATCTACGAGCTGATGAAATGGGGGCCGACCAGCGCCAACATGTCCCCGGCGCGCTTCGTTTTCGTGCGCTCGCGCGAGGCCAAGGAAAAGCTCGCCCCGGCGCTCTCCTCCGGCAATCTGGAGAAGACCATGGCCGCGCCGGCAACCGCGGTGATCGGCTACGACGTGCGCTTCTTCGAGCGCATGGACTACCTCTTCCCGCATGACGACTTCATGGCCAATCTCTACCGCGACGACCCGGTGGCGGCGGAGGAGGCGGGCTTCCGCAACGCCACGCTGCAGGGCGCCTATTTCATGATCGCGGCCCGCGCGCTCGGCTTCGACATCGGCGCCATGTCCGGCTTCGACAAGGACATGGCGACCGCCGCCTTCTTCGCCGGCACCAGTGTCAAGGCGAACTTCCTCTGCAATATCGGCCACGGCGACGAATCGGTCCTGTTCCCGCGCCACCCGAGGCTCGTTTTCGACGACGCCTGCCGCTTCGCCTAGCCGACCGGCCCGATGAGCAGGTTGCCGTAGCGGTCCACCTCGGCCCGAAAGCCCGGATGGATCAGGGTCGTGGAGTCCATTTCCTCCACGATGGCCGGCCCCTCGACGATGCCGCCGGCCGGGAGCCGATAGCGGTCGTAGCTCGGGCAGTCGGTGAAGCCGCCGGCCTCCGCGAAATAGACCTGGCGCAGGGCGCGCATGGCGGAGGCCGTATCGCCGCCGCCCGCCGGAAGCGCCCGCAGGTTCGGCTTCGCGATCCTGCCGACGGCCGTCAGCCTGAGCGCCACGAACTCCACCGGTTCGTCCGGCGCCGCGAAGCCGTAGGCGCGGTCATGCTCCCGGTGGAACGCCTCGAGCATCGAGTCGAGCGCGTCCCCGACCTTTCCCTCCCCGAACGGGATGGACAGCTCGTAGCTCTGGCCGACATAGCGCATATCGACCTGCCGCTCGACGGCGATGCCTGCATGCGCCGTTCCTTCGGCGAGCAGGGCTTCCCGCCCCTCCGCCTCCATCTCGCGGTAGCGCCGGTCCGCCAGCGCCGTGTCGAGCTCGTCCGTGCGCTGGATCAGCGTCGCGGAGTAGTCGTGCTTGATGTCGGTGACCAGGAGGCCCATGGCCGAGGTGGTGCCGGGGCTCATCGGCACCAGGACGGTGGGTATGTCGAGCTCCTGGGCAAGGCGGTTGGCGTGCATCGGCCCGGCGCCGCCGAAGGCGACCAGCACGAAGTCGCGCGGGTCGTGGCCCCGCTGCACCGAGATCCGCCGGAGCGCGCCGACCATGGCGCTGTTGGCGATCTCCACGATGCCGAGCGCCACCACTACCGGGTCCAGCCCGAGCGGGTCCGCGCATTTCTCCTTGACGGCCTTCCATGCCGCGGCCTCGTCCAGGCGCATCTCGCCGCCGAGGAAATGGTCGGGGTCGAGGCGCTTCAGGACGAGGTTCGCATCCGTGATGGTCGGCTCGGTCCCTCCCTTGCCGTAGCAGGCGGGAGCCGGGTCGGCGCCGGCGCTTTGCGGCCCCACGCGGAGCACGCCGCCCGAATCCACCCAGGCGATGGAGCCGCCGCCCGCGCCGATCTCGACCAGGTCGATCACGGGCGTGCGGATGGGATAGCCCGCCCCCTTGGCGCCGTGCTCGGCCCTGGCCGCCGTGCCGACCTCGTATTCCTTGGTGACGCCCGGCGCGCCGTTCTCGACCAGCCCGGTCTTGGCCGTGGTGCCGCCCATATCGAAGGACAGGATGTTGTTGAAGCCGAGCATGTCGCCGAGATAGGCGGAGACGATCACCCCGGCGGCGGGGCCCGACTCGACCATGAACACGGGCTTCGTGCGCGCGGCCTCGAAGGTGAGCACGCCGCCGCTCGACTGCATGACGAGAAGCCGCCCCTCGAGCCCCGCGTCCCGCAGGCGGGCTTCGATGCTGGAAAGATAGCGCTCGACGATGGGCCGGACGCCGGCGTTGATGAGGGTGGTGCTGGCCCGGAAATATTCGCGGAACTCCGGCGCCACCTCGGAGGAAAGCGAGACCAGCGCTTCGGGAAACACCTCCTCCACGATCTCGCGCGTGCGCCGCTCGTGCTCCGGATTGCGGTAGGCATGGAGGTAGCAGACGCCGAGCGCCTCCACGCCTTCCTTCCGGAGCGTCCGGGCCGCCTCGGCGACCGCCCGCTCGTCGAGCGGCGTCACCACGGCGCCGGTTGCGTCGAGCCGCTCCGGGATGCCGAAGCAGAGATAGCGCGGCGCCAGCGGCCGCGGCTTTTCGAACAGAAGGTCGTAGAGCGAGGGCCGGATCTGGCGCTGGATCTCCAGCATGTCCCGGAACCCGTCCGTGGTGATGAAGCCGGTGGGCGCGAGCTTCCCCTCGATGATCGCGTTGGTGGCCACGGTGGTTCCGTGGACGAGGTAGCCCACATCCGGAGCTTCCATGCCCGCCTCGCCGAGGATGCGCCCGACCGCCGCGAGAAAGCCCACCGAGGGGTCGCCCGGCGTCGAGGGCACCTTCGCGATCCGGGTCCCGCCCGTCTCCTCGTCGATGAGGATGCCGTCGGTGAAGGTCCCGCCGACATCGATGCCGAGGCGATAGCGGCGCGTCATGGGGCGGCGGGTTCCCGCGCCCGTTCCCGGCAGCGCGCCGTTTCGGCCTCGTCCACCGTCCAGGAGCGGGTATCGACGGCGACCCTGTAAACCTCGCGGGCGCGTTCGGCGGAGACCTTGCCCTCGCGCACGTCGCGGAGCACGAGCGCCGGGTCGCGCTCTTCCGGCGGCCCGTAGCCGCCCCCGCCGCAGGTCCGGTAGCTGATGACGTCGGCGGGCTTGAGGTCCACGGTGGTCTTGGAGCCGAGCTCGCGGGCCTCGCCGTCGGGGTTCAGGACGTAGCTGGCCCTGCGCCCGTCCTCGCCGCCGAACAGCCCCCACGGCCCCCAGCGGTCCCGGTCGGCGAGGATGGTGAAGGTCACCTCATGGTCGTCGAAGCGGTAGTCCCGGCGCACGCCGAGCCCGCCCCGGCGCCGGCCGGCGCCCTCGGAGTTCTCGACCAGTTCGTAGCGCAGGATGCGCACGGGATAGTTGATCTCCGTTTCCTCCACCGGCGCGTTCTCGGTGTTCTGGCCGTGGGTCTGGACGGCGTCCGGGCCGTCGCTCCCGGCCCGCCCGCCATAGCCGCCGCCGAGCGTCTCCAGGTAGCAGTAATAGGCGCCGGTGCGCGGGTCCCTGCCGCCGAACCCGGCGTGGCACTGCATCGCCTTTGTGCCCGCGATCATCCGCTCCGGAATGGCCTGGGCGAGGGCCTTGAAGATGGTGTCGGCGAGGCGGACCTGCGTCTCCCAACCGGCCACGACGGGGAAGGGATGCACGCAGTTGACCACCGTGCCCTCCGGGGCCGCCAGCCGCACATGGCGGTAGAAGCCCTCGTTCACCGGCAGGTCCGGGTCCGCCACGCATTTGAGCGCATAGGCCGCGGCCGAGTAGGTCTGGGCGTAGGTGGAGTTCGCCGGCGCCCGGCGCTGCTCGTCGCAGCCGGTAAAATCGAACAGCACGCCGTCCTCGTCGATCGCAATCCGCACCGCGAGGCGCACGGGGTCTTCGGTGAACCCGTCATTGTCCACATAGCCCTCGGCGCAATATTCGCCCCTGGGCAGCTTCGCGAGTTCCGCGGCCGTGCGCCGGTCGGTGTAGGCGATCAGCTCGTCCATGTAGAAGTTCACCGCCTCCGCGCCGTAGCGGTCGAACAGCGCCGTGAGGCGCCGCGCGCCGGTATTGTTGGCGGCAATCTGCGCGCGGAAGTCGCCCGCGGTCTCGCGCTTGGAGCGGATCTGGGAGAGGATCAGCCGGAACACGTCGTCCACGATCTCGCCGGCCCGCACCATCTTCACCGGGGGAATGATGACCCCTTCCTGGTAGATCTCCCGGAACGCGCCGACGCTCGCCGGCGCGCCGCCGCCCACATCCACATGATGGGCGAGATTGCCGAAATAGCCCTGGACCTCCCCCCGGTAGTGGAAGGGCGCGATCACGACGATGTCGTTCAGATGCGCGCCGCTCGGATAGGGGTAGTTGACGACCAGATGGTCGCCGGGGCCGAGGTTCTCCGGCCCGTATTCGAGCACCCCCTGGCGCACCGTGCCCACCATCGAGCCCAGATGGTTGGGCTGGCTGAAGGACTGCGCGATGGGGCGGAGGTCCCGGTCGAACAGGCAGCAGGAGAAGTCGCAGCGCGTCTTGATGTTGGTGGAATAGGCGCTCCGCCTGAGCGCCAGCGCCATCTCCTCCGTGGCCTCGAGGAAGCCGTTGCGCAGAACCTCGAACTTGATGGGATCGACCTTCACGGGGGGCTCCTCCTCGGGCGGCCCGGCGAGACTATTCCCGGATGCGCGCCTTGCAAACCGGCCGGCCCGGCGGGGACACGGCCGGATGTCATGTTTTGTCATGCGGGCCGGCGGGACTCCATGCGATATGTCATGAGATGTCATGATCCGCATGCGCAAGGCGCATATGCTGAGTCCTGTCCGGGCATGGGCTTCGGGTATTCCATCCGGTTTCTCCGGCTTCGTGTCTTCGGCATGGGCTTATCCTTTCGATCCGTCTTCGTTCCGTTCTTCCCGCCATCCGGTTGTCCAAACGGCGGGACCCTGATTCGCGCGTATCCTGCGCGCGCCTGTGCCGGCGCGGGCGCGCGTATCGCGGCGGCGCGGCTCGCGCGCCTGATTGCGCGCGCGAGACGCAGGGCGCACCTCTCCTGTGCGTTTCTCAGGGATTTTTTCGCGCTGGCGCCGGCGCGAAGGGAAGCGGCCTCCGGATGCCGCCCGTTCCGCGTCATGTAGGCGCTTCCTGCTCGAGGGTCAAGTAATTTATCGGAATTATTTCTGTCTTGTTCTCTTTGTAACCCGGACAGGCCGGGCCAACCGTGACAGCGGGCACCCGCCGGCGTAGTGTGGGCGGGCGTTGGGGACCGGAGAGCATGGCATGAGCGCTCGGCCGGCATTGCGGCGGCGAAGCGCCGCCCGCAAAGCCACCTATCGGGATGTTCAGGAAGCGCCGCCGCATATGGTAGCGGAAATCGTCAAGGGCGTGCTGCACACACAGCCCAGGCCGGCCGTGCGCCATGCGATAGCCGGCTCCTCGCTCGGCATGGCGATAGGCAGTCCCTTCCAGTGGGGTCAGGGCGGGCCGGGCGGCTGGTGGACGGTCGATAAGCCGGAACTTCATGTCGGCGAGGATATTCTGGTGCCGGACCTTGCCGGCTGGCGCCGCGAGCGGATGCCGGAACCGCCGGATGAAGCCCATTTCACGCTCGCGCCGGACTGGGTTTGCGAAATCCTCTCGCCCTCGACGCGGAAATTCGACCTCGAAGAGAAACGCCCGGTCTATGCGCGGGAGGGCGTCGGCCATCTCTGGTTCGTCGATCCTGCGGAGCGGACACTGGAAGCGTTCGTGCTGCGCGACGGCGACTGGACTCCTGCGGGCGCGGCGCGGGAGGCCGGGCCGGTGTCCCTCCCGCCTTTCGAGGCCGTAACCTTCCCGCTCGACGCCCTCTGGCCGTAAGGCGGTTACTCCCCACCCTCCGCCAGCATCGCGTCGGCCGCGCGCAGTCCCGTCGCCACCGCCTTGGCGAGGCCGCCGAGATAGGCGGCCCGGGGGCCGCCTTCGAGGCCGCCTGCGGCGGAGCCGGCGGCATAGAGGCCGGGGATCGGGCGCGCGCCCCCGTCCAGAACCCGCGCGGCGCGGTCTATGGCGAGGCCGCCCATGCTGTAGGTGATACCGGCAGCGGCGCGGATGGCGCGGAAGGGCGGCTCGGCCAACGGCTTCGCCGGGAAGCGGGCGGCGGTGCGCGCCGGCTCGTGGCGCCCGGCATTGTGCGCGGCCACGGTTTCCGCCAGCGCCGGCATGGCGAGGGCTTCGGCGAGCCGCTCGACCGTCGGGGCCTCGAACACCCGCCCGCCCGCCGCCGGGAAGCTCGGATTGAGCGCCGGCGGATAGCGGTTGTCGGCCGCATCCTCGCGCCAGTGCCGGTCGTCGAACACGACCGCAGCACCCGCCGGGTCCGCCAGCCGCGCGAGTTCGTTCGCCATGAAGACGCCGCCGAGCCCCTCGTCCGAGAAGCGCCGCCCCGCGCCGTCCACCAGCAGCGACACGGCAGCCAGCGAATCCAGGGTCGGATAGGGCCAGAGCTTCTCGTTGCCGAAGGCGTCGAGCCCCAGCAGGTGGCCGTAGAAGCGGTCCATACCGACCGCGGCCGCGCCCGCTTCCATCGCCATGGCGAGGCCGTCGCCCCGTCCCCCGCCCGCGCCGCGCCTGAACAGCCGCTCCGGCTGCGGCGAGAGATGGCGGCGGACCAGCTCGGGATTGTCCTGGAAGCCGCCGTCCGCAATCAGCACGAAGCGCGCCGCCTCCGCGCCGGCGGCGGTCCTCACACCCGCAACCCTGCCGCCCTCCACCGCCAGCGCCTCCACCGCAGAGCCGAGGCGCAGCACCCCGCCGCGCGCCGCGAGATTGCGCGTGAGCCGGCGCAACAGCACGTCCGGCCCGCGCCCCTTCCAGTCCAAGCCGCCGCGCCGGCGGCGGGGCGGAGCCATCACCCAGCGCATGAACTCGGGCGCGCCGCCGCGCACGAAGGCCCCGCCTTCCGCGCGCAGCCATGCCAGCACCCTGCCCGCGTCCTCGGCCAGAAGGTCCGCCAGCGCCGTCGCCGGGTCCCCGTCCCCGCCCACCGACTCCGCGACCGACGCGCGGATTTCCGCCGCCGGGCGCGTCATGTCCCGGAACGCGACATGCAGGAGGCCGCCGGCGATGCGGGAGTTGCAGAAATAGTCGGGCTCCTCGCCGCGCTCCAGCACCAGAACGGAGAGCCCGCCCTCGGCGGCCCGGTTGGCGGCCGAGAGCCCCGCAAGGCCGCCGCCGACCACGATCAGGTCCGGCGCGCTCACTCCGGCAGCAGCATGTCGGCGATGATGACGGTCAGCTCGACGAGCAGGCGGGTGACGAAAGCCAGGCAGACGCCGGCCAGCAGCCCGGCCGCCATCCAGAACCAGTGCCAGCCCTCGATCCCGATGCCGAGGAAGGCGGCCAGCACGGGAAGCGCGCCGGCGGCCGACACCAGCAGCCGCCCGCGCCGCACCACAAAGCGGACGGTCGGAAAGCGGTCGATCACGCGCCCAGGCCGTGCGGGAGGAAATCCCAGCCGAAGATCGATTCGGCCGGGCCCGACTCCCCGACAACGGCGATGTCCTCGAGCCACATGCGCTCGCGCCGGTCGCCCGGATAGTAGATGTGGGTCGCGATCGCCATGCCGGCCGCAACCGAGAAATCGCCGGTGACGGCGCCCTCGGCATCGACCTCCTGGTCGAGATGGCTGAGGCCGAGCCCGTGGAAGAAGATCAGCGCATCCCCGGCGAGCGAAAGCCCGTGCTTGCGATAGACCGCGCGGCCCGCCGCCTGGAGCGTCGAAATGCGCGCGCCGGGCACCATGAGGGCCTCGATCTCGGCCATTGCGTCCGCCGTCGCCCCGGCCAGCTTGCGGGCGGCGTCCGCGCCGTCGGAGCCGACGATCCAGGTCTTGCCGCCGTCCCAGCAGTAGCGGTCCTTCGTGCCGTGGCAGTCGAACATGATCCGCATGCCGGGTTCGAGCTCGTAGTCATCCGACTCCGAGGCGATCACCGGCACGGGGCTGTCGGAGCCGTTCGCCAGCACCATCGCGCCCGGATCGTGGACGAAGCCGCCGCGCGCGAGCGCCGCCGCGTGGTAGGCGGCGCAGAGGTCGCGCCAGGTCATGCCGGGCGTCCAGGCGCCGATGCTCTCCTCGATGGCCGCGCGGTTTACGGCCGTGGCGGCGCGCATGAGGCCCACCTCGGCCGGCGTCTTGATGCTGCGGGCGGACATGAGCAGGCCGTAGCCGTCCTCGACGTCGACGTTCGCGAGGCGCGCGGCCAGCCTCGGCTCGTCCGCCGCGATGCGCTTGCCGGTGAGACCGAGATCGGCGACGGCGCGCTCCAGCGCGGCCACCATGTCCGGCGCGTAGCGGTCGGCGGCGCCGGGAAACCAGTTCGGCCGGTCGCCCGGCGCGACGAAGCGGTCGAGGTCCGCCCTGCCGCGGGACGGCTGGTCGAAGGGCAGCAGGATGGCGCGAAAGGGGCGGATATCCTCGATCCAGCACCGCGTTGCAGCGGCAGCGCCCAGATAGAAGTCGGGCAGCACCATGACCGGCGCTTCGGGCGCCTCGCGGGCCAGCAGCACGGCGAGCGGGCGCGGCTCGTCGGACTTGTGCGCCGGCAGGTTGAGGCCGGAAAGCCAATAGACATTGTTGGGCGCGGCCGCGAGCACGGCATCGACGCCCCGGCTGTCCATCAGGTGGAGCAGCCGGTCGAGATTGCAGAAGCGTTCGGTCACCGGCGCGTCTCCCCCCGTCTCAGGCGACGTCCTCATACTGGTCGAAGAACCGGCCCGTGAGCGTCTTCTGGTTCTCGTAGATCGAGCCCTGCTTCGGCGCGACCGGCAGCGGCATGCGCACCGGGGCGGGTTCGAGGCGCGGCTCCAGGGTCGGCCTGCCCCGGCAGATGCGCTTGTCGAACTCTTCGAGCGTCGCCCCTTCCAGGCCCATCAGCGGCCAGGCGTCGGCGGCGAAATAGCTGTAGAGCAGGAGCCGGCGCGGGCGGTTCGAGCGGTTGAGCGCCGAGCCGTGGACGGCGCGCACATGGTGCAGGGTGAAGGTGCCGGCCGGCCCCGTCATCTGCGCCGCCCGCTCATGGCCGACATCGTGGAGCCCGGGGTCGATGCCGCCGCAGAAGGCACCGCGGCTGTGATGGTCGAAGACGGGGCCCCGGTGGGAGCCCGGCACCGCCATCATCGGGCCGTTGTCCTCGCCGACATCGTCCAGATAGATGCCGAGCGCGAGCCCGGTGTCGTTGGTGTGGGGGTAGAAGGCCCAGTCCTGGTGCCACTCCACCGCCGCGCCGAAATGCGCGGACTTCATGTTGAGCTTGCTGTTGTGGATGCGGATATCGGGGCCGAGCAGCGGCTCGACCGCATCCAGCACGGCGCCCGAGCGCATCAGCCGGTCGAAGAACGGCCAGTGCTCGAACGGCGTCTTCAGCCGCCGGACGCGCGGCGCGTCGGGCCGGTGGCTGTCCTCGAGGTCGTAGCGGGCATCCGACGCTTCGATGCCCCGCGCGCCCTCGGTCGCAAGGCCGGCCTCCTGCTGGAGCTCCGCCAGAAGGTCCGCGGGCAAGGCCCCCGGCAGCACGAGATAGCCGGTTTCCCAGAAACGCTCGATCTGCTGCTGCGTAAGCGTCATGGCGCCCGCCTCCCCTGCCCTCAGGCTCCGCGCTCCCGGCCACGCCGGAAGCCGCGCCAGCCTAACCCGCCGGCACAGGCCTGCCTATCCCGCAAATTCAACCGGCGCAGAGGCCGGGCCGCTCCCCGGCAGGCATCCGCCGCAGAGGTGAAGAGGCATGTGCGCTGTTTGGAACCGCTTTCTGAGCAAGGGCTCCGGCTGGGCTGAGATTTTTCTTACCCCGTTGGCTTGACGGATTTCCGCGGGTTCGGGTTGGTCCACGAGGAGTGATCGGGGGTTTTTCACCCCACGC
>JAJEIH010000152.1 GCA_022827685.1 Alphaproteobacteria bacterium
GCTGCCGCAGCGGCGGGACCCTGATTCGCGCGTATCCTGCGCGCGCCTGTGCCGGCGCGGGCGCGCGTATCGCGGCGGCGCGGCTCGTGCGCCTGATTGCGCGCGCGAGACGCAGGGCGCACCTCTCCTGTGCGTTTCTCAAGGTTTTTTTCGCGCCGGCGCGAAACGGGAGAAGAAGCGGCCCCGCGCGGACGCCGCCTCCCCTCTTCCGCCTCATATGGGAGCGGACATCCGGTGTTCAAGGCTATAGCAGGAATTAAATCTATTTTTATTCGTGTTCGATTCCCGCATGCCGCGGTTTCCGGGCCTCAGATGGGTCGATCCTCCCGCCTGACGCCGGGCCGCGGCGCTCTCCGCGACGATGGCGAACCGGGGAGATAAACGGCGAAATCCGGGCTAAGCTTCCCCGATGGCGGAACTTCGGCGGGGCTGGACGACGGGCGCCTGCGCGGCGGCGGCGGCGCGGGCCGCCTGCGAGCGCCTGCTCACGGGGCGCCTGCCCGACCCGGTCGCCATAGACCTGCCGCGCGGCCTCAAGGCGTCCTTCCCGCTTGCCGAGACCGGGGAATGGGTCGGCGTGCGAAAAGACGCCGGCGACGACCCCGATGCCACCCACGGCGCCATCGTGCGCGCCCGCCTGCATCCCGCGCCGGCCGGCGCGGGCGTGCGGTTCCGCGCGGGGCCCGGCGTCGGCACCGTCACCCTGCCGGGCCTGCCGCTCGCGGTCGGCGAGCCCGCGATCAATCCGGGGCCGCGCGCCATCATCGCCGACAATCTCCGCGCCGTTGCGGACGAATACGGACTCGGGGCGGACTTCGAGGCCGAAATCGGCATAGAGGACGGCGAGGCGCTGGCGCTCAGGACAGCCAATGCCCGGCTCGGCATCGCCGGCGGGCTCTCCGTGCTCGGCACGACGGGGGTCGTCATCCCCTATTCCTGCGCCGCCTGGATCCATGCGGTGCATCGCGGCGTGGACGTGGCGCGGGCCGCCGGCCTCGACCATGTCGGCGCGGCGACCGGGCGGGGCTCGGAGGCGGCCCTGCAGGCGCTGCTCGGCCTGCCGGACCACGGCATGATCGACATGGGCGATTTCGCGGGCGCGCTGCTCAAATATCTCCGCCGGCGGCCGGTGGCGCGGCTCAGCCTCGCGGGTGGATTCGGCAAGCTCTCCAAGCTGGCGGCGGGGCATCTGGACCTGCATTCCGACCGCTTCGCCGTCGATATCCCGCGCCTCGCAGCGGAGCTGAAGGCGCTCGGCGGGCCGGACGCGAGCGGTGCGCGGAGCGCGGGCGCGGTGCTGGACCTTGCCGGCGGCCTGCCGCTTGCCCGGCGCATCGCCGAGCAGGCGCGCGAGACCGCACTCGCCGCGCTCGCCGGCGGCACGCAAGTCGATGTCCGCGTGATCGACCGGCGCGGCCGGGTGATCGGCGAGGCCGGCGTGGATCAAGGAAGCGGTCTGGAGTAATCGCGTCTCAGCGATACACGTCTCTGCGATGGCGCACCCGGATCACCAGCACGACGAGTTCCCCCTCCCGGATTTCGTAAACGACCCGATACTCGCCGACCCGGATTCGCCGCAATCCGCGCAGCTCTCCCTTCAGTGCGCTCCCTGTGAACGGGTTCCCGGCAAGGCTGTCGATCGCCTCGGCGATCCGCGCACGCGCCGGCCTGGCGATCCGGGCCAGCTCCCTGGCCGCGCTCCGCTTAATCCTGACCGAGCAGGTCACGCCTGACGTCATCCCAGTCGAGCACCGGGTCGCCCGGGTCGCGGAGCCGGTCTATCGCAACACTCAGGTCGTCGAAATCCTCAACGTAGCGCTCGATGGCCTGGCGGATCACCTCCGCGCGGGACCGCTTGAGGTCCCGGGCAGCGTCGTCGAGGGCCCTGACCAGTTCATCGGGAAGCCGCGCTGAAACCTGTGTCATGGTTTGACTCCGGGCGAAGTCATTCAATGTCGAATACATTACGCCACTGTCAAGCGGTCGCATAGCCAGTTGCGAATGCCTTGACGCCTGCCCCGGTGAGGGTGACATTTCGCATGTGTACTCTCCCGGCTCCAGTTGCGGCATTCGTTTCCCCGTTGCAAGTGTCGAGAGAGAAACGACGCTTTGCCAGATAGTTGGCGCCCAAAGGTGCAAGGCCGGTGGGTAGGCCCCGCATCCTCATCCTGGGCGGGACGGGCGAGGGGGCGGCGATTGCGCGCGCGCTCGGCGGCCGCGCCGAAGTGACGAGTTCGCTTGCAGGCCGGACGAAGCGCCCGGCGGCGCTTGCGGGGGAGGTCCGGAGCGGCGGCTTCGGCGGCGTCGAGGGCCTTGCGCGCTATCTCGGCGAGCAGCGCATCGACCGGCTCATAGATGCGACGCATCCCTTTGCCGCGCGCATCTCGGCCAATGCGCGCGAGGCGGCGGAGCGGGCGGACGTGCCCCGGCTTGCGGTCGAGCGGCCCATGTGGCGGCGGCAGCCGGGAGACCGCTGGATTTGCGTGGCCGACGCGGCGGCGGCCGCCCGGGCTTTGCCGGACCTGCCGGACGCGGTGTTCCTGACGCTGGGCCCCGGCGACCTCGACGCCTTTGCGGGGCTCGGCGGCCGGCGCTTCGTGCTGCGGCGCATCGACCCCGGCCCCTCGCCGCTGGCCGGCGCGGAGGTGGTGCTGGCGCGCGGCCCCTTCGATCTCGCAGGGGAACGCAGGCTGTTCGAGGACTACGGCGTGGGCACGCTGGTGACGCGGGCCTCGGGCGGCGCGGCCACGGAAGCCAAGATCGCCGCTGCGCGCGAACGCGGCGTTCCGGTCGTGATGATCCGCCGGCCGCCGGCGGAACCGGGCCCGCGCGTTTCCAGCGTTGAAGCGGCCGTCGCGTGGGCGCTCAACAGCGCCGGCAGCGGATCTTCTTGAACACCTGGTCGCGGTCGCCGTCCACGGCCAGCCAGTCCAGCAGGCAGCGCAGCGCCTTGCCCCGGTCCGGCAGCCGGTAGTCCTTCACCACGTCGTCCAGCAGCGTGAGCATGTCGGGATTCAGTTCGACCTCGACCGTCACCTTGTCACCGGCCATCGCCTTGCCTCCGCGTTAGAGCAGCGTTGCCGCCAGAATGACCAGCAGGAGGATCACCCCGCCCGTGGACCAGCCGAGGAACCTGCAGAAACCGCCCCAGATATGCTGGTGGCGCGCCTCTTCCGCCGCCGCATTGTATTCCACCATCGGACGCAAACCTCCCCGTGAGACAAGCCGTCGGCACTATAGCCGGACGCCTGTTGCCCTCACTGCGACGGATTGACCGGCGGACGGCCCGAATCGACTGCCACGACCCGCTCCTTCTCCACTTTCACGCGGCCCTCCGCGATCCAGCCTACCGCCATCGGCAGCACCCGGTGCTCGCGCGCCAGCACGCGGGCGGCCAGCGTCTCTTCCGTGTCGTCGGGGCTTACCGGCACCGCCGCCTGGAGGATGATCGGCCCGGCGTCCAGCTCCGCGCGGACGAAATGCACCGTGCAGCCATGCCAGCGCACGCCGGCTTCCAGCGCGCGCCTGTGCGTGTCGAGGCCCCGGAAGGCCGGCAGCAGCGAGGGGTGAATATTGATGCACCGGTCGCGCCATCGGTCCACGAAACGCGGCCCCAGCACGCGCATGAAGCCCGCCAGCACGACAAGCCCGATGTCCGCCGCCCGGAGCTCGCCATCCAGCGCATCCTCGAACGCCTGGCGGTCGGCGAAATCGCGGTGCGGCAGGGTCAGCGCCGACACGCCCGCCGCCTGGGCCCTCGCAAGACCCTGAGCCCCTGCGACATTGGAAATCGCCACCGCGACCTCCCAGGAGGCCGCGCGCGCATCCAGCAGCGCCTGGAGGTTGCTGCCCCTGCCGGACAGCAGCACGCCGACCTTCACCGCCGCCACCCTTCGAGGCCGTCGAGGGCAGTCCCTTCGCCTTCCACGACCCCGCCGATACGGAAGACCGTCTCGCCCGCCGCCTCGAAAGACGCCGCCAGCGCCTCCGCCCGCTCCGGCTGGACCGTGACGGCCATGCCGATGCCGCAATTGAAGGTGCGGGCGAGCTCCTCAGGCGCAACATGGCCCGCAAGCCACTCGAAGACGGGCGGCAAAGGCCAGGCGGCGCAGTCGATCCGCATGGCGAGGCCCGGCGGCAGGCCGCGCGGCGGGTTTTCCACGAGGCCGCCGCCGGTGATGTGCGCCAGCGCCCGGACCCCGCCTTCGGCGAGCGCCGCCAGCACCGGACGCACATAGATGCGCGTCGGGCGGAGCAGGGCCTCGCCGAGCGCGCCCTCCGAGAAGGGCGACGAACCGCCGAGGTCGAGACCCTCCCGCTCGACGATGCGGCGGACGAGCGAGAAGCCGTTGGCGTGCAGGCCGTCCGAGGCGAGGCCCAGAACGACGTCTCCCGGCCGGGCGCCGGGTTGTTTCATCCGCCCGCGCTCGACCGCGCCGACGGCAAAGCCCGCGAGGTCGTAGCGCCCTGCCGGGTAGAAGCCCGGCATTTCCGCCGTCTCGCCGCCGATGAGCGCGCAGCCGGCGGCGATACAGCCCTCGGCGATCCCTTCCACGACCGCGGCGGCCGCATCCGCATCCAGGGCGCCGGTTGCGAAATAGTCGAGGAAGAACAGCGGTTCCGCCCCCTGCGCGGCGAGGTCGTTCACGCACATCGCCACGAGGTCGATGCCCACGCCGCGATGACGGCCTGCGGCCTGGGCGATCTCCAGCTTGGTGCCGACCCCGTCGGTCGATGCCACCAGCACCGGGTCGCGGAACCCGGCGGCGCGGAGGTCGAAGAAGCCGCCGAAGCCGCCGAGCCGCCCGTCGGCGCCCGGCCGCGCGGTGCGCGCCGCCGCCGGCGCGATGCGGCGCACCAGCGTCTCTCCGGCGTCGATATCGACGCCGGCCGCCTTGTATGTCGCGCCTTCCCTGCTCGCCATGTCACCTCGGGGGCGGTATAGTCCGGGCCGACAATATCCATCGGGCGAAGAGGCGCAATGCGAGCGTTGTTCGGGCCGGCGGCGGCGACGACGCCGCCATCCCTGCGATCCGCCGCGTTGCGCGCGGCGGCGGCGCTGACGCCGCCATCCCTTCGGGACGCCGCGTTGCGCGCGGCGGCGACGCTTGCGGTCCTGTTGCCGGGCGGGCCGGCCGCCGCTGCGGTCGATCTCTTTACGGTGCAGGACATCTCCGTGGACGCATCGGCGCCCTCGACCGCCGAAGCGAAGCAGGCCGCCATGGCCGAGGCCCGCGCGGAGGCCTTCGATACTCTCCTGCGCCGCCTGACGCTTCGCAGGGACCAGGACCGGCTGCCGGAGGCGGACACCGGGACCGTCGCGGCGGCGATGCGCAGCGTGCAGGTGCTGGAAGAGCGCCAGTCGCCGGTGCGCTATATCGCGCGCGTCTCCATCGGCTTCCACCCGGAGCCCGTGCGCACGCTGCTGCGGGAAGCCGGCATCCCGTTCTCGGAGGCCGTGAGCGGGCCCGTGGCCGTCTTTCCCGTCTATGACTGGGGACCGTTGCGCCTCCTGTTCGAGGACGCCAACCCCTGGCGCGCGGCTTGGGCGCAGCGCCGGGCGGCGAACGAGCCGGTGCCGCTTGCGCTGCCGGCGCCCGGCGCCCCCGCAATGCCCGCGGCGGACAGCGCGGCCGAGGGCGACCGCGCCCGCCTGTTGCAGGCGGCCGCCCGCATGGGCGCCCGGCGCGCGCTGGTCGCCCATGCCGTCTATCGCCTGGAGGGGCAACGCACCCGCCCGGTGCTGGAGGTCGCGCTCAGGCGTCTCGGGGCGGGCGAGGCGGCGGCCGTCAAGACGCTGCGAATCGAGGGACGGGCCGGAGAGACGGTCGAAAGCCTCTGCGCGCGCGCCGCGGCCGAAGCGGCGGCGCAGATCCAGGAAAGCTGGAAGCGCGCCAATCTGGTGGCGGCCGATGCGCCGGCGGAGCCCTTCGAGGCGGTGGCGCCGCTCGGCGGGCTCGGAGACCTCATCGCGGTGAAGGATGCGCTCAAGGCGGCCGGCGGCGTGCGGCAGGTCCGGCTCGTCGAACTGGCGCGCAGCCGGGCGGTCTTCCGGTTCCGGTTCGCGGGCGGCGCGGAGCGCCTCGGAGGCGTGCTGGAGCGCCACGGCCTCGCGCTGGAACGGAGCGGCGGCAATGCCTGGACGCTCCGCCCGATTGACCGCTGAGGCCGGCGCACCCCGACGATGACCCTGCCCAACGCGATCACGCTCGCCCGCCTGCTGGCGGTGCCCCTGGCCGTCTGGCTGGTGGTGCGCGGCTGGTACGAGGCGGCGCTCTGGCTGTTCCTGCTGGCCGGCCTTTCCGACGCCGTGGACGGCTGGCTGGCGCGCCGGCTCGGGCAGGTGTCCCGCCTCGGCAGCCTGCTCGACCCGGTCGCCGACAAGGCGCTGCTGGTCTCCGTGTTCATCTCCCTCGGCGTCCGCGACCTGCTGCCCGCCTGGCTCGTGATCCTGGTGGTGTTCCGCGACGCGCTGATTATCTCCGGCTGGTTGCTCGGCCAGATGCTCATGCCGTCCGCCCAGCCGGTGCGGCCGCACTGGACGAGCAAGCTGAACACCTGCGTGCAGCTTGCCTTCGCCGCGGGCGTGCTCGCCATGCTGGCCTGGCAGTTCCACATTCCGGTCGCCCTGGAGGCCGCCTGCGCCGTCGTCGCCGTGACGACCGCCGTATCCGGCGGGGTCTATGTCGTCACCTGGATGCGCGGCATGATGCGGCTCGAACGGGGAGGCGGTGCCGCATGAGTCCTGCGAAGCAGACCGGCATCTGGCTTGCTGTCGCGCTCGCGGCGGTGCTCTTCCTCGCGCTCTTCCAGGACATATTGCTGCCCTTCGTCGCCGGCATCGCCATCGCCTATTTCCTCGACCCGCTGGTGGACCGGCTGGAGCGCCGCGGCGTCGGGCGGACGGTCGGGGCCCTGCTCGTGCTCGCCGGATTCGCGGTGGCGAGCTTCGGCGTGCTGCTGCTGCTCCTGCCGGTGGTCAACGCCCAGCTCGGCGGTCTCGCCGCCGCGCTGCCCGGCTATATCGAAACCCTGGAGCAGGTCCTCTCGCGGGTGACCGCGCGGCTGCAGGCGGAGTTCTCGCCCGAGGACATGGAAGGCATCCGCCGGGCGCTGGCCGGCCATGTCGCAACCGCCGCCGGCTGGGCGGGCGAGATCGTCGGGCGCGTGCTGGGCAGCGGGCTGGCGCTCGTCAACCTGCTCGGCCTCGCGATCGTCACGCCCGTCGTCGCCTTCTACCTGTTGCGCGACTGGGACCGGATCGTCTCCGCCATGGACGGCCTGCTGCCGCGCCGGAGCGCGCCCGTCATCCGCAAGCAGGCGGCGCTGATCGACACGACGCTCGCCGGCTTCGTGCGCGGCCAGGCCACGGTCTGCATCCTGCTCGGCCTCGGCTACGGGTGCCTGCTGATGCTGGCCGGGCTCGATTTCGGCTTCATCGTCGGCATCTTCTCGGGCCTGGTTTCCTTCATCCCCTATGTCGGCAGCGTGCTGGGCGGGCTGATTTCCATCGGGCTGGCGCTGGACCAGTTCGAGTCGCTCTGGCGGGTGGGGCTGGTGGCCGCGATCTTCGTCGCCGGGCAGGCCATCGAGGGCAACTACCTCACCCCGAAGCTGGTGGGCGACCGGGTCGGCCTGCATCCGGTCTGGGTGATCTTCGCGCTGTTTGCCGGCGGGTCGCTGCTGGGCTTCGTCGGCATGCTGGTCGCGCTGCCGGCGGCCGCGGCCATCGGGGTGCTGGCGCGCTTCGCCATCGAGCAATACCGGGAGAGCCGCCTTTATGGCTCCGACGACGCCTCGTAACCGACAACTCATACTGCATCTCGGCCACCGTGCGGCCATGGGCGCCGAGGACTTCCTGGTCGCCGACAGCAATGCCGAAGCGGTGTCGTGGATCGACCGCTGGCCCGGCTGGCCGGCCCCGGCGCTGACGGTCTGGGGGCCGGCGGGGTCGGGCAAGACGCATCTCGCCCATGTCTGGCGCGCGAGGAGCGGCGCCGTGACGGTTCCGCCGGCGGCGCTGGCGGGGTCCAATCCGGTCAATCTGCTGGGCGGGCGCGAACATCTCGTCATCGACGGGGCGGACGGCGCGGTGGACGAGCTTGCCCTGCTGCACCTCTACAACCTGCTGGCCGGGCGGGGCGGCTCGCTGCTGCTGACGGCGGCCGCGCCGCCCTCGCGCTGGGAACTCAGGACCGCGGACCTCGCCTCGCGCCTTGCCGCCGGCCCGGCCGTCGCCATCCGCCCGCCCGACGACCGGCTGCTCGAAGCCGTGCTCGCCAAGCAATTCGCCGACCGGCAGATCGAGATCGGCCAGGAGGTGCTCGACCTGCTGCTCCGGCGCATCGAGCGCAGTTTCGCCGCGGCGCGTCGTGCGGTAGATATTCTGGACCGCGCCGCACTGGCGGGCCGGCGCCGCATCACGGCGGGCCTTGTGCGGGAACTGCTTGCCGAAGGGGCATTCGAACAGGGGGAGGACAGTCATGGATCTCGGAATCGCAGGTAAGCGGGCCATTGTCGGCGCCGCCAGCAAGGGGCTCGGCAAGGGCTGCGCCATGGCGCTCGCCGAGGAGGGCGTGCATCTGGTCATCAATGCCCGCACGGCCTCGGAACTGGAGGCGACGGCCGAGGAAATCCGTTCGGCCACAGGCGTCGAGGTGAAGGCCGTTACCGGCGACATCACGCAGCCCGAGATCCGCCAGGCGATCCTCGCCGCCTGCCCCGAGCCGGACATACTGGTCACCAATGCGGGCGGTCCGGCGCCCGGCAATTTCCGCACCGACACCCGCGAGCGCTGGCTGGCGGCCCTGGAAGCCCAGCTTCTCGGCCATGCGGAGATGATTACCGCTGTCGTGGACGGCATGGCGGAGCGCGGCTTCGGGCGCATCGTCAACATCACCTCGCAATCCACCAAGATGCCGGTGCCCAATCTCGGCCTCTCGACCTCGGCGCGCCTGGCACTCCAGGGCTTCTGCAACACCATCTGCCGCGAGGTCGTGGACCGCAACGTCGTCATCAACAACCTGCTGCCGGGGCCGTTCGACACCGACCGGCTGCAAAGCGGCATCGTCCATGCGGCGAACCAGGCCGGCATCGACGTGGACGCGGCGCGCAAGCAGCGCATGGCCGCCACGCCCGCCGGGCGCTTCGGCACGGCGGAGGAGTTCGGCAAGGTCTTCGCCTTCCTCTGCAGCGGGCATGTCGGCTTCATGACCGCCAACAGCGTGCTGATGGACGGCGGGCTTTATCCGGGGACATTCTGAACTATGTACTTTCAAAGCGGTTACCCTCACGAGTCCGAGCCATGACAAGCGCAACATTCGATACGCTGGCCGCCCGGAAGGCTCTGACCGACGCCGGCGCCGAAGAGGCGCTGGCCGATGCGATCGTCAGCGTGGCGCGAGATGCGGTAACCGAAGGTGTAGCTACCAAGGTGGACATCGGCCGCATCGAGACGGAACTCGCCCGCCTGGAGGCCCGGATGACGATTCGCCTCTACACCGCCATTGCCGCGCTGGCGGCATTCACAGCCGCGCTCAAACTGATTTAAGGGGCGGACCGCGGCTGACCGCAACACTCCCGCGGGTCGCGCAGTCAATCGACAGGAGAGGTTCCGAGCCATGCACGACACGGTCATTCGCGGCGCGCGCATCGTCGACGGGTCCGGCGAGGCGGCCTTCACCGGCGATATCGCCATCGACGGCGGGCGTTTCACCCGGGCCGGCGGCAAGGCGGGGCCGGGCCGGCGCGAGATCGACGCGGACGGCCTGCTTGCGGTTCCCGGCTTCGTCGATGTCCACACCCACTATGACGGCCAGGCGACCTGGGACCCGTGGCTCTCGCCCTCCGGCTGGCACGGCGTCACCACCACGGTATTCGGCAATTGCGGCGTCAGCTTCGCGCCCGCCGCGCCCGACCGGCGCGAATGGCTGATCGGCCTGATGGAAGGCGTGGAGGACATTCCCGGCACGGCGCTGTCCGAGGGCATACGCTGGAGCTGGGAGACCTTCCCGGAATATCTGGATGCGCTCAAGGCCATGCCGCACGCGCTGGACATCGGCGCGCAGGTGCCGCATGGCGCGGTCCGGGCCTATGCGATGGGCGAGCGCGGCGCGGCGAACGAGGACCCGACCGAAGACGACATCACGGCCATGGCCGATATCGTCGAGGAGGGGCTTCGCGCCGGCGCGCTCGGCTTCTCCTCCTCGCGCACCATGCTGCACCGTTCCATCGACGGCGAGCCGGTGCCCGGCACCTTCGCCGGCCATGAAGAACTGATGGGCATCGGCCGGGCCTGCGGGCGGGCCGGGCACGGCGTATTCGAGATCGCGACCGACTTCGGCATCGGCGGCATGGACGGGCGCTTCCGCGACGATGTGGTCTGGATGCGCGACCTCTCCCGCGAGACCGGGCTGCCGGTCTCCTTCATCCTCGCCCAGTCCGACCGCAGCCCGGGAGACTGGCGGCGCATCCTCGACTGGACCGAGGCCGCCGTCGCCGGGGGCGCCAGGCTCCGCATGCAGGTGAGCGCCCGCCCGGCGGGCATGCTGATGGGCTTCGAGAGCAGCATGCACCCCTTCATGGGCCACCCGGCCTACATGGAGACCGCGCATCTGCCGCTGGCGGAGCGCGTCGCCCGCCTTTCCGACCCGGAGGCGCGCGCGCGGCTGCTGGCCGAGGAGTCCACCCGGCAGGGCAGGTTCGACAGCTATGTGTTCAACCATTTCGCCGGCATGTTCCCGCTGGGCGACCCGCCCGACTACGAGCCGCCGCCGGAGCGCAGCATCGCGGCGCTGGCGGGCGATGGCGATCCCCGCGCGACCTTGCTCGACGCGATGCTGGCGGACGAGGGCCGGGCGCTGATCTACTTCCCGCTGCTCGGCTATGCCGACGGCGATTTCGAGATGCTGCGCACCGTGCTGGAGCATCCGCTGTCCATGCTGAGCCTTTCGGACGGCGGCGCGCATTGCGGGCTCATCTGCGACGCGAGCGCGCCCACCTACATGCTGTCCTACTGGGCGCGCGACCGGCAGCGGGGACCGCAACTGGCGCTCGAACATGCGGTTCGGCTCCAGACGCGGAGCACGGCGGAGGCTTACGGGCTGAGAGACCGGGGTCTCCTGCGCGCCGGCTTCAAGGCCGACCTCAACCTGATCGATTTCGACGCGCTCCGCCTGCATGCGCCGGTCATGGTGCGCGACCTGCCGGCCGGCGGACGCCGGCTGGTGCAGCGGGCTGACGGCTATGCCGCCACCTTCGTGTCCGGCGAGGCGACTTACGAGCAGGGCGAGCCGACGGGCGCCATGCCCGGCCGCCTGGTTCGCGGCCCGCAGGCGGCCTGACGACGCGGAAGGCGGGGCCGACATGCTGAGAGCCGGGGACCTTGACCATTTCGTGGCCGCGCTCGGCCGCGCCGTGCGCGAGGCGGTGCCGCCGGGCGGACCCGAAGCCGCGCTCGCGGCGCGCATATTCGACGCGCTGGAGACGCCGGGAGAGCTGCCGGATGCCGGTCTGAAGCCGAGCCGTCCGGCCCCCGCCGATGCGCTGGACACCGCCTTCGCGCTTGCGGCGCAGGGGCCGGAGCCGGTGCAGCATGTGGCGGGCGCGCTTCGGGCGATGGACGCGCGGCTGGCCTGGGGGCCGAGGCTCGGCAGCGAGAACGACCCGGCCTTCCGCAAGGCTCATGCCAATGCCGTGCTGGCCGGCGCGGACGGCCTGGAGCGGCGCGAGGATGTCCGCATCGGCGTCAGCCTTGTCGCGCCGCACACCGACTATGTGAAGCACAACCACCCGCCCGAGGAGCTCTATTTCGTGCTGGCGCCCGGCGACTGGTGGCGCGAGGACCTGGGCTGGCGGGCGCGGCCGGCGGGCAGCATCCAGCACAACCCGCCCCATGCCTGGCACGCCATGCGCACGGGCGAAACGCCGCTGCTCGCCGTCTGGTGCCTCTGGACGGCGGACGCCTGACGCCCGCGGCGAGCGAGGCGGGCACGGCGGTCCCCGGCCATGACCGCCGTCGGAAATCCGGGCTAGAATGGCCGCAATGCAGCGCTATTCGATCTTTTCGCTTCTCAGGGGCGCGCTCTCCGGGCATCGGGACTGGGAGCCGGCCTGGCGCGCGCCGGAGCCCAAACCCTCCTACGATGTCGTCATCGTCGGCGGCGGCGGGCACGGCCTCGCCACGGCCTATTACCTCGCCCGCAACCACGGCATCGCGAATGTCGCCGTGCTGGAGCGCGGCTGGATCGGCGGCGGCAATACCGGGCGCAACACCACCATCGTGCGGTCCAACTACCTGCTGCCGGAGAACCAGCGCTTCTACGAACACTCGCTCAAGCTCTGGGAGGGGCTGAGCCGCGACCTCAACTACAATGTGATGTTCTCCCCGCGCGGCGTCATCAACGTCTTCCACACCGACGCCCAGCGCGACTACTGGCTGCGCCGGCACAACGGCATGCGCTATGCCGGAATAGATGCGGAACTGCTGACCCGTGCGGACCTGGCGCGGCTGGTCCCGGCGCTCAACCTCTCGCCGGACATCCGCCATCCCATTATCGGCGGCGTGATGCAGCCGCGCGGCGGCGTCGCGCGCCACGATGCCGTCGCCTGGGGCTATGCGCGCGCCGCCGATGCGCTGGGGGTGGACATCATCCAGGACTGCGAGGTGACCGGGATCGATGTCGAGGGCGGCAGGGTCACGAGGCTCCAGACGAGCCGCGGACCCATCGGCGCCGGGCGGGTCGGCCTGGCCGTTGCCGGGCATTCCTCGCGCCTTGCGGAAATGGCGGGCGTCCGGCTGCCCATCGAGACGCATCTGCTGACCGCAACAGTCTCGGAGCCGGTCAAACCCTTTATCGACACCGTCGTCTCGATCGCCGCAACGCACGCCTATGTCAGCCAGACCGACAAGGGCGAAGTGCTGATCGGCGGCAGCCTGGACGGCTACAACTCCTGGTCCCAGCGCGGCAGCCCGGCGCGTCTGGAGGACATACTGGCGTCGGCCTCGGAGTATTTCCCGCGCGTCTCGCGCCTGCGCCAGCTCCGCCACTGGGCGGGCGTCATGGACATGAGCATGGACGGCAGCCCGATCATCGCCAAACTGCCGGTGGAGGGCCTCGCCATGACCGGCGGCTGGTGTTATGGCGGCTTCAAGGCCACACCCGCCTCCGGCTGGTGCCTTGCCTGGACGCTCGCCAACGATGCGCCGCACACGCTGAACGCGCCCTTCTCGCTCGAACGCTTCCGCACCGGAGCCGTGCTGGACGAAAACGGCGCCGGGCCGGTGGCGTGGGGACATTGAGGGGACCCGGACCATGCTCCTGATACCCTGCCCCTTCTGCGGCGCGCGCGACGAGACGGAGTTCGCCTATGGTGGCGACGCCGGGGTCGAACGCCCGACGGACCCCGAGGCCGCAACCGACGAGGCCTGGACGGACTATCTCTGCTTCCACGACAACCCGAAGGGCCCCCATCGCGAGCTGTGGTTCCACCGTGACGGCTGCCGGCGCTGGCTGGAAGTCGAGCGCGACACCTGGACTCACGAGCTCGGCGCGGTGCGGCTGAGCCGGCCATGAGGCGCCAGCCCTTCCGCGCGGCCGAGGGCGGCCATCTCATCGACCGCACGGAACCGCTGCGATTCGACTTCGACGGCCACCGCCACGAGGGCTACCGGGGCGACAGCCTGGCCTCCGGCCTGCTGGCGGCGGGCGTGCGCATCGTGGCCCGGAGCTTCAAATACCACCGCCCGCGCGGCGTCTGGGGTTTCGGCCCGGAAGAGCCCAACGCCATGGTCACCACGGGCGTCCGGGAGGAGGCCCGGCCGAATCTGAAGGCGACCGAGGTCCCGCTCTCGGAGGGACTCGAGGCCTTCGGGCAGAACGCCTGGCCCTCCGTTTCCTGGGATCTTGGCGGCGCGGCCGGCCTGGCCGGCGGCCTGATGCCGGCGGGCTTCTACTACAAGACCTTCATGGCCCCGGCGCGCTGGTGGCCGGCGCTTTACGAGCCGCTGATCCGGCGCATGGCCGGCTTCGGGCCGGCCCCGTCCGCGCCGGACGACGCCTTCTACGCCAAGCGGCGCATCCATGCCGATGTGCTGGTGGCGGGCGGCGGGCCGGCGGGCGTGGCGGCAGCGCTGGCGGCGGCGCGCGCCGGGGCGCGGGTGGTGCTTGCTGACGAGAATGTCCGCTTCGGTGGCGACCTGCTGCGCGCGCCCGGCGAGATCGACGAGGGCGACGGGCTCGACTGGATCGACACGGCGGTCGCCGAACTGGAAGCGATGAGCCATGTCCGCCTGCTTCGCCGCGCCACCGTCGCCGGCTATTACGACCACAACCTGCTGACGGTTGCCGAACGGCCCGGCGGGGAGGCGCCCGCCGGCGCGCCGGCGGCGCGGCTCTGGTTCGTGCGGGCGCGGGACGTCGTGATCGCCGCCGGCGCGCATGAGCGCCCGCTGCTCTTCGACGGGAACGACCGGCCGGGCGTCATGTCGGCATCCGCGGCCGGCGGCTATGCCCATGCCTATGGCGTGCTGGCGGGCCGGAACGCCGTCGTCGCCGGCAACAATGACAGCATCTACCGGGTGGCGCGGCTCCTGCGGAGCGCGGGTGTCGGCATCGCCGCCGTGGCCGATACCCGGTCGGGCGGCGACATCCGGGACCTGCCCTGCCGCGCGGGCGGGACCGTGGAACGGGTGCTGGGCAGTCGCCGGGTGCGCGGCGTCCTGCTCCGCCGGGCCGACGGCAGGGCGGGAGACAAGGGCGAGCGTATCGCCTGCGACCTGGTGGCCGTTTCCGGCGGATGGAGCCCGGCCGTGCATCTTCACGCCCAGGCGCGCGGCAGCCTCGGCTACAACGAGGAACGGGGGCTGATCCTGCCCGACCGGCCGGGCGGCGCGAACCGGAGCGCGGGCGCGGCCGCCGGGCGCTTCGACCTCGACGGATGCCTGGCGGAAGGCTGGACCGCGGGCGTCGCCGCCGCCGCGTCATCGGGGCATGAACGGCCCGCCGGGGAGCCGCCGCGTTCGCCCGACCGCAGCGCCTGGGAGGCGCCCGTCTTCTGGCAGACGGGCGGCGGCAAGCGCTTCGTCGATCTGCAATACGATGTGACGGCGGCGGATGTGGACCTTGCCGCGCGCGAGGGCTACCGCTCGGTCGAGCATGTGAAGCGCTACACCGCGCTCGGCATGGGCACCGACCAGGGCAAGACCTCCGGCATGGCGGGCCTCGTCCTGTTGTCGGAGGCGCTCGGGCGGCCGGTTGCCCGCACCGGAACGACGACCTTCCGCCCGCCCTATACGCCGGTGCCGATGGCGGCGATGGCCTCCGGCCTCATCGGCGAGGGCCGGGACGCGCTGCGCCGCACGGCGGCCGACGACTGGCACGAGGCGCGCGGCGCCCTGTTCACCGCCGCCGGCCTCTGGCGCCGGCCCCGCTACTATCCGCGCGAGGGCATGGACGAGGAGGAAGCCATCTCGGCTGAGGTTCGCGAGACCCGCGCCGGCGTCGGCATCGTGGATGTCGGCACGCTCGGCAAGGTCGATATCCAGGGGCGGGACGCCGCGGCCTTCCTCGACCTCCTCTATGCGAACCGGATGTCGAGCCTGAAAACCGGACGCGGCCGCTACGGACTGATGCTGCGCGAGGACGGGCGGGTGTTCGATGACGGCGTCGTCATGCGGCTTGGCGAAAACCACTTCTACCTGACGACCACGACCGCGCATCAGCACGAAGCGATGCAGCATATCGAACTGCTGCTCCAGACCGTCTGGCCGGAGCTGGAGGTCTATGCGACCGACGTTACCGAGCACTGGTTCGCGGCCGCGCTTGCCGGCCCCGGTTCGCGGGCGCTGCTCGGCCGGGCCGCGCCAGAGCTCGACCTCTCGGACGACGCCTTCCCGATGATGGCGGTGCGCGCGGCGACGGTTGCGGGCCTCTCGGCGCTCGTTTTCCGGATGAGCTTTTCGGGCGAACTCTCCTACGAGATCGCCGTGCCCGCCGATCAGGGGCTGGCGCTCTGGACGCGGCTCCTGACAGAGGGACGGGAGGACGGGCTCACGCCCTACGGCACCGAGGCGATGGGCACCATGCGCATCGAGAAGGGCCATGTGACCCACGCCGAGGCGGACGGGCGCACGACGCCGGACGACCTCGGCCTCGGGCGCATGGTCAGGGCGGAGGGGCCCGGCATCGGCAAGCGCTCGCTGGAGCTGCCGGCGCTCCGCCGGAAGGGCCGCCAGCAGCTTGTCGGCCTCTCCGTCATCGACGGCGAGGCCCGCATCCCGCCCGGCTGCCAGGTGGTGGAGAGCGATGACATGAAGCCCGCGCCGCCGCTCGGCCATGTCACCTCCTTCTGCTACAGCCCGACGCTCGGCCGGGCGCTCGCACTCGCGCTCGTCGAGAACGGACGGGCGCGGACCGGCCAGACGGTCTATATCGCCTCGCCGATGATCGACCTCTCCATGGCGGCGGAGATCGTGTCGCCCGTCTTCTACGACGCGCAGGGAACGCGCCTTCATGGCTGACGACGCAACCGAAGCGCGGCGCAGCGCGCTCGCCGGACTGGACCTCGGCTCGCGCGCCGGCGGGGCAGGCGGCGTGCTGCTGGGCGAGGGGCCGGCGCAGGAGAGTTTCGTGCTGCGCGGCCCGGCCGCGGACACGGCCTTCGCGCAGGCGGTCGAGGAGGTGCTGGGCGCCGGTCTGCCGCTGGAACCGGGCGAGGTCCGGGAGGTCTGCGAGGATGCGCTGCTGATCCGTCTGGGCCCGGACGAATGGCGCCTGATGGCGCCGCTTTCGGACGACGGGCGGCTGGCCGCCCGCGTCGCCTCGGGACTCGCCGGCGGACCGGGTGCGCTCGTGAATGTCTCTTCGGCCTCCACCATCATCGCCGTTACGGGCGAGCATGCAGCGGACCTGCTGGCTACCGGCACCGGAATCGACCTCGATCCGGCGGCATTTCCTCCAGGGCGGGCGGTGCGCACGCATATCGGCAATGCCCAGGCGCTCGTCCAACGCAGGGCGGAGGACGCCTTCGACCTCCATGTCCCGCGCAGCTACGCCCGCTCCTTCTGGGAATGGCTCGAAGAGCGCGGCCGCGAGTTCGACGCGGCCGTCGCGCTCTGAGGCGGAATCGAGTAGAACCGAGAGCGGACAAAGGCAGGAGCGGCGGAAATGGGCGAGATCGTCGTTACCGCGAAGCTGGAGAACACAGAAGACCGGGGCAGCTTCAAGCGCGGTTTCCACGACGAGGCCAGCATTCGCGCAACCAGCATCGACGCCATTGTGGACACCGGCGCAGCGATGTTGATGCTGCCGCAGAATATCGTCGAGCGGCTCGGACTCGAGGTGCAGCGCACCGCTATCGTCACCTATGCCGACGACCGCCGGGAAGAACGACCTATCGCCGGACCGGTGACCATCGAGCTTTGCGGACGGTTCATGCACACGTCCTGCATAGTCGGTCCACCGCTCAGCGAAGCGCTGATCGGGCAGATCGTCCTGCAGGAACTGGACCTCATCGCCGATTGCCCCAGACACAGCTTGCATCCCCGCGTGCCTGACTATCCGCTGCTGAGCCTCCGGTGATCGGAGCCCTCCCGATCGAGCCCCTGACCCGCGCCGCCTTCGCCGCTTTCGGCGACGTGATCGAGACCGACGGCGCGCGGCATTTCGAGATCAACAACGGCTCGACGACCCGCTTCCACGACCTCGCCCGCGTCGATGTGGCGGCGGAAGGCGGGCATGTGCTCGTCAACATCTTCCGCGCCCGCCCGCTGGCCATGCCGCTGGCAATCGCGATGGTGGAGAAGCATCCGCTCGGCTCGCAGGCCTTCGTGCCGCTCGAGGCCGCGCCCTTCCTGGTCGTCGTCGCGCCGCCGGGCGACACGGTTGAGCCGGACGACCTCCGCGCCTTCCTCGCTGAGGCCGGCCAGGGCGTCAACTACGCCCCCGGCGTCTGGCACCACCCCGTCATCGCGCTCGGCCGCGAGACCGACTTCCTCGTCATCGACCGCGGCGGCCCCGGCAACAATCTCGCCGAGTTCTTCTTCGACGAGGGCGACCGGCGCATCGTCGAGGTCAGTCGGCCGATGGTGGCAACGCCCTGAGCGCCTCCAGAAACGCCTTGCCGTAGCGTTGCAGCTTCGCGGCGCCGACGCCGGGGACTTCGGCTATCTCCTCCAGGCTGGAAGGGCGGCGGTTCAGCATGTCGTGGAGCACGCTGTCATGGAACACCATGAAGGGCGCCACGCCCTGCTCCGCAGCCAGCTTGCGCCGAAGCGCGCGGAGCGCCTCGAAGCCTTCCCTGTCGGCGGACACCGGCGCAGTTCCCGGCTGCTTCGGTTGCCGCGTCGGGCGGGCCTCCCGCTTCTCCTGTCGCAATTGCACCTTGCGTTCGCCGCGCAGCACTGCGCGCGCCTCCGGGCCGAGGCGGAGCACGGTGAAGCCTTCCAGATTCTCCGCCGCGACCAGCTCCGCCGCCGTCAGCTGGCGGAGGATCGAGCGCCACTCGGCCACGCGCCGGTCCTTGCCGACGCCGAAGGTCGGCAGCCGGTCGTGCCGGAGCCTGAGGACGCGCTCGGTTTCGCGCCCGCGCAGCACGTCAATTATGTGTCCGCCGCCGAACCGCTGGCCCGTGCGGTAGATCGCCGAGAGCGCCATCTGCGCCGCCTCCGTGCCGTCGAACATCTCGGGCGGGTCGAGGCAGATATCGCAATTGCCGCAGGGCTCGCAGTCGTCGCCGAAATAGCCGAGCAGGATGCGCCGCCGGCAACTCGCCGCCTCGGCGTAGCGCATGAGCGCCTCCAGCTTGCCCCGCTCGACGTGCTTCTGTTCCTCCGCGGCTTCCGACCCGTCGATGAAGCGGCCCAACTGCGCCGCGTCCCCGGGCCCGTAGAGCATCCAGGCTTCCGCCGGCAGGCCGTCGCGCCCCGCCCGGCCCGTCTCCTGGTAATAGGCTTCGAGGCTCTTCGGCAGGTCGAGATGGGCGACGAAGCGCACGTCCGGCTTGTCGATGCCCATGCCGAAGGCGACCGTCGCCACCATCACCCCGTCGTCGGAGGCGACGAAGCGGGCCTGCCGCGCCGTCCGCTCCCCCGCCTCCAGTCCCGCATGGTAGGCGAGCGCCGGGACGCCGGCCCGGTTCAGTTCCTCCGTCACCCGGTCGACGCGACTGCGCGTCATGCAATAGACGATGCCGGCCTCGCCCCGCCGCCCGGCCAGGAAGGCAAGCAACTGGCGCACGCGCTCCCGGCGCGGCCTGACCGTGTAGCGGATGTTCGGGCGGTCGAAGCCGGAGACGAAGCGCTCCGCCTTCTCCAGCCGGAGCTCGCGCAGGATGTCGGCGCGGGTCGCCTCGTCGGCGGTTGCGGTGAGCGCGATCCGGGGCACGGCCGGGAACCGCTCGGCCAGCACCGCAAGCTGGCGGTAGTCCGGGCGGAAATCGTGGCCCCACTGGCTGACGCAATGCGCCTCGTCGATGGCGAACAGCGCGAGCGGCGCCTGCTCCAACAGGTCCAGGAAGCCCGGCGCGGCGAAACGCTCCGGCGAGACATAGACGAGGTCGAGCCCGCCCTCGCGCATTGCCCGCTCGACGCGCGCCCGCTCGCGGCCGTCGAGCGCCGAGTTGAGGGCCGCCGCCTTCACCCCGTTCTGGACGAGCGCGGCCACCTGGTCCTGCATCAGCGCGATCAGCGGCGAGACGACGACCGCCACCCCCTGCCGGACCAGCGCCGGCACCTGGTAGCAGAGCGACTTGCCGGCACCCGTCGGCATCAGCACCAGCGCGTCTTCGCCCCGGATTACCGCGTCGATGGCAGCGCGCTGGTGGCCGCGGAACGCCTCGTAGCCGAAGACCCGCCGGAGGACCTCCAGCGGGTCCGGCATTTGCCGCCCGTCTTTAGGAGGCGTCAGCCCTGCAGCGCCTTCTGGAACAGCGCGGCCGTGCGCCCGTTGGCGAGTGCGGCGTTCTCCTCGTCATAGGGTTTGCCGCCGATGCGCGCGAAGGCGTGGTCCATGCCCGGATAGGAGTGGACCTCGGCATGGGCATTGCCGGCGAGCCCGTCCCGGACCGCCGCCTGCGCCTCCTTCGGCACGAAGCCGTCCTCCTCCGCGATATGCAGCATGAGCGGGGCGGAGATGTTCGCCGCCTCGTCCAGCATTTCCTCGATGCCGACGCCGTAATAGCCGACATTGGCGTCGAGGTCGGTCCGGCAGGCCAGCATGTAGGCGAGCTTGCCGCCGAGGCAGAAGCCGACCGTGCCGACCCTGCCGCTGCAGCCCGCCATGGCGCGCATGTGCTCGGCGGTCGCCTTCAGGTCGTCGATGCCCTTGTCCACGTCGAAGCCCTGGTAGAGCTCGAAGGCCTTCGCCCACTCCTCGTCGGTCTGGTCCGTGATATCGACGCCCGGCTCCTGGCGCCAGAAGAGGTCCGGCGCGACGGCGACATAGCCCTGGCTTGCCCAGTATTCGGCGATGTCGCGCATGGCGTGGTTGACGCCGAAGATCTCCTGGATGCAGAGCACGCCCGGCCCGGAGCCGGAGGCCGGCATGGCGCAATAGGCGGTGAATTCGCCCGAGCCGTCGCTGGCCCGGATGGTGATGGTCTCGGCCATGATCGGCCTCCCTCTCGAACTGCCGGGCCCGCCCGCCGGGCCCATGGACCGCGCCGGGCCGGCGCTTCCGCGAAGGGCAGCCGGCCCGCACCCTCCCCGCCACCATAGCCGCGCGCTGCGCCGCCGCACAAGCGGGCCAGCGGCGGCACCGGGGCTATCCGCCGCTGCGCTCGCGCATCCTCTGTCTTGCTTCACTGAGAAGCGCGCCGGCGCCCCAGCCCGCCGGGCCGCTTCGCTCCAGCGCTTCCAGGATCCCGACCAGGTTGTCGTCGCGGATCCGCTCCAGCTCCCGAGTCGACAACCCCTCGGCCTGGCGGTCCGACTGGTCGGCGACGGCGTCGATCAGGGCGTCGTCGAGCTCGGGAACGTCGGTCAGCTTCGTCCAGGGCCAGGCGAGGCACGGCCCGAACTGCTCCAAGAAGTGGCGCATGCCGGCCTCGCCCCCGGCCAGCCGGTAAGTCTGGAATACGCCCATCTGCGCCCAGCGCAGGCCGAAGGAATAGCGCATAGCGTCGTCGATTTCCCCGACCGTCGCGACGCCGTCATGCACCAGCCAGAGCGCCTCGCGCCAAAGTGCTTCCTGCAGGCGGTCGGCGATGAAGGCGTCGATCTCCTTGCGCAGCACGAGCGGCTTCATGCCAAGACCCCCATAGACCGCAGAGGCGCGTTCAACCGTTTCCGGGGCGGTCCGGCGCCCGGCGACGACTTCCACCAACGGCAGCAGATAAACGGGATTGAACGGATGCCCGACCAGCATCCGTTCCGGGTGCTGCATATGCTCCTGCATGGCGCTTGGCAGCAATCCGGAGGTCGAGGACGCAACGACGGCTCCGGCCGGGGCGGCCGCGCCGATTTCCGCAAGGACCCGGCGCTTGAGGTCGAGCCGCTCGGGCACGCTTTCCTGCACGAAGCCCGCGCCGTCCACAGCTTCGGCGACGCTCCGGGCGATGCGCAGCGCGCCGGGAGCCGGACGCATGTCCCCGAACAGGCGGCTATAGGCGTGTTCGGCGTTCGCCAGAACGACTTCCGCCCGCGATCCGGCATCCGGGTCCGGGTCGTAGAGCCACACGTCGATGCCGTTCAGCGCGAAGCGGGCTGCCCAGCCGCTGCCGATAACGCCGCCGCCGACGCAGGCTACGCGCTCGATACCGCCGGTCACGGCGCCCTCACGGCCGCGCCGCGGCTCCCTCAGCGCCGCCTCAACGCAAGTTTCTCGCGCACCGCTTCCGGCCCGAGCACCCGCACGCCCATGTTCTCCACGACGGCGACCGCCCGGCGGACCAGGTCCGCATTGGTCGCGAGCACGCCCCGGTCAAGCCAGATATTGTCCTCCAGCCCGACCCGGACATTGCCGCCGGCCAGCACGGCGAGCGCGGCGTAGGGAAGCTGGTTGCGGCCGAGCGAGAAGGCCGAGAAGGTCCAGCCGGCCGGCAGGTTGTTCACGAGCGACATCAGCGTGCCGATATCGTCCGGCGCCCCCCAGGGGACGCCCATGCAGAACTGGACCATGACCGGTTCGTCGATCAGGCCCTGCCCGGCCAGCCGCTTGGCGAACGCCAGATGGCCGGTGTCGAAGACCTCGATTTCGGGCCTGACGCCGAGCGCCTGCACACGCTTCGCCATGTCCGCCAGCATGGCCGGCGTGTTGGTCATGATGTAGTCGCCCTCGCCGAAATTCATCGTGCCGCAGTCGAGTGTGCAGATTTCCGGCAGGAGCTCCGCGACATGGACGAGCCGCTCCCCGGCGCCCGCCATGTCGGTGCCCGCCTCGGAAGGCGGCAGCGGTCTGTCGGTCGGCCCGAGCGTGAGGTCGCCGCCCATGCCCGCGGTCAGGTTCAGCACGACATCGACGTCCGACTCCCGCACCCGTTCCACGACCTCGCGGTAGAGCGCCGGGTCGCGTGCGGGCTGGCCGGTCTCCGGGTCGCGGACATGGACATGGATGACCGCCGCGCCGGCACGGGCCGCCTCGATGCCGGCTTCGGCGATCTCCGCCGGTGTCACCGGCACCCTGTCGGAGCGGCCGGTCGTGTCGCCGGCGCCGGTCAGCGCACAGGTGATGAAGGCTTCGCGGCTGGGATTGAGCGCCATGGTCGGATCCCCACTGTTCGTCTTGCGTGCGTCCCTCCGGGGCTGCAGCGCTGCAGGAAGTCCGTAACCGTTCTATGACGCGGTGAAACGCCGGGCTGCGTCATCGAGACGTACGAATTCCGCACCGAGACGGCGGAGGCCCTGTATCAGCCTTTCGAGGAACAGCATCCGGTGGCCCCGGCCGATCACGAGCGGGTGGAAGGTGTAGGTCATCAGCCCCCCTTCCTCGTAACGGACCACGTAGCGGAAATCGTCCAGCCAGTTCTCCAGCACCGAGTTCGTGCTTCTGAGGCCGGGCATGCCGGGCGGCATGAATTCGAAATGCGGCCAGTCGTCCGCGCTCCATGAGACCGGCAGTTCCAGAAGCGCGGTTTCCTCGCCGAAGGTCGAGGCCTCGTCCGCATGTATGACGTCTCCCCGGCGCACCCGGTAGGGCCGCGTGTCGTGGCCCATCATCGAGCTGTCGTAGGTGAAGCCGCGCTCCAGCAGCAGATCGACAGTGTTCTCCGAAAGGTCCCAGGCAGGCGAGCGATAGCCGCGCGGCCGGGCGTTCGTCAGCGCCTCGATGGCGGCGATGCCCCGGTCGAGCTCGTCGGCCTCTTCCTCGCGCGAGAGCTGCGCCGGCGGGATATGGCGCCAGCCGTGATGGCCGATCTCGTGGCCGGCCTCGTGGATGCGCCGGCTATGGTCCGGCCATGTGCCGATGGTGATGCCCGGAATGAAGAAGGATGCGGCGATGCCGTGGCGGTCCAGAAGCCGCAATATGCGCTCGACCCCGACCGCGCCGAACTCGCCGCGCGACAGCATGGTCGGCGAGGTCCTGCCCCGGGCGATGAAGCCCGACATGCCGTCGAAATCGAATGTGAGCGCCGCCAGACAGTCCGTCATCCGCCCATCTCCTCCGACCAGGGCCGGCCGCGCACCGACGCAGCGAGGCCGCCATCGACGACAATCTCCGTCCCGGTAATGTAGGCCGCTTCGTCCGAGGCGAGGAAGAGCACCGCATAGGCCACATCCCAGGCCGTGCCTGCGCGGCGCATGGGCACGATGCCGGCCCGCTCCTCCAGCACGTTCTCGAAGGCGTCGCCATGGACTTCCCGCAGCCGCCGGGTGATGCGCGGCGTCGCCATCATGCCCGGCAGCACCGCATTGCAGCGTATGCCCTGCGGCGCATATTGCCCGGCGACGTTGCGCGTGAGCTCGTTGACCGCGCCCTTGGACGCCGAATAGGCGACGGCGGGATAGGCGAAGCGCAGGCTCGCCAGCGACGAGTTGTTGACGATCGAGCCGCGCCCCTGTTCGACCATGACCGGCAGCACATGCTTGCAGGCGAGGAACATCGGTTTGACGTTGACCGTCATCAGCCGGTCCCAGTCCGCTTCGTCGAGCTCCACCGGGCCGCCGAGCGCCTGAAGGCCGATATTGTTGAAAAGGATGTCGATCCGGCCCCAGGCGTCGAGGCAGGCGGCCACCGCCGCCTCGACCTCCGCCGCGACCGACATGTCGGCCTGCCAGGCCCGCGCCTCGCCGCCTTCGGCATGAATCTCGGCCGCGGTTTCCTCGGCGGCGGCCGCGTTCCGGTCCACGCAGAAAACCCGTGCGCCCTCCCGGGCCATCAGCACCGCGCTCGCCTTGCCGTTCGACCAGCCCTCGGCGATCGACCCCGCCCCGGCGACCAGTGCCGCCTTGCCCGCCAGACGCCCGTCCATGCTGCACCCTCCCGCTCCCGGCGGGCCAGTATCGCACGGCGCGCCCGGGGCGCGCACGGCGCGGCGATCAACCGAGCGTGCCGCCCGACCGCATGCGCTGCCGCCGGCGGCACAACATGAACAGAACGATAGCCAGAGCGCCGGGAACGACCCAGGCCGGCCAGAGCAGCAGTTGCACGAAGGCCGGGTCCCAGAGCCAGGGATGCAGGTAGCGCTGGACGATGGCCTGCGTGAGATTGAGGCTTCCGCTGTCCAGCGTGAACCAGACCTGGCCCAGCGCCTGCGGCTGCCATCCCCCTTCGGCCGCCGCCTGCCAGATGTCGCCGCCAAGCGCGATCATCGCGCCACACGCGAACAGCAGGGCTACGAGACGACAGACAATCAATAGACCTCTCCGAAAGGCCAGCCTAGCGACAATGCGTGCGCTTGCCAAACCCGTTGTGCAATGCAACAACCCCGCGCTCGGAGAAGTGGCATGCTTGCTGGAATACCGAAGGAAACCGCGCCGCGAGAGCGCCGTGTCGCTGCAACGCCGGACAGCGTGAAGCGGCTGCTGGCGATGGGCTTCGAGGTGCGTGTGGAGCCCGATGCCGGGACGGATGCAGGCTACACCGACGCCGCCTATGCGGAGGCCGGCGCGGTAGTGGATACCGAGGCGCTCGAAGCGGCGGACCTAGTGCTTGCGGTGCATATGCCGGCGGTCGGACGGCTGAAGCGCGGGTCCATGCTGGCGGGTCTGCTGGCGCCCTTCGGCGACGACGATGGCCGGGCCGCGCTTGCCGCGGCGGGCGTCGAGGCGTTCGCGATGGAACTCATGCCGCGCATCACCCGCGCGCAGACCATGGATGCGCTTTCGAGCCAGTCCAACCTCGCGGGCTATGCGGCGGTGGTCCGCGCCGCCGACCTCTTCGGCCGCGCTTTCCCGATGATGGTGACGGCCGCCGGCACCATTGCGCCTGCACGGGTTCTCGTTCTCGGCGCCGGCGTGGCCGGCCTCCAGGCGATTGCGACGGCGCGGCGCCTCGGCGCCGTCGTGTCGGCGATGGACGTGCGCCCGGCGGCGCGCGAGCAGGTGGAGAGCCTCGGCGCCAGCTTCATAGAAGTGGACCACAGGGAGCCCAGCCTCGCCGAGGACGAAGGCGGTTATGCCCGGGAGATGGGCGAGGACTACAAGCGCGAGCAGGCCGACAAGCTGGCCGAGACGCTCGCGCGCACGAATATCGTCATCACGACCGCGCAGATTCCCGGCCGGCCCGCGCCACGCCTGCTTTCGGCGGAGATGGTGCGCGCCATGCCGCCCGGCTCCGTGGTCATCGACATCGCGGTCGCACAGGGCGGCAATTGCGAGCTGAGCCAGGCCGACCGCATCGTGGAGGAACAGGGGGTGTTCATCGTGGGCGACAGCGACCTGCCGTCCCGCGTGGCGCAGGACGCAAGCGCCCTCTATGCGCGCAATCTCGTCAATTTTGCGGAACTGCTGGTGGACAAGGAGCGGGAGGCGCTCGCGCCCGACTACAACGATCCGATCATCTCTGCGACGGCACTGAACCCGAAGGACGCTTCCGATGGCTGAACCCCTGAACCGGGACGCAGCGGCGATTGCCGACCGCGCCGGCCAGCTTGCCGACGAGGCCCAGCGGCTCGCCAGGGAGGCGGCCGACCTCGCGCACCGGGCCGCCCAGTCGGATGCTCCCGCAACCGATCCGGTGCTGTTCGGCCTCACCGTCTTCGCGCTTGCCTGTTTCGTCGGCTACTACGTGGTCTGGAAGGTGACGCCGGCGCTGCATGCTCCGCTCATGTCGGTCGCCAACGCGATTTCCGGCGTGGTCGTGCTGGGCGCGATGATCGCCGCCGGCCCCGCCATTTTCGGCGTCTCCAAGCTGCTGGGCTTCGTCGCCGTCGTGGTCGCCTCCGTCAATATCTTCGGCGGCTTCATCATCACCCAGAGAATGCTCCAGATGTACCGCAAGAAGGGCGACTGAAGGGATGGAAGCCTCGATTGCATCCTTCGCCTACCTGGTGGCGGCCGTTTGCTTCATCCTGGGAATCCGGGGCCTTGCCTCCCCGGAGACCGCGCGCCAGGGGAACTGGATCGCCATCGCCGGCATGGCGATCGCCATCGGCGCAACGCTGCTTCGCCCGCAGATCGTCACCTTCGAGCTGGTGCTGGGGGGCATCGTCATCGGCGGCGCCATCGGCACGGTGATTGCGCTCAGGGTCAAGATCACGGACCTGCCGCAGCTGGTCGCGATCTTCAACAGCCTGGTCGGCCTCGCGGCGGTGCTGATCGCCGCCGCCGCCCTGGAGAGCCCGAGCCTCTACGGCATCCCGGTCGAAGGCGGGCTCGCGACCCACAGCCTGGTCGAGATCATGGCATCGACCGCCATCGGCGCCGTCACCTTCACCGGCTCGGTCGTCGCTTTCGCCAAGCTGCACGGGTTGATGCAGAGTGCGCCCATCACCTTCACCGGCCAGCGGGCGGTCAACGCCTTCGTCGGCCTCATCGTGCTGATGGCGGCGCTCGCCTTCGCCGGCTGGGGCACGGCCGGGCTGTTCTGGGCGCTCGCGCTCGCGGCGCTGGTCTGGGGCGTGCTGGTGGTCATTCCCATCGGCGGGGCGGACATGCCGGTCGTGATCTCAGTGCTGAACTCGGCTTCCGGCTGGGCCTCCTGCGGCATCGGCTTCACGCTCGACAACCCGCTGATGATTATTACCGGGGCGCTGGTCGGCGCGTCCGGGGCGATCCTTTCCTACATCATGTGCAGGGGCATGAACCGTTCGCTCGCCCATGTGCTGCTGGGCGGCTTCGGCGGCGAGACCGAGGGGCTGACCGGGGAAGCCGCCGACCGGGGGCCGGTGAAGGCGGGCAATGCCGACGACGCCGCCTTCATGCTGAGAAATGCCGGCTCCGTGGTGATCGTGCCGGGCTATGGCATGGCGGTGGCGCAGGCCCAGCACGCGCTCCGCGAAATGGTCGATCTGCTGGAAGGCGAGGGCGTGCGGGTGCGGTATGCGATCCACCCGGTCGCGGGGCGGATGCCGGGGCACATGAACGTGCTGCTGGCCGAGGCCAATGTGCCCTATGACAAGGTGGTCGAGATGGAGGCCATCAACCGCGACTTCCCCTCCACCGACATCGCCTTCGTGATCGGGGCCAACGACATCACCAACCCGTCCGCGCGCAACGACACCTCCAGCCCGATCTACGGCATGCCGGTGCTGGAGGTGGACCGGGCGCGGATGGTCATGTTCGTCAAGCGGTCGATGGCAAGCGGCTATGCGGGCGTGGACAACCCGCTTTTCTTCAACGAGAACACGATGATGCTGTTCGGCGACGCCAAGGCGATGTGCGAAGGCATCATCAAGTCCCTGGAATAGAGGGCGCGGACTCCATGACACGCATCGTGAAGATCGCCCAGTGGGGCGAGCCGGTCGAGGTGGACGACGACCAGACGCTGCTGGAAGCGGCGCTGGAGCAGGGCGTTCCCTATCCGCACGGTTGCCGCTCGGGCAATTGCGGCGCCTGCAAGAGCCGGCTCTATGCGGGCAGCGTGGAGATGGAGCCCTATTCGGACTTCGCGCTGACGGACGAGGAGAAGGAGAGCGGCTTCGTGCTCGCCTGCCGCTCGCACCCCCAGGAGAACCTCGAGGTCGCGTGGCTGAACGACGACGAGGAGATGGTCGCCCATCCGCTCCGCCGCTTCGAGGCGACAGTGGCCGAGCGCACCGAGATGACGCACGACATCGTGCGGCTCAGGCTCGCCGTGCCGGAGGGCGTCGATTTCGCCTATACCGCCGGCCAGTACGCCACGCTTGCCTTCGCCGGCCGCCCGGCGCGCGACTACTCCATGGCGACGGGCCCCGGCGGCGGCATGCTCGAGTTCCACATCCGCGCGATGGACGACGGCGAGGTGTCCAACTTCGTCCGGGACGAGATATCCGAGGGCGACAGGGTTGCGGTCGAGGGGCCTTACGGCGCCGCCTATCTGCGCGAGGCGCATCGCGGGCCGATCCTCGCCATTGCCGGCGGCTCGGGCCTGGCGCCCGTCAAGGCGATCATGGAGACGGCGCTCGCCAGGGACATGCCGCAGCCCATCTACTTCTATTTCGGGGTGCGCGGCGAGCGCGACGTCTATCTCGAAGAGGAACTCGCCGGCCTGGCGTCGAAGCACGAGCGGCTTCGCGTCCAGATCGTGCTGTCGGAGCCGGAGGACGGTACGGACCGCCGCACGGGCTTCGTGCATGAGGCCGTGGCGGCCGACTTCGACGATCTCGACGGCTGCAAGGCCTATCTCGCCGGCCCGCCGGTGATGGTCGAGGCGGCGACCGAAATGCTGGAAATCCGCGACATGCGCCCTGAGGACATCCACGCCGACGCCTTCTATACCGAAGCCGAGAAGGCCGCGCTCAATGGCTGACCGGCTCAGGATCGCAAGCTGGAACGTCAACTCCGTCCGGCTGCGCATCGACGGCGTCGAGCGCCTGGCGGCGGAGCGCGCGCCCGACGTGCTCTGCCTCCAGGAGGTCAAGGTCGAGAGCCGCCATTTCCCCGTCGAGCCGTTCCATGCGCTCGGCTACCGCCACTCGGTGCTTTACGGCATCAAGGGCTATCACGGCGTTGCAATCTTCTCCCGCCTGCCCATCGATGAGGGCGGCACGCGCGACTGGTGCGGGCGCTCGGACGGGCGCCACGCCTTCGCGACCGTGGCGGGCGTCGAAATCCACAATTTCTACGTGCCGGCGGGCGGCGACGAGCCGGATCCGGAGGCCAACGACAAGTTCGCCCACAAGCTGCAGTTTCTCCGGGAGATGACCGGCTGGTGGCGGGACCGCCGGGACGACGGCGCGCGCCGGGTGATGGTGGGCGACCTCAATATCGCGCCGCTGGAAACCGATGTCTGGTCGCACCGCCAGCTCCTCAAGGTGGTGAGCCATACGCCCGTCGAGGTGGAGCATCTGGCGGCGGTGCAGGCGTCGCATGACTGGACCGATGTCGTGCGCCGCTTCATCCCGCCGGAGCAGAAGCTTTACAGCTGGTGGAGCTACCGGGCGCGTGACTGGTCGGCCTCTGACCGGGGGCGGCGGCTCGACCATATCTGGGCAACGCCTGCGCTCTCGGGCGCGCTCGCCGGAGCGGAGGTGCTGCGCGACGCCCGCGGCTGGCAGCGCCCCTCCGACCACGCCCCCGTGATCGCCGATTTCGACCTGTCGGGCCTGTGAACACCCGCAGCCGCATCAATTCGACCGAAGACCGGCTGTTTTTTGTGTGAATTCGTATCGATACGATATAAGGTATGTGCCAATGATTCACTTGCTACAAGTTGGGGCGAGGTAAGCGCGTTGTTGCCCCTGTTACCGAGCCGGCTGCTCCATCTGCTGCCGCCTGAAAAAGCGCACAATATGGCGCTTCGGCTCCTCGAATATTCTCCTCTCCGCCTGCAGCCCCCGGCGCTGCCCGTGCGCAGGGCGGGCATCGAGGTCGTCAATCCGGTCGGCCTGGCGGCCGGCTTCGACCGGCACGGGGAGGTCGTCCGCGGCGTGCTCGGCCTCGGTTTCGGCTTCGTCGAGATCGGGGGCGTCACCCCGAAACCGCAGCCGGGCAATCCGCAGCCCCGCCTGTTCCGGCTTGCGGCGGACCGGGCCATCATCAACCGCATGGGCTTCTACAGCCACGGCGCGGCCGCCGTCGCCGGGCGGCTGGAACGCTACCGGGACCGGGGCGGCAGGGGCGTGGTCGGGGTCAATCTCGCCAAGAACAAGACCAGCGGGGACGCCGCCAGGGATTATGCCGCGGTGGCGCGCGCGGTGGCGGGCCTCGCCGACTTCGTCACCGTCAATGTGTCGTCCCCCAACACGCCAGGCCTGCGCGCGCTGCAGACGGAAGGCGAACTTCGCCGCATCGTCGAGCGCGTGCGTCGGGCGGCGCCTTCGGGCACGGCGCTCTGGGTCAAGCTCTGCCCGGATCTGGACAAGGCGCACCGCATGGCGCTGGGCGAGGCGCTGGCGGCAATGCCCGTCGAGGGCGTTGTCATCTCGAACACGACGGTTTCCAGGCCCGCCGGGCTCCGCTCGCCGGAACGCGGAGAGCAGGGCGGCCTCAGCGGCCCGCCGCTGAAGGCGCTCGCCACGGAAGCCCTGCGCGATATCCGGGCCGCGACCGACGGCAGGATCGACCTGATCGGGGTCGGCGGCATCGGGAACGCCGAAGATGCGCTGGAAAGGATCGAAGCCGGCGCGTCGCTGGTGCAGTTCAACACGGCGCTCATCTATGGCGGAAGCCTGCTGCCATACCGGATCGTGCGCGATCTGGCCCGCAGCCTGGAGGCCGCCCGACGGACCGAACCTGTTGCGCCGGTGCCGGCCTTCCCCTCCATCGCGCCGCAATAGCGCCGGACAGAGGCCGTGAACGCCACCGGAATTGTCCCCGGCCTTGCGCCGCTGGCGGACCGCTACGATTCCTATCTCGTCGACCTCTGGGGCTGCCTGCATGACGGCGTCCGGCCCTTCCCGGCGGCGCTCGATGCGCTGGAGCGGCTGCGCGCCGGCGGCGGCAAGCGGGTCTGCTTCCTGTCCAACGGCCCGCGCCGGATCGCCTCGCTCATCCGCCGCCTCGACGATATGGGCGTGCCGCGGAGCCTCTACGACGCGGTCATGTCGTCCGGCGAGTCGGCCTGGGCCGCGCTGAGGCATCGCGACGACCCCTGGCATGCGCGGCTCGGGCGGCGCTGCCTGCATGTCGGCCCCGAGCGCGACAACGATGTGCGCGAGGGCAACGGCCTCGACATCGTGGAGCGGGTCGAGGACGCCGACTTCATCCTCTGCACGGGCATCGACGGCTGGGACGAGACCGTGGAGGACTACGAGCCGCTGCTGGCGGCGGGCGCGGCGCGCGCGCTCCCGATGGTCTGCGCCAATCCGGACCTCGTGGTGCATATCGGCGAGAAGCTGTCGCTCTGCGCGGGGTCGCTGGCAGTCCGCTATGTCGAGCTCGGCGGCGATGTCGCCTGGCACGGCAAGCCGGACGGGGCGGTGTTCGCCCGCGCGCTGGAAGCCCTGGGCGACCCGGACCCGGACCCGGCGCGCGCGCTGATGATCGGCGACGGGCTCAGGACCGACATCGCCGGCGGCAATGCCTACGGCATCGACACGCTCTTCCTCTCCGGCGGCATCCACGAGGAGGAGGTGGGCGCGCCGCCCGACCCGGCGCGGCTGGCCGCCCGCTCAGCCGAACTCGGCGTAAGCCCGACCTGGGCCACGACCGCGCTCCGCTGGTAGGCGCGCGCCGCCCTACTCGTCCGCGCGGAAATTCAGCTCGATCAGCACATCGTTCGGGTCGCGGACGAAAATCTGGCGCAGCCTGCCGCCCGGCACCACGCGGGTCTCGTGCTCATAGCCCTTGTCGCCGAGTAAGGCGGCGTAGCGGTCGAAGCCTTCGGCCGCAAACGCCACATGGTCGATGCAGCCCGAGCCGGACTTCTCCTGCTCGTCCACGCCGATCAGGTGGATGACCGCCTCCGGGCCGCAATAGAGCCACGCGCCGGGGAAGGCGAAATTCGGGCGCTCGCCGTTCTCGAAGCCCAGAATGTCCTCGTAGAAGGCGACCGTCTCGTCGAGCTTGTCCGTCATGATGTTGACGTGCTGGAGCATGGTGAGCGTCATGGATGCTGCCTCCTTCAGGCTTGGCTCGGCAGGTTTGAGGGAATGTCGGGGTCGAGGGGATAGATCGGGCGGCGCAGCTTCTTCCAGGGGAAGAGGCTGTAGTCCGATGTCGTCGTTCCCGGCCCGGCCAGCATCACGATCTCGCGCGCGACCGGCTCGAAGCCGGCGCGGAAATGCTGGCGCGACTTGATGAGGACATAGCGCTTCGACGCCGGGTCGATGCCGCAATGGGTGAAGCAGCCCACGTCGAAGGGCTCGTAGCGCTCTTCGGAGACGACGACCTCGGCCGCGCCCGTGTCCAGCACGGCGGTGCGCCCGATGGAGAGCCTGACGCCCGTGAACATCGGCCCGGTGACGGTGAACTCGCCGTCCGTGATCCGGCGCACCCGGCCGCGAAGCCGGAGCGGCTCGCCCTCGAGGCCCATGGCCGGCATGTCGGTCTTGCCGCCGATTTCGACCTCGACCTCCGCGCCGACGCCGGCGGCGATCATCTCCGCCACGGCCTCCGGGTCCGCGAACGGCCCGGCGGCCATGCCGGCCAGGCCCTGCCGGAGGCATTCCCGGAGTGCGGCCATCACATCCTGGTTGCCGCCCGACCCGGTATTGTCGCCGTGATCGACCAGCAGCACGGGGCCGTCTCCATCGGACATGGCGGCGGCGCGCGCGACCGAGTCCGCCATGTCCTCGATCTCGAACAGGAAATCGGCGCGCTTCTCCCAGGCCTCGCCCATCAGGTCGAGCACCAGCCGCTCCGCCCTGTCCGCCGGCCCCTGCACCACGGCGGAGATGCCGACATGCTCGATATCGGCGAGCGGGAAGCAGCCGAACACCGAGGCCAGCAGCACCTCGCCCCCGTCTTCGGCGGCGCTGGCGCGGTCCATGATCGCCTGCATGGGCGGGCGCGACGGCGAATGCACGTTCATGTGCGGCATGAGCGGCAGGGAATGCCAGGCGGTCGCCGCGGCCGCGCCGTTCATGGCCTTGAGCAGCGCCTCGCCCGCCCGCATGCCGGTCTCGTACATGTCGATATGCGGATAGGTGCGGTAGCCGGCGAGCACCGTCGGCAGCAGGGCCAGGTCGCGCGTCAGGTTGGTGTGGAAGTCGAGCGCGACCGCGACCGGCAGGTCCGGCGCTTCGGCGCGGATGCGGCGCAGCAGCTCGCCCTCGCCGTCGTCGAAGCCCTCCGTCACCATGGCGCCATGCAGGTCGAGGAACAGCGCGTCGCAGCCTTGCCCGACCGCTTCCAGCACGGCCTCGGCGACGAGGTCGAGAATGTCGTCCGGCGCCGGCGCGCTCGGATGCGCGTTCGCCGCAATCGGCACGGCGAGCGCCGCGTCCTCGCGCTCGGCGATGTCGATATAGGCGGCGAGCGGATTGTTGGTGCCGCGATAGACGCGCACCGCCTCCCCGCCCCGCGCGGGCCCGTCCGTCGGCCCGACGCGCCCGAAGGCGGAAACCGGGGTCGGCACGGGCGAGAAGGTGTTGGTCTCGTGGCGCATCAGCGCCGCGACGAAGCGTTTGCGGCTCATGGCGCGCCATTCTGTCGGAAGGGGTCAGGCATGGCAAAGCCGGCGGCGCGGCTCCCGGCTTTCCCTGTCCGCCCTCACGAAAGGGAAAGACTGCCGGCGCGGTTGACGGCGCTGGTGACGGCCTTGAGGGAGGCGGAGACGATGTCCGGATCCATGCCGGCGCCGTGGACGGTGCCGCCGTCCGGCCGCGTCATCTGCACGAAGGCTGCCGCCGTCGCGCCTGCGCCCTTGCCGACCGCGTGCTCGTGGAAGTCGGTGAGCGTGAGGTCGAGGCCGTAAGTCGTGCGCAGCGCGTCCATATAGGCGTCGATCGGCCCGTTGCCGCGGCCCGTGATCGACCGCTCGACGCCGTTCTCGCGGAGCGTGGCGGTGATGATCCGCATTTCCGAGGCGTGGGGGTCCGGCCGGGTCGCGTCCGAGACGAACTCCAGCGGCGAGCTGGCCTTCAGATACGCCTTCTCGAACGCCTCCCAGATGCGCGCCGGGGCCAGCTCCTCCTCGGTCTCGTCGGCGATCTGCTGCACCTGCTGGCTGAACTCGATCTGCACCGAGCGCGGCAGCGAGACGCCGAAGGAGCGCTCCAGGATATAGGCGATGCCGCCCTTGCCGGACTGGCTGTTGATCCGCACCACGGTCTCGTAGGTGCGGCCGAGGTCGGCCGGATCGATGGGCAGGTAGGGCACCTCCCATACCGGGCTGTTCGCCTGCTCCAGCGCCCCGAAGCCCTTCTTGATCGCGTCCTGGTGCGAGCCCGAGAAGGCGGTATAGACCAGCTCGCCCGCCCAGGGATGGCGCGGATGGACCGGCAGGCGGTTGCAATGCTCCGCCACTTCGATGGTGCGGTTGATGTCCGAGAAGTCGAGCGCGGGATCGACGCCCTGGGTGTACATGTTGATCGCGAGCGTCACGATATCGACATTGCCGGTGCGCTCGCCATTGCCGAACAGCGTGCCCTCGATGCGCTCGGCGCCCGCCATGAAGGCGAGCTCGGCCGCGGCCACGCCCGTGCCCCGGTCGTTATGCGGGTGCAGGCTCAGCACGATGCTGTCGCGCCGGGCGAGGTTGCGGTGCATCCACTCGATCTGGTCGGCGTAGATGTTCGGCGTCGCCATCTCCACCGTCGCCGGCAGGTTGACGATCATCTTGCGCTCCGGCGCCGGCTCCCAGACCTCCGAGACCGCGTCGCAGATTTCCTTGGCGTAGTCGAGCTCGGTGCCGGTGAAGCTTTCCGGCGAATACTGGTAGATGACTTCCGTTTCCGGGACGGTCGGCGTCAGCTCCCTGATGAGCTTCGCGCCGTCCACGGCGATCTTCGTGATGCCGGCCCGGTCCTGGCCGAAGACGACGCGGCGCTGGAGCGTCGAGGTCGAGTTGTAGAGGTGGACGATGGCCCGGCGCGACCCGGCGATGGCCTCGAAGGTGCGCCGGATCAGCTCGTCGCGCGACTGGGTGAGCACCTGGATGGTGACGTCATCGGGGACCAGGCCCCGGTCGATGATGTGGCGGCAGAAGTCGAAATCGGTCTGGCTGGCGGAGGGGAAGCCGACCTCGATCTCCTTGAAGCCGAGGCGCACAAGCTCCTCGAACATGCGCAGCTTCCGCCTGAGGCCCATCGGCTCCACGAGCGCCTGGTTGCCGTCGCGCAGATCGACGGAGCACCAGATGGGCGGCTGCGTGATGACGGCGCCCGGCCAGCTGCGGTCGGGCAGGTCAACGGGTTGGAAGGGAACGTATTTCCCGGTCGGATCGATGCTGGGCATGGCTGCGAAGCGGTCCTCGGTTTCCGCGCGGGGCCCGGGTCGGGCGCCTGGCGCGGCTCTGAATCCTGGAGATGTAGGGGAGTTCGACGGCGGTAGGGCTACACCCGCCGGGCAGCCGTTCAGGCCCGGCGAGCGCCGATAAGGCCGAGAAGCAGAATGCCGCCGCGTTCGAACATGGCCCGGCTTATAGGCGAGCCCCGCCCGGCCTGTCAACGGCCCGGAGCCGGACCCCTCCACGGGAATGTCATGGAATGTCATGTTTGCCATGCGCGTATCTCATATGCTGTTGCCGGTTCGGGCATGAAGACTGGTGCGGGTCCCGTTCCCAAGCTCTCCCCGCTAGCCTGCCGCCTGCACATATCCGTCCCGGCCCGTATCCGGCGCTCGCCCTGCCCGCCCCGCCGAAGCTGTGTCGGCCCGCCTGCCGCATGATTGTTTCCTCATCCCGTTTCGTTCCACTCCGTTCCGTTCTCCCCGCCGACTTGCCCGAGCGGCGGGACCCTGATTCGCGCGTATCCCGCGCGCGCCTGTGCCGGCGCGGGCGCGCGTTTCGCGGCGGCGCGGTTTGCGCGCCTGATTGCGCCTGCGCGCGCGAGGCCGAACGCAGGGCGCACGTCTCCCGTCCGTTCCGATGGGATTTTTTCGCGCCGGCGCCGACGCGAAACAGGAAGCGAAGCGGCCTCGCGAACGCCAATTCCTTCCTGCGGTCTTATCTTCTCATGAGTTTCTCAAAAATCAATCCCATAAGAGAAAAATTTCTGGATATATGAACATTTTGTAATGTTCGCCGCGCATCTGTCAGGAGGCGAGGCGGGCGGCGCGGCGGCGGGCGGCCTCCGCGACCGCGGCGGCATCGACCCTTGTCAGCATGCCGCCCCGCACGACCGGCCGGCCCTCGACCAGCAGGTCGCGCACCGGGAACGGGCCGCAAAGGACGAGCGCGGCCACCGGGTCCCAGGCGCCGGCGGCGGCGAGGCCGGAGATGTCCCAGACCGCGAGGTCGGCCCGCCTGCCCGTTTCGAGCGAGCCGATCTCCCCGGCGCGCCCGAGGAGGCGCGCGCCGCCGAGCGTCGCCATTTCGAGGGCCTCGCGCGCGCTCATTGCGGCCGCGCCGTTCCGCACCCGCTGGAGCAGCATGGCCTGGCGGGCCTCGGGCAGCAGGCTTCCGGAATCGTTGCTGGCCGAGCCGTCCACGCCGAGGCCCAGGGGCACGCCCGCATCGAGCATGGCGCGGACCGGCGCGATGCCCGAGCCCAGCCGGCAATTGGAGGACGGGCAATGGGCCACGCCGGTCCCGGTCCGCGCGAAGAGGGAGATTTCCGCCGGGTCGAGCGCGGTGCAATGCGCGTGCCAGACATGCTCGCCGACCCAGCCGAGTTCCCCGGCATAGTCACCGGGCCGGCATCCGAACCTTTCCAGCGAGAAGGCGACGTCCTCGGCGTTCTCCGCCAGGTGCGTGTGCAGGCGCACCCCCTTGTCGGCGGCGAGCAGGGCGGCGTCGCGCATGAGTTCGCGCGAGACCGAGAAGGGCGAGCAGGGCGCGATGCCGATCCGGACCATCGCGCCGTCGGACGGGTCGTGGAAGGCGTCGATGACCCGGATGCAGTCTTCCAGAATGTCGGCCTCGCCTTCGACCAGGCTGTCGGGCGGCAGGCCGCCGGCGCTCTCGCCGACGCTCATCGCGCCGCGCGTCGCGTGGAAGCGCAGCCCGATCCCGGCGGCCGCCTCGATCGTGTCCTCCAGCCGCACGCCGTCGGGGAAGATATAGAGGTGGTCCGAGCTCGTCCCGCAGCCGGACAGCGCGAGCTCCGCGAGGCCGAGCCGGGCGGAGACGAACATGTCCTCCGGCCGCATCCGCGCCCAGAGGGGGTAAAGCGCCTTCAGCCAGCCGAACAGCAGCGCGTCCTGCCCGGCCGGCACGGCGCGGGTCAGCGTCTGGTAGAGATGGTGGTGGGTGTTGACCAGCGCGGGCGTCACCACGCAGCCGGCGGCGTCGATGACCTCCCAGCCGGAAGGGTCTTCCGGCCCGGCGGAACCGACGCTCGCGATCCTTCCGTCCTCGACGAGAACATGGGCATTGGCGGGCTCGCTGCGATCCCCGTCCATCGTGACGACGACATCCGCATTCCGGACCCAGATCTTCGCATCGCCCAAGGAATTGCTCCCGAATCGCGGCCGTCAGCCCAGAAGCCGTTTCAGTTCGTAGAGCCGCTCCAGCGCCTCCCTCGGGCTCAGCGCGTCGGGGTCGAGGGCGGCGAGGGCCTGTTCGGCCTCGGAGGGCTGCGAGTCGGGCTCCGGATTGCGGGCGGCGGCGAAGAGCGGCAGATCCTCGGCGAGCCGCGCGATGGCGCCGCCCTGCTCGCCGGTCTCCAGGAGGCGCAGCACCTCCTCCGCCCGCTCGACGACGGCGCGCGGCAGGCCCGCGAGCCGCGCCACATGGATGCCGTAGGACCGGTCCGCCGCGCCGGGCGCCACCTCGTGCAGGAACACGACGGAGCCCTGCCATTCCTTGACCCGCATGGTGCGGAGCGCGAGGCGCTCCAGCTTGCCGGCGAGCAGGGTGAGCTCGTGGTAATGCGTCGCGAACAGCGCCCGGCAGCGGCAGGCCTCGTGAAGCTGCTCCACCACCGCCCAGGCGATGGAGAGGCCGTCGAAGGTCGCCGTGCCGCGCCCGATCTCGTCGAGGATCACCAGCGAGCGTTCGCTCGCCCGGTTCAGGATCGCCGCCGTCTCCACCATCTCGACCATGAAGGTGGACCGCCCGCGCGCGAGGTCGTCCGACGCCCCGACGCGGCTGAACAGCCGGTCCACCGCGCCGATATGCGCGCGGTCCGCCGGCACGAAGCTGCCCATCTGGGCCAGGATGGCGATGAGCGCGTTCTGGCGCAGGAAGGTGCTCTTGCCGGCCATGTTCGGGCCCGTCACGAGCCAGAGCCGCCGGTCCGGCGAGAGGTCGCAGCCATTCGCGACGAAGGGCTCGTCCAGCGCCGCCTCGACGACCGGGTGGCGGCCGCCCTCGATCCCGAAGGCGAGGCTGTCATCCACCAGCGGGCGGCTCCAGTTGCATTCGACGGCGAGCGCCGCCAGCCCGGAGGCGGCATCGAGCAGGGCGAGCGCGGCGGCGGCGGCCGCGATCTCGCCGCCCCGTTCCAGCACGTCGGCCGCGAGGCGCTCGAATATGGCGAGTTCGGCCGCGAGCGCCTGTTCGGCCGCACCGGCGATCTGCGCTTCCAGCCGGCCCAGCTCGACCGTGGTGAAGCGCATGGAGTTGGCCATGGTCTGGCGGTGGATGAAGGCGTCGTCGGCCATGAGGCGCTCCGAGGCGGCCTGCGTCACCTCGACGAAATATCCCAGGATGTTGTTGTGGCGGATCTTGAGCGAGGCCGCGCCCGTCCCGGCCGCATAGCGCGCCTGCAGCCCGGCCACCGTCTTGCGGCTGTCGTCGCGGAGCGTGCGCAGCCGGTCGAGCTCGGCGTCATGGCCGGCGGCTACGAACCCGCCGTCGCGCGCGGCGAGCGGAAGGTCGGGACCGAGCGCCGCCGTCAGCGCCGCCGCCGTCTGCTCATGGCCCCGGAGCGCGGCGCAGGCCTCCGCCAGCAGCGGCGGCGGGGCGTCGAACAGGCCCGCGATCTCGCCCGCGAGCGCAAGCGCGTCGCGAATGGCCGCGAGGTCGCGCGGGCCGCCGCGCCCGAGCCCGAGCCGCGAGAGGGCGCGCTCGATGTCCGGGGCGCGCGCGAGCCGGCCGGCAAGCTCCCGGCGGAGCCGGTCCTCGCGGCAGAGCCGGTCCACCGCATCGTGGCGCGCGGCGATGGCCGCCGGGTCGGTCAGCGGCGCGGCGAGCCATGCGGCCAGCAGGCGGCCGCCGGCCGCGCTCCGCGTCCGGTCGATGGCGGCGAGCAGGCTGCCCCGGCGCTCGCCGGCGAGCGTTGCGGTCAGCTCCAGGTTCCGCCGCGTGGCGGGGTCGATTTCCAGCACCTGGCCCGAGCCGGCGGGCCGGGGCGGCTCCAGGCGCGGCAGGCGGCCCTTCTGCGTCAGCTCCAGATAATCGACCAGCACCCCGCAGGCGGCGGTCTCCGCGCGGCCGAAGCGGCCGAAACCCTCGAGCGTCGCCACCCCGAACGCCTCCAGCAGGCGCCGGCGCGCATTCTCGCTGTCGAAGCGCGCGGCCGGCAGCGGCGTCGCCGCGCCGTCGAAGGCGGTCGTGTCCAGCAGCCTCTCGGGCAGGACCAGCTCCGAGGGCTCGATGCGCGCGAGCAGCGCCGGCAGGCTTTCCTGCGTCACGCTCTCGACGCGGAACGCGCCGGTGGACATGTCGGCCCAGGCGAGCGCCGCTGCGCCGCCCGCTTCCGCCAGCACGGCCAGATAGTTGTGCCGGCGCGCGTCCAGCAGCGCGTCTTCGGTCAGCGTGCCCGGCGTGACGAGCCGGACGACATCGCGCGCCACCACCGCGCCGCCGCCGCGCTTGCGGGCCTCGGCCGGGTCCTCGGTCTGCTCGCAGATGGCGACCTTGAAGCCCTTGCGGATCAGGCGCTCCAGATAGGCCTCATGCGCGCGGACCGGCACGCCCGCCATCGGGATGTCGTCGCCGTCATGGCGGCCCCGTTTGGTAAGCGCGATGTCGAGCGCGGCCGCGGCCTGGACCGCATCCTCGAAGAACAGCTCGTAGAAATCCCCCATCCGGTAGAACAGCAGATAGCCCGGATGGGCGTCGCGAATGGCGAGATACTGCGCCATCATCGGCGTGCTGCTGGCGGGGCGGGCGGCTTTCATCGGAGAGGTGTCGGTCTTCCGGCGAACGGGCCGCCCAGCATTCCGCATCCCGCCCGTTTCGCCAATGCCGATGCGCGGGGAAATATCTGGCGGGAGGCGGCAGGGATTTGGTATATCCCGTGGAACCCGGAAGAAACGGGATCGGCTTTCATGGCGCAGACGGCGGTATTCGACACCCTCGCAGCGGTGAGGACGCCGGCGTCGAGCGCAAACACGCCGAAGCCTATGCCGAAGCGATAGCAACGGCCGTGCATAGCGCCGATCTGGCGACCAAGAACGATATGGAGACCGCACTGGCGGCGACCAAGAACGACATGGAAACCGCCTTGGCGGCGTTGGAATCAAGGCTGACGATCCGGTTCTACGGGGCGCAATTGGCGACCGTCGCCCTGGTTGTCGCGCTGCTGAAGCTGCTTCCCTAGCAAGCAGCCTGCCGAGGGGGGACAGGATGGATTTCGGTTTCAGCATTCCGCACAGGGGCCCGCTCGCCAATCCGGCGGACCAGAAGCGCCTCGCGCAGACCGGCGAACGGCTGGGCTATGCGGCGCTCACGGTCTCGGACCACATCGTCATCCCGCGCGACATCGGGTCGAAATACCCCTATTCCGAGACGGGCGACTTCCCCGGCAGCCGGTCGGGCGAGGCGCTGGAGATGATCGCGCTGCTCGCCTTCCTGTGCGGCGTCACCGAGACGGCGCGGCTCATCACCTCCGTCATGGTGCTGCCGCACCGCAATCCGGTGCTGGCGGCGAAGCAGCTTGCGACGGCCGACCTGCTGAGCGGCGGGCGCGTCACGGTCGGCTGCGGCGTGGGCTGGATGCGCGAGGAGTTCGAGGCGGTCGGCCTGCCGCCCTTCGACGAGCGCGGCCGGGTCGCGGACGAATATCTCCGCGTCTTCAAGGCGGTCTGGACAGAGGATCCGGCAAGCTTCGCCGGCGACTATGCCGGTTTCTCCAATGTCTCGACGCTCCCGCATCCGGTGCAGAAGCCGCATCCGCCGCTCTGGATCGGCGGCGAGAGCCGGCCCGCGCTCCGCCGCGTCGCCGCGCTCGGAGACGCCTGGTATCCCATCGGCAACAATCCGCGCGCCATGCTCGACAGCCTGGAGCGCTACCGGGACCGGCGCGACCTCCTGTTCCGCATTGCCGGCGAGGCGGGGCGCGACCCCGGCTCGATCGGGCTCGCCTACTCCGCCCCCTGGCATTTCGAGGAGGCCGCGGACGACGGCGAGGGCGGCCGCCGCTTCCTCACCGGGAGCGCGGAGGAGCGCGCCGGCGACCTCCGCGCGCTCGGCGAACTCGGCGTCGGCTGCGTCTTCCTGAACTTCGCCGCCCGCTCCGTCGAGCGCACCGAAGAGCGCCTCGCCCGCTTCGCCGAAGAGGTCGTGCCGCTGGTCGGCTGATAGCCGCCCGGGGGCATCGGCCGCCTCCGGCCGCCTTCCGAGCATGGGCGATTGTCATAACCAGTCTGACTAGATAATATCAAGGCATGGCGCTCAACTATTCGATCTACGAAGCCAAGGCGCGGTTTTCCGAGGTCATTCGGCAGGTGCGCGACGGCCGGGTCGTCACCGTCTCCTATCGAGGCGAGCCGGTGGCGGAAATCCGGTCGATAGAGCAGACATCGACACTGAACGAACGGCTGGCGGACCTCGAGCGCAGCGGCGCTCTCGTTCGTTCGTCCGTTCCGAGGCAGACATTCCGGCCGGTCGAGCAGCGGCCCGGCGCCCTGTCGAGGTTCCTGGCCGAGCGTGAGGAATGAGCATCGCTTACGTCGATACCTCGGTATTGGCGGCCGTGGCTTTCGATGAACCGGGCGCAGCGGCATGCACGCAGCGGCTGGATGAATTCGACCGCCTGATCTCGTCCAACCTGCTCGAAGCCGAGCTCAGGGCGGCCTTCGCGCGCGAGAACCTTGTTTTCCGGGAGAGGGCGATTGCGGGAATCGAGTGGATTCTGCCCGACAGGTCGCTTGCGCCTGAGTTTGCGAGAATCCTGGGGACAGGCCGCCTCAGGGGTGCGGACCTCTGGCATGTCGCGACGGCACTTTATGTATTTCCGCAGCCATCCGCTCTTTCCTTCGCGACGCTCGATGGGCGGCAAGGCTCCGTCGCAGAGGAACTGGGCTTCGCGGTTCTTCCGGGCATAAACCCGATCTGACCCCATCCAAATGCCGCAGTCGGAGTGTAGAGCGGCCTCAGCCCCGGCGGCGCAGCGCCGTCTGCATCCACACGATGCCGCCCAGCACCATGAGGGCGCCGCACCATTGCCAGGGGCCGAGCCGCTCGTCATAGAGCGCCCAGGCGGCGAAGATGCTGGTGAGCGGCTGGAGATTGTTCAGCATCGCGGTGTTCTCGGCCCCGGCGAGGCGCACGGCCGCGTAGTAGAGCGGGATCGAGGAGACCTGGCAGACGATCACGGTGACGCACCCGGCCCAGCCGGCCGCGGTCACCGGCAGCCGCGCCTCCCCGGAGAAGAGCGCGACCGGCACGAGGATCGCGGCCGCCACCGCCGAGAACCAGAACATCACCGGCAGCGGGTCGGCATGGGCCATGCCGCGCGCGAGCCAGAGCACGCTGACCGAGCAGGCCATGCCGGCCGACACGCCGAGGAACACGCCGAACGGGTCTAGCCCGTCGAAGCCGACGCCGAGCGCGAGCCCGACGCCCGCGAAGGCGAGCGCCAGCGCGCCCATGACCGCCGCGCTCGGCCAGCGCCGGTCGAGCGCGGCAGAGAAGGCCCCCACCAGCGGCGGATAGACGAAGAAGCAGAGCGCGGCGAGCCCGACCGGGATCGTCTCCACCGCCGCGATATTGCCGTAGAACATGTGCGCCGCCAGCACGCCGAGGCCGAGGCAGGAGAGCATGTCGCGCCGCGGCAGGCGCAGGCTGCGCCTGGTGGCCGCGCAGACGAGCCAGAGCATCAGCGCCAGCAGCACGGCGCGCACGGGCGAGATCGCGATGGGCGTCGCACCTCCCTCATAGGCCGCGCGCGACGCTGCGACCGCCAGCCCGAGGCCGACCGAGGACGCGACCGCGAACAGGTATCCCCGGCGGACAGGCCTCACCCGCCTGCTGCCGCTCCGGGGAAGGGCCGGGCGCAATGCCTGTCCAGAACCATGCCGAGCCCCTATATGATGAACCGCCCGTGGGACAAGGTTTAGCAATGCCCGATACCGAGCGCGAGAGCGCCACGCTGCCGGTCTGGGACCTGACGGACCTCTACAGCGCGCCCGACGGACCCGATGTTGCCCGCGACCTGGAGACGGCCGACGCCGAAGCCCGCGCCATCGAGGAGCGCTGGAAGGGCCGCCTCGCCGGGCTCGACGGCGAGGAGCTGGCGGATGCGGTCGAGGCCTATGAGCGGCTCCACGAGCGGCTGGCGAGGCTGCTCAGCTATGCGGGGCTGCTGCGCGCGGGCGACATGGCGTCCCCGGAAACCGGGCGCTTCCACCAGTCCATCCAGGAGCGCTTCGCCGGGATCGCCGCGCACACGGTCTTCTTCCAGCTCGAGCTCAACGAGATCGACGACGATGTCCTCGCGCGCCGGCTGGAGGAGAGCGGGCGCCTTCGCCGCTACCGCCCCTGGCTGGAGCAGAGCCGGTCCTTCCGCCCCCACCAGCTTGCCGAGGACATGGAGCGCCTGCTGCTCGACCGCGATGTGGCCGGCTCGTCGGCCTGGACGCGGCTTTTCGACGAAACGCTGGCCGCGCTGCGCTTCCCGTTCCGCGACCGCCGGCTCACCCTGGAGGAAGCGCTCGACCGGCTCTCCGATGCCGGTTCCGGCGTGCGCAGGGCGGCGGCCTCGACGCTGTCCAAGGTGCTTGGGGAAAACGAGCGGCTCTTCGCGCACATCCTGAACACGCTGCTGAAGGACAAGGAGATCGACGACCGCTGGCGCGGCTTCTCCCGCTCCGTCTCGGCGCGCAACCTGCAGAACCGGGTCGAGGACGAGGTGGTCGATGCGCTGGTCGGCGCGGTCAAGCGGGCCTATCCGGGCCTATCCCACCGCTATTACCGCCTGAAGGCCGGGTGGCTTGGACAGGAAAGGCTCGCCTGGTGGGACCGCAATGCGCCGCTGCCGGAGGCGGACGGGCGCGAATTCTCCTGGCCCGAGGCGAAGCGCCTTGTGCTGGAGTCCTACGGCGCGTTCTCGCCGCGCATGGCGGCGCTCGCCGGGCGGTTCTTCGACAATGCCTGGATCGACGCCCCGCCGCGGCCCGGCAAGGCGCCCGGAGCGTTCTCGCATTCGACCGTGCCGGGCGCGCATCCCTATGTGCTGCTCAACTACCAGGGCAAGGCCAGGGACGTGGCGACGCTGGCGCACGAGCTCGGCCACGGGGTCCACCAGTCGCTGGCGGCGGCGCAGGGCTACTTTCTCGCCGCGACGCCGCTCACCCTTGCCGAGACGGCGTCGGTTTTCGGCGAGATGCTCACCTTCCAGTCGATGCTGAAGACGGCCCCGCCCGAGGGCCGCCGCGCGCTTCTCGCCGGCAAGGTCGAGGACATGCTGAACACCGTCGTGCGCCAGGTCGCGTTCTACGAGTTCGAGCGCCGGCTCCACGAGGCGCGCGCCGGCGGCGAGCTGACGGTGGACGATATCGGCGACATCTGGATGGACACGCAGCGCGAGAGCCTGGGCGACGCCTTCGCCTTCGACGACTCCTACCGCGCGATGTGGACCTATATCGGCCACTTCATCCATGCGCCCTTCTACGTCTATGCCTATGCCTTCGGCGACTGCCTGGTGAACGCGCTCTACGCGGCCTATGAGGACGGGAACGAGGATTTCGAGGCCAACTATCTCGACATGCTCGCCGCGGGCGGCTCCAGGCACCACGGCGAGCTGCTGGCCCCCTTCGGGCTCGACGCCCGCGACCCCGCCTTCTGGGACCGGGGGCTTGCGCGCATCGCCGGCTTCGTGGACGAGCTGGAGGCCGCATGAGCGACGACACGGGCGGCCTTGGCGGCCAGCTGCGGCGCTATGCGCGCGTCGGCGGCGCCGTCGGCGGCCTTGCGGCCAACTATGCCGGGCGGCGGCTTCTCGGGCGCAGGATCGAGCATGACGCCCATGCGCGCGAGCTCGCGGCTGCGGTGGGCGGCCTCAAGGGGCCGCTGATGAAGGTGGCGCAGATCCTCGCCACCATTCCCGATGCGCTGCCGTCGGCCTATGCGGAGGAGTTGCGCCAATTGCAGGCCGACGCGCCGTCGATGGGCTGGCCGTTCGTGCGCCGGCGGATGGCGGGCGAGCTCGGCCCGGACTGGCCGAAGCGTTTCGGGAATTTCGAGCGGAGCGCGGCCCATGCGGCCTCGCTCGGCCAGGTCCACCGCGCGACCGCCCCCGACGGCGCACATCTTGCCTGCAAGCTGCAATATCCGGACATGGCCGCGGCCGTGGAGGCGGACCTCCGGCAGTTGCGGCTGGTGTTCTCGGTCTATGAGCGCCGCGACCGGGCGGTGCGCACGGACAGCATCTTCCAGGAGCTTTCGGAGCGGCTGAGGGAAGAGCTCGACTACCACCGCGAAGCGAAGCACATGCGGCTCTACGGGGCCATGCTCGCCGACGAGGCCGGCGTGACGGTGCCGGAGCCGGTGGAGGCGCTTTCGACCGGCCGCCTGCTCACCATGACCTGGATCGACGGGCGCCCGCTCATGGAGGCGGTGGACTTGGCCGTAGAGGCGCGCAACCGGCTGGCGGAAGCCATGTTCCGCGCCTGGTACGTGCCGTTCTACGATTGCGGCGTCATCCACGGAGACCCGCATCTCGGCAACTATTCGATGCGGGAGGATTTCGGCATCAACCTGCTGGATTTCGGCTGCATCCGGGTCTTCCCGCCGTCCTTCGTCAAGGGCGTGATCGACCTCTACCGGGCGCTCCGGGACGACGACGAGGCGCTGGCGGTCTCGGCTTACGAGACCTGGGGCTTCGAGAACCCGTCGCGCGAGCTGATCGAGGTGCTGAACATCTGGGCGGAGTTCCTCTACGCGCCGCTCCTCCAGGACCGCGTCCAGCGCATCCAGGAAAGCGAGAGCGGCCTCTACGGCGCAACGGTCGCGGCCAGGGTCCACCGGGAGCTCAGGCGCGTCGGCGGCGTGCGCCCGCCGCGCGAATTCGTGCTCATGGACCGCGCCGCCATCGGCCTCGGCTCGGTGTTCATACGGCTCAGGGCGGAGGTGAACTGGCACCGCCTTTTCCACGGCCTCATCGACGGCTTCGATGTGGACGCCCTCGCAGCCCGCCAGTCCGCAGCCCTGGAGGCGGCGGGGCTGGGGTAAAGAATGGAAATGTTTGACAGGTCCATACGGTTACTGGTGACTGAAAAGCGAATCCGTAGTGCTGGAGGAGTATTGAGACCATGATTCAAATGGTCGATAGAGGAACTGTTGTGAAATTCGTACTGGTGAATTGAAGGTTGGAAGAGGTTCACATGCATATTTTCTGAATTTTGATGACAATGGAACAGTGCATTTGTTGACAGACGGTGGTAATGCTACGGTCGTTCGCAATGAAATTACTGTACCGAGAACACCTTTGGCTCCGTTCCGACCGTTGCGACTCTGGTTGCCGTACGGAATATGGACTAAGGAGGATGGATCTCAAGTGCTTTATTCGAGATATTACTGCCCATTATGGCGTGTTTCTTGCGATGGAACGGTTTCAGAATAGAATCCTTGGCAAGAAATTGTTTTTGTCGAAAGTGAAAATCTTTGGTACCGTGGAGATTTGGCATGGCTAACGACTAATCCATGGAGAAATCAGGATCTAAAGGAGCGGCTGGAAGACAGAATGCGGAGTCTCGGTGTACCTGAAAGTCCTCCGCGTTTGATGCAAGCCCTTGATGTTATACTTCGCGGCGCTGCAAGCAATATAAGCGATGCAGTGGAAATTCTTGCTCCTCCAGACTCCGGATTTCCTCATTTTCCCAGAGGACCTTTGCACACCGACTGAGCCTTTATGGCGTCGTCCCCATAAATACGGGCCTGGAAGAGAAGTGGAGAAAACGAGGGTCGTACAGAATGTCGGCCTTTGAGAATGAAATACCCGACCACGGCCATGTATGCTTGACGTCTATCGTCCAGACGTTCATTCTTTGCACACCATGATCCTCGGTTATCGGGACAGCGACACCCGGGCCTTTGCCGAGGGACGCCGCATCAGGGCCTTTCAGGGCTTCGAGAGGCAGGCTGCGAAACGGCTTTCGATCCTGAACGCTGCGCCGTCCCTCGACACGCTCAGGTCTCTGCGGAGCAATCGGTTGGAAACACTCAGGGGCGACCGGGCCGGTCAATATTCCATCCGAATCAATCGGCAATGGAGACTGTGTTTCGAGTGGCCGCAGGGCCGGCCGGGACCGCACAATGTCGAGATTGTCGATTACCACGAATGAAGGGACCAGCGCCGATGTTCATGAACGCAGTCCATCCGGGCGAGGTGCTCAGGGACGAATTGGAGGAACTGGCTGTCACTCCGACCGAGCTCGCCCGCCAAATTGATGTCCCGCCGAACCGGATCGGCCAGATCGTTGCCGGCAAACGCTCGATCACCGGCGATACCGCATTGCGCCTGGGTCACTGGTTCGGGTCGGAGCCGCAATTCTGGTTGAACCTTCAGGCCCAGTACGACCTGGCGCAGGCCAACAGGGAGACAGGGGCGGCAATTCGCGAGCTTCCCACTCGTGCCGCCACGGTTGGCTGAGACGTCGCGCGACACCCTGTTTCTGACTGAGGGGGTCGCCTGATTCGGGACCGGACCTTCTGCGAATTCGCCGGGCCTTGGAAGACATGTCGAACGATCCGCTTGCGGGCGGTCCGCGCAAGCGGCGGGACCGGGCTATTCCCGCCGCCCCCGGGGTGCGACATTTTTGCTTGCGGCCCGGCCGCTATCCAGTGCAGGCTTGCATTCGAGTCGTCGATTTACCGGCGTCGCCGCGCTCCTGAAGCATGGGGACGGAGCGCGTCTGTTGTGCCTGCCGGCGAACCGGCAAGGCTTTGAGGAGGACCCCTCGCGAAGGCGGAAAGGAGACGGCGTCATGGCGGAGAACAGGCGGGAAGGGCTCGTGGCCGATGCAGGGCTGATGAAGGGCCTGCACAGCGGCATGGGATTCGCGGCGAAAGGCATGGTCGTCGCCTTCGTTGTGTTCACGATCCTGAATGTCGAGTTCGCCAGCAGCATCTACGCAGCGATCCGCGGCTGGGTCGAGGCGTCGCTGGCCTGGTACTACATCCTCATCGTCGTCTTCCTGGTGTTCGTCTGCCTCTACCTGATGTGCTCGCGGCACGGGTCGGTCCGCCTCGGAGACGACGACTCGCGGCCGGAGTTCAGCAACTTCTCCTGGTTCGCGATGCTGTTCTCCGCCGGCGTCGGCATCGGCATCCTGTTCTTCGGGGTCGCCGAGCCGATGTTCTATTTCGACAATACCCAGCCATGGGGCTATCCGAACAATCCCCATGCGGACGTTGTCGGCGTGACCGACATGGACATGAACCGCGCCGTGCATGCGATGCGCGTGACCTATTTCCACTGGGGATTCCACGGCTGGGCGATCTACGTGATCATCGGGCTCTGCCTGGCCTATTTCGGCTTCCGCAAGAAGCTGCCGCTTACCCTGCGCTCGGCGCTCTACCCGATCATCGGCGAGCGCATCTACGGGCCCATCGGGCATGGCGTGGACCTGCTCGCGGTGTTCGGGACGGTCTTCGGCGTCGCCACCTCGCTCGGCCTCGGCGTGACCCAGATGGCGACCGGCATGAATGTGCTGTTCGGGCTCGATCCCGGCATCGCGACGCAGATCGTCCTGATCATCGTGATCTCGATCATCGCGACCCTCTCCGCTGTCTCGGGCGTCGGCAACGGCATCCGCATCATTTCCGAATGGAATATCTGGCTGAGCGCGGTTTTGCTGGCCTTCTTCCTGTTCGGTGGGCCGTTCAATTGGCTGATGGGCTTCTTCATCACGACTATCGGCGACTATCTGTGGAACGCCATTCCGATGGGCTTCCAGATTTTCAGCGATAAGGGCGCTGCCTCGTGGCAGGGCGGCTGGACCATCTTCTACTGGGGTTGGTGGATCTCCTGGGCGCCCTTCGTCGGCATGTTCATCGCGCGGATCAGCCGGGGACGGACCATTCGCGAGTTCATGGTCGGCGTCATGTTCGTGCCGACCACGATCGCGTTCTTCTGGCTTTGCATCTTCGGCGGTACGGCGATGTATTTGGAGCTGACCGCCGAAGGCGGCGTCGGCACGGCCGGCATTGCGCAGCTGATCCGCGACTGGAACCTGCC